>CABXRL010000001.1 GCA_902514605.1 uncultured Pelagibacteraceae bacterium
TAAGCTAATCGTAGCCACAAATAAAAATGATATACTTCACAGAGCAATCTCTGGTGGTGATTATACCCAAAGGCAGGTTGAGGAAACAAATACTCCTAGTATGGATATACAGATAGCGAGTAATTTCGAAAGGCTTTTATATGATGTAAAAGATTGTAACTCAGAGATTATAAAAGAAGTAATGAGTAAAATTAAAAGTAATTCTTTTATAATTGATAATGATGATTTAAATAAAATAAATAAAAATTTTACATCTGAAATGCTAGACGAAAATGAAACTGTTAAAATGATAAAGCAAATTAATGATGAATATCAGATAATTGTTGATCCTCATACTGCAGTTGGCATTGGGGCTGTAAAAAAATTAGGATTAGGAAATAATTGTGTAGTATTATCAACTGCTCACCCATGTAAATTTCCACAAGCAATACAGGATGCAATTTCAAAAACTGAGGATTTACCAAGTAGTCTTGGTTATATCAATGGCAGAAAAGAAAAATTTGAAGTCCTTACTAATGACATTGAAAAAGTCAAAGACTATGTAATGAATTCAATATGAAATTAAAAATAAAAGATCAAATACCGGATACAGAAATTTTCCACCTCATTGATGGAGAGCCTCAAAAAAGTAGATTAAGAGAAATTCTTGGTAATGGTAAAATAATTTTATTTGGTCTGCCTGGTGCGTTTACTTCAACTTGTTCAAAGCTTCACCTACCAGGTTTTGTAACAAATGCAGATAAAATAAAAGCAAAAGGAATACAAAATATATTTTGTTTATCAGTTAATGACCCTTACGTAATGAATGGCTGGGGAGAAATTAATAATACTGGAAATAAAATAAAAATGTTATCTGATCCATATTTGTTATTCACAAAAGCAATTGGTGCAGAGATTGATCGTAATGCAAAAGGAATGGGAATCCGATCAAATCGTTATTTAATGGTGATTGAAAATTTTACAGTTGTTAATATTCACGTTGAAAAAGAAACTAAAGAATGTGGTTTAACTTCAGCAGAGAACTTATTAAATAATCTAATCTAGGTAGGGCAGTTCTGTTGCCAGGTGCTCAATTATGAGTTTGCAGCTTCTTTTGCAAGCAAATCTACTTCATTATTTAATACATCAGTAGAATGTCCCTTAATCCAACTCCATTTAATTTCAAATTCATTATTTAGAAGGTCTAACTCTGTCCAAAGTTCCTTATTTCTAACTTCTTTTTTGTTTGCAGTTTTCCAGCCATTTTTTTTCCAATTGTGTATCCACTCTGTTATTCCAGACTTTACGTATTTAGAGTCGGTATAAATTTGAACTTTGCTACCTTTTGGAATTTTTTTAAGAGCTTCTATAGGCGCTAATAATTCCATTTGATTATTTGTAGTATCTTTTTTGCTTCCTTTCACCTCAGTTTTTTTTCCATTATCTAATATTATAGCTGCCCAACCACCTCTACCTGGATTTCCAATACATGATCCATCAGTGTATATTTTAATCATTAATTAAAAATAATCTTTATAAGTTTTTAATTTGTTATGTATTATTAACTTTTGGTAATATTCCCTAGGGTTTTTAATTTTTATGAATGCGGTTTTTGGGGTATTTCCATAGTCGTAAAGCCTTGTAAGGAAATATCTTAATGCGGAACCTCGACATAAAATATTCAATGAATTTTTTTCTTTGCTTGAAAGCTTTCTTATTTTTTCGTACCCTTTAATTAGATTTTTTACTTTTTTCTTATTAAGAAAAAATTTTGAATTGACTTGATCAAAACACAAAGCATTTACACATATAGCTATTTCATACATAAAATAATCATTAGCAGCAAAATAAAAATCAATTATTCCTGATAATTTGTTATTTTTAAAAAAAATGTTATCGATAAATAAATCTCCGTGAATAATACCTTCGGGCAATTTTTTAGGCCAAATTTTATTAATATCTCGTAGGTTTATTTCTAAAAATTTATCTAAGTTCTTAAATTCTCCTGATTTAAATTTAATCTTATTAAGTAAAGGCCTAAGTTTTTTAATACCCATTGAGTTAGTTCTAAAAAGTTTAATTTTTTTTGTATATAAGTGAATCAGAGCAGCTGTCTTTCCTACGTCATAACAATTTTTCAAAGATAAATTTTTTTTACTTTTTCCAGTTAAAAATGAAACAATGCACGCAGTCTTGTTCTTAAGCTTAATTAAAAATTGTCCATTTTTGTTTTTTAGAGGCTTCGGACAAATTATATTAAGAGCACTTAATTGATCCATTAGCTTTATAAAAAAAGGTATCTCTTTTTTTAAAACTCTTTTTTCAAAAATTGTAAGAATAAATTTATTATTTTTTGATTTTAATAAATAATTTGTGTTCTCAATTCCTTGCTTGATACCTTTAAAATTTTTAAAATTTTCAATATTAAATTTTTTATTGATTAAGGAAATATCCCTTTTATTAATCTTAGTATAAACGGCCATTTAATTTAATTTTTTAGGAATTTTAAAAACAACATCTTCTTTAATAATTTCAACCTCATCGACTGAAACCGTAAATTCTTTTCTCAAATTTTTTATGAAATCTTCTACTAATATTTCGGGCGCAGATGCACCTGAGGAAATACCTATGGTATTTGAATTTTTAATTAAGTCATATGGTATTTCACTTTGTGAGTGAATTAATAACGCATTGTCACAACCAGCCTTTTTAGCTACTTCAACTAATCTCACTGAATTTGAGGAATTTCTACTCCCTATAACAAAGAATAAATCACATTTTTTTGCAATATTTTTTACTGCCATTTGTCTATTTGTTGTTGCATAACAGATATCTTCTTTATGTGGCTCTTTTATCTTTGGAAATCTCTCCTTTAAAATGTTTATAATATCTTTGGTGTCGTCAACAGATAAAGTAGTTTGAGTAACAAAAGCTAAATTTTTTTCATTATTAAATTTGAAATTTTTTGCCTCATTTTCATTTTGAATTAAGTCAATTGATCCTAAGGGTAATTGACCCATTGTACCAACAACCTCTGGATGATTTTGATGACCAATTAAAATTAAATGGTAACCAGATTTAAAAAGATTTTCGGCTTCTCTATGAACTTTCGAAACAAGTGGACAAGTTGCATCAATGTATGTCATTTTGTAATTTTCAGCATCTAAAGGAATTTTTTTTGGAACTCCATGGGCTGAAAAGATAACAGGTCTTGTCTTATCTTCAATCTCTTCAAGTTCTTCTACAAATATTGCACCCTTTTTTTTTAAATCGTCCACAACAAATTTATTATGAACTATTTCATGTCGAACATAAACTGGTGCTCCATATTTAATTAAAGTTTTTTCCACAATTTCAATCGCTCTTTCAACACCAGCACAAAAACCTCGAGGCGCAGATAGCAAAATTTTAATCTCTTTATTTTTCATTTTTTTCAATTAAATATTCGAGCAATATATGCGGAAAGGTTAGAGATGCCAAACCTATAAATATTAATTTTAAAATTGAACTATCAAAACCATAATTTTTATTTAAGAAATACATCCCTATTAAACAGAAAATAGCAGTGAGAATTGTTAGAGGAAGTGCTTTTTTAAAAAAAATTAAGAGACCATTTTTTAGATTGTTCTGGTCAAGCTCAATCATTAACGAAATACTATGTCGAATTGAATGCAAAAAACAAAAATAAATTGTAAATGCTATTAAAGGTGTAAAATAGTAATTTAAAATGATTATCGAAAAATAATCTAAAAATATTGTAAATTTCTTTAACTCAAAATTTTTCATAAATAAAAAAATACTAGATAAAGTACTAATAATAATTCCAATATTTAAAAGTTTATTATTTTCAATGAAAGCTAAACTTGAATAAAAAGTTTCATTTTTAATTAATAATAATTTGAAAATAGAAATAGTTTCATCAAAATGAAAAAGTAATGGTGCTAAAATAATTAAACTACCTTTAAATAAAAATAGCAATTGATTGGCATATGTATTTTCATTAACTAAAAATTGAGTATCTTCTTTTCCAAAATGATAAGAGGCGACAATTAAAAAAATTATTAAAGCTGTAGATGGAAATAAAATCCAAAATATGGTTATTGAAATAGCTAATAAAAGATATGTAAAATAAAATATTGAAATATTATTTAAATTAAAAGTTTTAAGAAGTTTTTTACCCTTTATATGATCTAAAGAACCATGAGATACTCCAATCACGAGAATAAGTAATAAACAAATTAATGGAGATATAATTGAAATATCGATTTTAAAAAATACTAATGAAAAAATATTGCAAAATAAAAAAAATATAAAAGAATGATTAAAGAAAATTTTTTTGATTTTAACGTTCATTATTCATTAGTAAAACAAAGCTTTTATAAAAGTCAACTTTGGCATTTTTAGAATTATATTAAAATCATCCCAAAAATTACTTTTGTTTGATAAAAATTTTATAACAGTCTTTGGTGACGCCTCAAACATGTTAAAGAATATATCTGACATTTTGTCAGGATGTCTGTTAAGGACGCGCAAAAATATATCATCTAAAAATTTATATTTTCTACTGATTTGAAAACTCTTAGAATTAGAAATATTCTCAATATTTTCTCTGATGTATTTACTGTGTTCCTGAATGTTCAAGAAAGTATAACCAGTGCTTAATCTTGTCATGCCTCCTGCAGTTCCAATGTTTATTTTATTTTTTTCTTTTTCGTATACTGGATAAAATAGTGGGATAGCACCTTGTTCCTTATAGGCAATTTTGTAATCTTTAATTTTTAAATGCTTATTAATATAATCTTTAATTTGTTGGTCATAATCTTTTTGAGAATTATCGTTCATTCTGGATAGCCAAGTTGTCTCAACTAAAGCTTTATTTTTGGAATAGGGAAGCGTATAAAAAAAATGTACACTTTCCCTTTGTTCACAGTCAAAATCCATAAGATTAAAAATTTCTTCATCAAAAAAGTTTTTTTTTGTCTCAATTTCTACACCACAAAAATGTTGCCAAAGATTAGAATGTTTTTTTTTAATATTTGGAACACTATTAAAAACGAACGAATTTTGAGTATTTATTTCTTTTATGTTTTTGAAGAAATAAATATTTTTATTTTCTTTTAATTTTTTATTTATTTTTTCATAAAATAAGCCGCTATCTATACTTTGATATGGGGTATTTTTACACTCAAGATGATTTGTTTTACCTGGAATATTAATTGAAAAATGTTCCCAACTTTTTTTAACACAATCATCAAAATTGTGTGGACTCACTTTCCAGAAAGACCAAGTTTTATCTCTTTTATATTCTGCTCTTGGTTCAACAATAGCCAAGGTTTTATCTTTTAATATCTCATGTACTTCTAACTCATAAGCGAGTGATAAACCGGCACAACCGCCCCCAATAATGATATAGTCAAATTCTCTCATTTAAATTAATCACCTCATTAATCAATATATGATCGTGTATGATTTGCTCATCTTTTCTATGTATCAATGACAGTTTAATAAAGTCTAAAATTGAAAGAAAAGTCTCAAGTGTTTTTTCTAAATTTGAAACATATATCTTTCCCGCATTTCGATAGCTTTTTAAGTTTTTTTTATCTAATATTTTGTAACCAATTTTTCTATAAATTCTTCTTGCAACTAAAATAGAAAAACGAAAACTAAATGGTATATCCCTAATAGAATAAAATGAATTTTTGTAAAAAGTATCAGCAAGATTGACAGTCGATGAAATTTTTTCAAAATCTTCATCTATATAAAAACGTTTATTTTTTGAGTCCTCAATTACATCTCTAGATATATTAGTAAGCTGCATTGCAATCCCAAGATCAATAGCTGACTTAAGCGAACTTTTTTTACTGACTTTTAAAATCTTTGCCATCATTAATCCAACAGTCCCAGCTACTCTATATGAGTAAATTAGCAAATCTTTTTTTGAATTTAATTTAACTTTATCTTTGATATCTGATTTAATTCCAATCAATAAATCCTGTACAATTTTTAAGGATATATTGAATTCCTCAATGAGATCCCACATATTTTTGATTACTGGATCATCTAGTTTTTTTTGGTTAAAATCATCCTCAAATTGATTGAATTTCCTCTCTTTATTTTCTAATTCTTCATGATCATCTGCAATGTTATCTGCAACTCTACAAAAATCATATAAAGCTGAACATTTTTTCAATGTCTTTTTTGGTAAAAAAAACCCCGCCCAGCTGAATGATTTAGCATAAACAGACAAATAACTCTTTTGAGACATTATAAAATTTTATCTAATATTTTTGCAGATGAAAGAACTCCCGGCACCCCAGCCCCTGGGTGAGTTCCCGCTCCTACAAAATAAAGTCCATCGTATATCTCAGATTTATTGTGAAATCTAAAATAAGCTGACTGAGAAAATTTTGGCTGTATTGAGAAACCCGAACCATGTTTGGTATTTAAATCCTTTTCAAAGTAATCTGGTGTTAAATAAAAATCTTCTACAATGTTTTTTCTAAGATTTGGCATCAAATCTTTTTCCATTTTATCTATTACCAAATTTTTCATTTTTTCTCCTTCAACAGACCAATTAATCTTTGATTGATTATTTGGAACTGGGACCAACACATAAAAACAATCCTTACCTGGAGGAGCCATAGATTTATCTGTTGCAGATGGTCTATGTAGATAATAACTAATATCTTCATTTAATTTTTTATTATTGAAAATGTCATTTAAATGTTCTTTGTATTTGTTACCAAATTTAATTGTGTGATGTTCTACATTTTCATATTTTTCTTTTGTACCAAAATAGTAAACAAATAATCCCATCGAATATTCCATTCGTCTCTTTTTCCACTTAAAAAGAAATGAGTTACTAGTATTTCCATTTAACATTTTTTCATAAACTGCAGGCGGGTCTGCGTTACAGACGACATTGTCAGATTTTATTATGGTTTGATTATCTAATTCAATACCAGTAATTTTTTTTTTGTTAGTAATAATTTTTTTGACCTCTCGCCCTCTTATTATCTTGATTCCAACTTCGTCCATTAATTTCTCAAAACCTTTAATGATATTTCCAGTTCCACCTATGGAGTAATGAATCCCCCATTTTTTTTCTAAATATAAAATTAATCCATAAATTGATGTGGTTGTAAAAGGATTACCACCAACTAATAGAGGATGCATACTTAACATTCTTCTTAATTTTTCATTTTTTATATAAGAGGAAACTAATGAGTAAACCGATTTATAACTTTTTAATTTTAAAAGAGCTGGCAATTGTTGCATCATTACGAATGGTCTATCAAATGGAACATCGGCAAGCTCTGTGAAACCTTTGTCAAAAATTTTTTTTGTGAAATTTACCAATTTCTCGTAACCTAATACATCTTCTCGATTAATTTTCTCAATTTGTTTTTTCATATCTTCTTCATCTCCAGAGTAATTAAATCGAGTTTTATCCTCGAAGATAAATTGGTACCAAATCTTTAATGGAGTGAGCTCTAAGTAATCTTTTGGTTTTTTTTTAAATAATTCAAATAACTCATTAATTAAATGTGGTGCAGTAATTACTGTTGGACCACCATCATATATAAAACCATTTTTTTTAAAAACCCTGGCTCTTCCACCAAGATCAGGGTGTTTTTCAATTAAAGTTACATCGTTACCTTTTGCTTTAATTCGAAGTGCGGCAGCTATTCCCCCAAAACCAGAACCAATTACAATAGAATTCATTCTAATAATTTATATTTTTTTTTAAAAAATGTAAGAAGATTATAAATTAATTTTTTTTAACTCTGCTTTAGTTTCATCCAAATTTTTCTCGAACAAGCTGTCCAATTTAGATTTATCTACAGAAGTAGTAATTATTTTTTTTACAGAGTCCACGGCAATTTTTACAGAAGCATTCTTAATTTCTTTTATTGCTGAGTCTTTCATCTGAGCAATTTTTGTTTGAACTGAATTTTTCTTGATTTCTGAAGATTTATGAAACTTATCATTTAATTCTATTATTAGTCTATCACTATCTTTTTTTGCTTGATCTAAAATCTCCTCGTTTATTGACTGAGCAGTATTAAGCTTATTTTGAGCATTATCTAATAATATCTTAGCCTCAGCTCTTAATTTTTCGCTTTCATCAATCTCATTTTTGATATCCAAAATAAGTTTGTTGAGGATGTCATTTATTTTTTGGGGCACTCTTAAATATATAAGTCCGCCAAAAAATATAACAAATGAAACAGCCACCCAAAATGTTGCATCAAGAGCCATAGTATTTGTCCTTATTTTTTTTTGAAAGATCATCAACGATTGCGGAGATACTGCTATTATTAATTTCTGTTCCAATTAATTTTTTTAAAAGATCCGAAGACGTTTCTATTGCAATTTTGTTAATTTTTTCAGCAGCAACTTTTCTTAATGCTTCTATTTCTTGTTCAGCATTACTAATTTCATCGTCTATTTGTTTATCTAAAATTTCTTTTTTAGAATTAATATCTTTAATTATTTTTTCCCTAGCGTTTTTAAAAATATTTTTTGCTTCTATCTTACTTTTTAGAATTATTTCATCATATTCTTTTAACTTAATCTCACTACTTTCTCTCTGCTTTTCAGCGGCTTCAATATTTTCTTGTATTTTAGATTTTCGGAGCTCCAGATTTGAACTAATTTTTGGTAAAATAAATTTTGATAAAGCTAAGTATAAAACACCAAAAGTAATCGTGAGCCAAAATATCTGTGAAATCCAAAATTCAGGATCAAGTTGAGGCATACCTCCACTTTCAGCTGAAAAAACTTCCTTTAAAAAAAAGAAATTGAAAAATATCGACTGAAAAAATATTTTTTTAATCATTAATTTAAAATGCAAATAAAATGATTAACGCAACTACCAATCCAAATAATCCTGTAGCTTCTGCAAGCGCAAAACCTAAAAGTAAATTAGGGAATTGTTTTTGAGCGGCAGATGGATTCCTCATTGCTCCTGATAAATAATTACCAAAAATTATTCCAATACCAACTCCAGCTCCAGCTAATGCGATTGCTGCTAGACCTGCTCCTATCATTTTTGCTGCTTCTAGTTCCATTATATCCTCCTATGTTAATTAATGGTGTAAATTTAATGCATCATTCAAATAAATGCATGTTAAAATTGCAAAAACATATGCTTGAAGAAAAGCAACTAAGATCTCCAAACCAGTTAATGCAACCGAAAAACTCAGTGGAAGCCATCCACCAACAATTCCAAGGCTTACCACAAAGCCTCCGAAAACTTTCATCATAGTATGACCTGCCATCATATTAGCAAATAATCTAACTGATAAACTAATGGGTCTACTTAAATAAGAAATAATCTCAATAACAATTATTAAAGGAAGTAATACAATTGGTACCCCACTTGGCACGAAAAGTTTTAAATATCCCAAACCGTGTTTAATAAAGCCGATAATTGTTACACCAATAAAAATGAACGCTGCAAGCATAAAAGTTACAATAATGTGGCTGGTAACTGTAAATGTATAGGGGATCATTCCAAACATATTACAAAAAAGCACAAACATAAATAATGAAAATATAAAAGCAAAATAAGGTCTAGCTTTCGAACCAGCAGTATCGCTAATCATTTTTGCTACAAAGGAATAACTTAGTTCAGCTAGAAGTTGAATTTTGCTTGGTATGACAGATTTTTTTGTAGAACCAAAATTAAAAATTAAAAGTATTGCTAATGAACTAATAATCATAAATAAACTTGCATTTGTGAAAGAAATGTCAAAGGTTCCTACTTTTATTTCAGGACCAATTCTGTATACCTCAAATTGGGTCATTGGGTTTGCTGCCATAAATTTCTTCCTACTTTTGCATATTTTTTGCAGATTTAATTACATTAGCTATTCCAGCAATTACCCCTACAAAAAAAAATATTAAAATTAACCATGGTTTAGTACCAAAGGTCTTATCTAAAATAAACCCAATAATTGTCCCTACAGCAACTGCGGACACTAGTTCTGTACTCAGCTTGAAAGCATTACCAATAGGGGATGGATTATAATTTTTCTTAGCCAAGTTTCTTTTATCTACTTTTTTTTTTGCAATCTCTAAGCGAGTTTTAAAAGGATCCTTGGACATTTAGATTATTTGATTAAGCAACCATACTTTCTGCTTTTTGTAAATCAACTGCAACTAATTGGCTTATACCTTTTTCAGGCATTGTGACACCGTAAAGTCTATTCATTTTAGACATTGTTAAAGCATGATGGGTTACAATTATAAATTTCGTACTAGTGGTGCTTATCAACTCCTCTAACAAGTTACAAAACCTGGTGACATTTGCATCGTCTAATGGTGCGTCTACCTCATCAAGCACACAGATTGGAGATGGATTTGTCAAAAAAACAGCAAAAATTAATGATAAAGCAGTTAAGGCTTGCTCACCTCCAGACAGCAAAGTTATTGATTGGAGTCTTTTTCCAGGTGGACTAACTAACATTTCAAGTCCAGCCTCAAGAGGATCTTCAGAGTCGATAAGTTCTAATTTTGCATTACCGCCATTAAACAGCTTTGTATAAACGTTATTAAATTTACGATTAACTTTTTCAAAAGCATCTAATAATCTCTCTCTTCCCTTTTGATTAAGTTCTTGAATACTATCCTTTAATTTTGAAATGGCAGTGACCAAATCAGACCTGTCCTCTTCCATCTTTTTAATTTCAGATTCATATTTACTTGTTTCCTCGTCTGCTTTTAAATTTACAGAGCCAAACCTTTCTCTCTCTTGTTTCTTTTTATCTAATAAATCTTCCTGGATAACAGCGTCTGGTAGATCCTCTACTCCAAACAGATTGGAATTTTCTAAAATATTTTCTTCCATTAAACTAAGCTCCGAGTTTATTCTATCTATCAAATCATCTTTTCTTTTCTTTAAACCCTCTATTGTTGCGCTTGAACTTGCCTTACGTTCTCTAATCTGAATAGATTGTTCTTGTATTTCATCTAATTGCATTCTGAGTGTCTCAATTTTTTCATCGGTGTTACTGATAACAGATTCATTTTCATTTTTTTCTTTTTCAGAAATTCTTAAATTTTCGGAGATTTGACCTTTTTTTTCAGCCTGTAGTTTTGGTTGACCATCTAATTTATCTAGTTGATTATTTAATTTATCTTTTCTGCCAACTAATTCATTTACCATTTTTTCAGAGTTAGATAAAAGATTTTTCCAGCTTTCAATTTCTTTTTCAATAATACTTATTCTTTCATTTCTTTTTATCGAGTCCTTTTTGATGTTTTGGTTCTTGCTGAAACTATTCGCGTACTCATCAATTAATAATTTAGAATTTTCCAGTACACTAGTTGCATTTTCTTTCTCATTTTGGTTTATCAATTCCTTTATCTTTTCAATTTCTTGATACAAATTACTTCTAGTGTTATCCAAATCTTCATTAGATTTTTTTTCAGTTTCATAGTATTTTGAGTCGATCTCAATAAGATCATTTTTTTCTTCTTTTAATCTTTTTTCGTTTGAGTTTGCATCGATAATAATTCCTTTTTCTCTATTAATATCATCATCTAATATCTCCATTGTTTTTTTTATATTTTCTATCTCATCTTGAATTCTCGTATTTTCTTTATCTAAACCTTGAAGCTCTAAATTAAGTCTTTGAATTCTAGATAAACTCTCAATATTTTTTTCTCTCAAAGGGGTTACTTTGTCTGTTTCTAGCTTTATCATATTTTCAATTTCAGAAATTCTGTCATTAAAACCACTTACTTCTCCTTCAGCTTCTGAATTAATTTCTGTTTCAACACGAATTTCTTTATCGATTTCTATTAATTTTAAGTAATATAAACCAGCCTCTATTTTTTTGATTTCATCAGAAATATTTTTGTATTTGGTTGCTTCTTCGGCTTGCTTTTTTAGATTTGCAAGCTGTTTCTCTTGTTGTCTCCTCAATTCATCTGCCCTTTTCAAATTATTTTCTGCAGCATTTAATCTTAATTCAGCCTCATGCCGTCGAACATGCAAACCTGATATTCCCGCTGCCTCTTCTAGAATTGCTCTTCTATCGGTTGGTTTTGCAGTCACTAGGGCACCTATACGACCCTGGCTGATCATTGACGGTGAATGAGCGCCAGTTGATAAGTCAGCAAAAAACATCTGTGCATCCCTTGCTCTCACTTCTTTATCGTTGATGTAAAATTTTGAACCTTTGTCCTTCTCAATTTTTCTTCTAACATTTATTTCATCTAAATCTTTATATTGCATAGGACCTTCATTAGTTTGTTTTGAGACAGTAACTGAAACTTCTGCAATATTTTTAGAGGGCTTGTTTGAAGTGCCAGAAAATATAACATCTTCCATTCCAGAGCCACGCATACTTTTTGCAGATGTCTCGCCCATAACCCACCTTAGAGACTCAACAATATTAGATTTTCCACAACCATTTGGCCCAACTATTCCAGTCAAACCATCCTCAATCATAAAATTTGTTTTATCAGCAAATGATTTAAATCCATTGAGCTGGATTTTTTTAAAGTCCATGAATCAACTTATATCAGTTTTTCCAGTGATTTTTTTAAATTTTTGTAATTAAGAGATTTATCAAACCTTTTATTATTGATTATTATCGCAGGAGTAGAATTTACTTTAAATTTTTTAGCCCCTTCGATTCGATCATTTAAAACGAAATCTTCGATTTTTTTATCGTTAATGCACTTTTCGAAATCAATTTTGTAACCTTCCTTTTCAATAAATTTTTTGAGATTATCATTTAATTCGATGACAGTTTTGCCTTTGACCCAGCCTTGTTGATTAGCATATAAGCTCTCTAAAATTTCTAAACTTTGTTTTTGATTACATTGAGCAACCTTTGAGGCATTAAAAGCTGCAGCATCTAAAGGGAAGTGTCTAAATTCAATTTTTACTAAACCAGGATCAATAAAATCCTTTTTAAGCTGAGGATAAATATTTTTATGAAAATCAGCACAATGACTACAAGTTAAAGATTCATATGCGATAATTGTAATCTTAGCATTTTCTTTTCCTGAAGTAATTCTTATGGGCTCAGCACTTGAACCACTAAACAATCCAAAAAATACAATAAAAATAAATAAAATTTTTTTCATTTTTCTCTGAATATTTTAGTTAATTCCATTAAAGACTTTTTAATTTTATCATTTTTAATATCTCTAATTCTGTTATTAAACTTATCTTTTGTCACACTGAGATTTAATTTGTCTTCTTCATTAACAATTTTTTCTTCATCATCAAAACTGGTAAATTTTATTTTTTCGATAATTTTATCATTAAAAAAACCATTCATCCTGTCCATTATTTTTTTTTTTGAGTATTCTAAATCGACTTCATGTCCTCTTTTGACCATTATCAACAATGTACCTACTCCAAACTTATTAGAATTTTTATAAGATTTTGGATAACAAAATTTAAACAAATTTTCACCCACGATATACTTCCAGTTATTCAAAGTTTCAGAATAAACATGACCTCTTTTATTTATTACTTTTTTGATATTTTTTGGCAAAGTGTCTTTAAAAGATCTTAATCCTTGAATGCTCCCATTTCTGTGCTTAGTATATTTTTTAAATTGCATATGAAAGAACCATTAATAACAAAAAAAATTCTTAAATGGTATGATTTAAATAAGAGATCATTGCCATGGCGAAAAAAAGTTCCTGTTCAGAAAAAACAATATTTTACTTTAGTTAGTGAGTTTATGCTGCAACAAACACAGGTTGTAACAGTAATACCCTATTTTAATAAATTTATAAAAGAAGTTCCAAATCTCAAAGCTCTTTCTCAAGTACAAAATAAAAAATTAATTAAGCTTTGGGAGGGTCTTGGCTATTACTCCAGAGCAAAAAATTTAAAAAAAACTGCGCAATTAATAATTAAGAATTTCAAAGGAAAATTACCTAACGATTTTGAACTTTTAATGTCTTTACCCGGTATTGGAAATTATACAGCAAGCGCTATCCTCGCTATAGCATTTAATAAACCATTTATCCCATTGGATGGAAATATTGAGAGAGTTTTAAAAAGATACTTATATCTTAAAAAAGATAAAGAAATTCAAAAAGATGTTATTTCTGAAAAAAAGTCAGTATTCGGCATATCATCAAGGTCAAGTGATTATGCGCAAGCTTTAATGGAATTAGGAGCATTAATTTGTAAACCAATTAATCCTGAATGCAATCGATGTCCAGTTTCAAAAAGTTGTAAATCTCTAAAAAAAAATGATTTTAATTTATCAAAACTCAAAAAAAAAAATAAAGATAAATATTTTATTTTAAAGGTTTATAAAAAAGATAAAAAATTCCTATTAATTAAAAATACTAAGTTTAATTTTTTAAAAAATTTAACTATTTTTCCTATGGAAGAATTAATCGAACCAAAAAACTTTGATGAAAATTTTAAATTCAAAATGTCAAATATGAATATGAGTATTAAAATAAAATACTTGAAAAATACTAAAAGACCTCCTTCATCTTATTGGTTTGATAAGGAAAAATTAGATAAATACGTTCTTCCAACATTTACAAAAAAAATAGTCAAATACATAGAAAGAAATTAATGAAAAAAATAGCTATTATTGGAGCTGGAATTTCAGGACTATTTATTGCAAATTTATTTAAAAAAAATTTAAATTATCAAATTTCAATATATGAAAAAAACGAACAAATTGATTTAGATCAGGGGTATGGAATTCAATTGTCTGTGAATAGTGTAAAACTTTTGAATCAAATAGAGTTTGATAAATTTAAAAATGATAAAAAGTTTAATCCAGATAAAATTAATTTTTACTCAATCAATAACACGAAAAAGATATGTGATTTAAATATTTCAGATTTTAATGAAGAAGATTGTAAGTATACCACTATGAAAAGGTCTGATTTAGTTAATTTTTTAAAAACAGACACAGAGGACTTAATTAAAACCAATCATAGTATTTCTAGGATAGATCAAGTAGATCAAAAGATTAAACTTACATTTGAAAACAATAAATCTTTTGAATGTGATTACTTAATTGTCTCTGATGGAATATTTTCAAAGAGTAAAAAACTTATTTCAAACAATAAAAATCAAGTGAGATATAATAAAACTTTGGCCATTAGAGGAATGATTCCCAGTTCCTCAAAAATGGATTGTAAAAATATTTCTTTGTTTTTGGGTCCTGATTTTCATCATGTCATCTATCCTGTAAATTCAAATAGAGATTTAAATTTTATTGCAATAATGAAATATAATCTTTCATTAAATGAACAAAAAAACTATTCATTATTTAATGATGAAAATTTTATCAAAAAGATTTTAGATAATGTACCCTTAGAAATGAAAGAGTTTTTAGATGAAATTGAGCAAATAAAAATATTTCCAATATATGTGAGTGACAATTTTTTTAAAACAAGTAATGACAAAGTTCATTTCATAGGTGATGCCTTTTTCGCTTTTCCTCCCTCATTTGCTCAAGGAGCATCTCAGTCTATAGAGAGTGCTTATGAATTATTTAAAAGTATAGAAAATAATACAGAGAGTGATTTTTATAAAATAAGAGTTAATAAAACAAAAATGGTTAACACAAGATCAAAACTTAATCAGTTTGCATTTCATTTATCTAACCCTTTAACCACATTTTTAAGAAATATTTTTTTGAAAAAATTAGTTAAAAACAAAAAATTTTTAGAAAGTTATTTGGGAAAAATTTATAATAATTAACTATTAGAAATTAATCTTTGTCTCAATCGATCAATGGGAACTGCTCGACCATCTAAATTATAGTGCCAATAAGTCCAGCCATTACAGCTTTCAGCACCCAAAATTGTTGCAGCCACTTTATGAATTGAGCCTTCCGTTTGAGCATGTTTGATGCTACCATCAGCCATTATTTTTGCACTTATTTTCTTTTTATTATCAAAAATAGTAGAACCTGGTTTGATTATTCCTAATTCAACCAATGAACCAAAAGGTATTCTTGGTTTTGATCTGTTGTTTTGCAGAGTATCTAAATAATTATTTTCTATAGGATTTGTTTTTTTTAATCTTTGCTCTGCAGCTTTAAAATAGGTTTTTTCTTTTTCAATTCCATAATAATTTCTTCCTAGTTTTTTTGCAACTGCTGCTGTTGTTCCAGATCCTAAAAAAGGATCCAAAATTAAATCTTCTTTATTTGAAGTAGCTAACAAAATTCTATGAAGTAGAGCCTCAGGTTTTTGTGTTGAATGAACTTTTTTACCATTCTTTTTAAGTCTTTCTGAGCCGCTACAAATAGGTAACTCCCAGTTGGACCTCATTTGAAGGTCGTCATTTAAACATTTTAAAGATTGATAATTAAAAGTGTATTTTGATTTTTCAGATTTTGAAGCCCAAATCAAAGTTTCATGAGCATTGGTAAAACGAGTTCCTCTAAAATTAGGCATGGGATTCTTTTTGTTCCAAATAACATCATTCAAAATCCAAAAACCTAAATTTTGAATTGCTGTACCAACTCTAAAAATATTGTGATAACTTCCAATTACCCAGAGAGCTCCATTTTTTTTTAAAATTCTTTTACACTCGCTTAACCATGAATAAGTAAAATCATCATATTTTTCGAAATTTTCAAATTGATCCCATTTATCATTAACCGCACTAACTTTAGACCTATCCGGTCTTGTAAGTTCACTTTTTAATTGCAGATTGTAGGGAGGGTCCGCGAAAATTAAATCAAAAGCTTCATCAGGAATTTTTTTTAGCTCCTTTAAACTATCTCCATTAATTAATTTATTTTTTAGGCTTAAATTCATTTTATAAAAATAAATTAGACTCCAAAAAGATTCTGGGGTCAACCTAGGATTGAATTATTTGAACCTGATATGTGTATTTTTTTTTTAAGACAACAAGATATTGTGCTTCTACGTGAAACTTATTTAAAACTGATAATTGTATTAAAAGTATTTCTATGATGCTTGGTAACTCCAAGTTTTTTTATTGCTTTTAAATGTTGCATTGTTCCATAACCAAAATTTCGATCCCAATAATAGCCACTAAACTTTTTTGACAAATTTGTTATCATTTTATCTCGAGAAACCTTAGCAATAATTGAAGCTGCAGATATGCATGGTATTTTTCGGTCTCCCTTTATTACAGCCTTAAGATGATAATTTCTTATTTTTGGCAATTTATTTCCATCAATTAAAATCAAGTGAGGTTTTTTTTTTAATTTTTTTATTGCTCTTTTCATAGCAAGTAAACTAGCTTGTAAAATATTTATTTTTTCAATTTCTATCACTGATGCTCTACCCACAGCCCAAATTGAATTTTTTTTGATATATTTGGATAATGCTTCTCTTTTTGATTTGTTTAAACTTTTAGAATCTTTTAATAATTTCTTATCTATAGATTTATTTAATATCACTGCAGCAGCATAAACTGGTCCAATTAAACTTCCTCGTCCAACCTCGTCAACTCCTGCAATGAATCTCATTAAAATTTAATATTTAATTCCTCAATTTTTCTTTTTATTCTTTTTAAATCTTCCCATGAAGATCTTTTATTATCAGGGAATCTAATTAAGTAAGACGGACTAAAGGTAATGATTAGAGGGTAGGTTTTGTTGTTAAGAATTATTTCTTTCCAACTCCCTTTTTCTAAAGAAACTTTATCATTAATACCTGTTACAGCCTCCATAGCTGTACTTCCCATTAAAATAATAATTTTTGGATTTATAATTGAGATATGCTCTTTGATAAAAATTGAATATCTTCTTATTTCTTTACTAGTCGGTTTTCTATCATTAGGAGGTCTAAAATTTATCGAGTATGATGTGTATATTTTTTCTTTTTCAATATTTATGGCTGCTAACATTTTTTTTAATAATTCGCCGACACCTCCCTGATAAGAATAACCAGAACTATCTTCTATTTCCCCTGGTGTTTCGCCAATTAACATAACTGGACTATTGATATTCCCATCTCCCAAGACAAGATTTTTTGCATTATCCTTTAGATTACAATCTTCAATTGAATTAATTTTTCTTTTAAGTTCCTCGAGCATTGTCCTTTTGTCTAAATTTTGGTCAACTTTTTCCTTAATATTCTTATCAATTTCAAATCTATTTATAGGTTTATTTTCAAAAATAAAATTGGGCTCAATTATATCAATTAATTCTTGAACATATTTGGCATTTTGATTTAAGCCTTTTTTAGTCATACACTACAGAAATGCTCTTAAAAAAAATAAAATTTATATTTATTGTTTTGATAATTTATCAAACTTCATTTAATTCTCAAAGTGCTAGTTTTGATAGTTTTAGTTCCAAAAATATATCAAAATATTTTTCAGGTATAGTAGCTTTTGAGAATAAAGACAATTCTTCAGCACTAGAATTTTTTGGTTCATCAAAGATTCTACTCAACGCACATGAACCTTATTTAAAAAGATACGTTAATTCTTTAGTTCTAGAAAATAAAATTTCTCAAGCAGTAAATTTACTCAAAAATAATCGAAATAAAAACCAAAAATTTTTTGATGCTTATTTATTGTTGATAGCAGATAGTTTAAAAAAGAATGATCTAAATAAAGCATATAAGTATTTTTATGAGATAAAAGACTTTGATGAACAAAACGGTTTTAATTCTGCTATTTGGGAGAGTTTGAAACAATATATTTATCTTTTTAAAGAAAAAAAATTTTTGGATAAAAAACAAAATTTTGGTAAATTATCTGTTATTTCTGAGGCTTTTCAAAGATGTTATTTGGATGATAAAAATACAGACTCTTATTTTCTTAAACTTATAAATGATTCTGAGGGCGATTATACAAGATACATATTTTTCTATTTAAGTTACCTGATCCAGAACAACAGATTACAGGAAGCGAGAACTCTCGCATATGAAATCGAATATATTAATTCCACTTTGTTATTATCTCAGGGTAAAAGTTGGATTGAAAAAGGAAATCCAGAAAAATTGACACAAGTTTTTTCTTGTAAAAATCCAAATGAAATAGTCGGTGAATTTTTTTTTCTAGTTTCAAACTTGTATTCTTCGCAAGATAATTTTAACAAATCGAATTTCTACTTAAATTTATCTAATTTTTTAAATCCCAAATTTGAATTTAATTTAGCTCTAGTAGCAGAAAATCAATATTTTAATCAAGAATACTTAAAAGCAAAAAAAACTTTAAAAGTCTTTAAAAAAGAGGACGATTTTTATTACTGGTTTAGAGTTAAAAAGGAGGCTCAAATAATTGAGAAACAAAGAAATAAAAAAGAGTCTTTGAATTATATTACAGCTGAGTTTAATAAAATTGATGAGCCAAATAAAAAAATATTATTTGATATTGCAAACTTTTATAAAAATTCAAAAGAGTATGAGCAAGCAATAAAGTATTATACAATATTAATAGAGTCATTTGAGATAAGTTCCGAGATGCAATCTGATCTTCTTTACAGAAGGGGAGGTAGCTATGAAAGAATAAATAAATTTGAAAAGGCAGATGAAGATTTGTTACAAGCCTTAGAAATTACCCCAGACGATGCCTATATTCTGAATTACCTTGCTTATTCTTGGCTTGAACGAGATTATAAAATTTATGAAGCAATTGATATGCTTAAAATAGCTTATGAGGCTACTACTGACGATCCTTATATAATTGATTCTATTGGATGGGCTTATTATTTGATTGATGATTTTATTAAGGCTGAAAAATTTTTAAAAAGAGCGGTAGAGTTGATGCCAGATGATCCGATAGTGAATGATCATTATGGTGATATTTTATGGAAGTTAAATCGTGAAATTCAAGCAAGATATTTTTGGATAAATGTTCTTGAAATGAAGGATGCAGAAGAGGAAATGATTAACAAAATAAATATTAAGTTGATTGAGGGAATAAAGAACTCTTAAAATGCAAGCTAATATTAGATCGTATGCAAAAATAAATTTAGCTTTAAATGTAATAAAAAAAATTTCGAATTTTCATAAAATTGAAAGTATTGTTTCATTTATTTCTCTACATGATGAAATACTAATTAAAAGAATTATTTCAAAAAATCACATCATTTTTTTTACTGGAAAGTTTTCGAAAAATATTGGCAAAATTAATACTGTTTCAAATTTATTAAGTATTTTGGATAATAAAAAATTGTTAAAAAATAAAAAATTTAAAATTAAAATTAAGAAAAATATCCCAGTTCAAGCTGGATTGGGTGGAGGCTCTATGAACGCAGCTAGTATCTTAAATTATTTAATTAAAAAAAAGATTGTAAGAATTAATCAAAAACAAATAGTAGATATTTGTAAATTAGTAGGTTCTGATGTGGTTTTAGGTCTCAATTCAACCAATACAATTATTAATTATAAGGATGGAATTAAACGTTTTGCTAATGACAAAAAAATTTATACTTTAATCGTCAAACCTACAATTGGATGCTCCACAAAACGAGTATATTCTAAATTAAGAAAATTTAATAAGCCAAAATTTAATAAGCCCAATAAACAAATGTTTAATTTAAATTTTTTAAAAAAAATGACTAATTCGCTAGAACCAATTGTTTTTTCTATGCATAGAAAGTTAAAAAACATTAAATTTTTTTTAGAAAGATCCACCTGCGCTGAATTTGTAAGAATGACTGGATCGGGCTCAGCATTAGTTGCATACTTTTATTCTAAAGAAAAATGCGATAATGCTAAAAGGCATTTTAATAAAAAATACAAAAATTACTGGTGTATATCTTCAAAAACTATATAAATCATATTTTTTTGTGTTATATGAACTTAATACTGGGGCGTAGCCAAGCGGTAAGGCACGGGTTTTTGGTACCTGCATCCTAGGTTCGAATCCTAGCGCCCCAGCCAATTATGAAAAACTTTTTAAAAAAAATTTTTATTAGTTCTAATAATCTAGATAATATCAGTCATGGTATCAAAGAAATTTCTAAAAATACCCCAATTAACAAGATATTCAAAGCTTTAAACAATTATTCTGCAAACAGCGAAGTTAGATATGTTGGTGGATGTATTAGAAAAATATTGAATAATGAAAAAGTTGATGACATTGACCTGGCAACAAACCTAGAGCCTGAGATAGTTTGCGATGTGTTAAATACCAATAATATAAATTTTTACAGAACTGGTATAGAGCATGGCACAATTACATCAGTAATAGACGATTATAAATTTGAAATTACTTCTTTGAGAGAGGATGTATCAACTGACGGAAGACATGCAAATGTAAAATTTTCTACAAGTTGGAAACAAGACGCATCAAGAAGAGACTTTACAATCAATTCTATTTATTCAGATATTAATGGAAATTTATTTGATCCTTATAATGGTAAAAATGATCTTGAAAAAGGTTGTATAAATTTTATAGGCGATCCAGATAAAAGAATAAAGGAGGATTATCTAAGAATTTTAAGATATTTAAGATTCTTTATTGCTTATTCTAAACAACCTCACAACACCCAACTTATAAGAAAATTAAAATCGAATATTGAAGGTGTTTCAATGCTCTCAAAAGATAGATTATTAGATGAATTACAAAAGCTCATCAATGCAAAAACTTTGGAGAAGCTATCTAAAGACAAAACATGTATGGAGTTAATTTCAATAATTTTCCCTGAGTTAAAAAATATCAATATATTTTCAAAATTAAATTCAATTAAAAGGGAGATAATTGAAAATTCTGATTTTATTTTTTTAATATCTTTGATGGTAATTGATGAAACTGATAATTCTGAGTATTTTTTATACAAATTTAATATTTCTAAAAAAGATGAAAAAAGAGTTAGAAAAATCAGTAATTTTTATAAAGAAAATAAAGGGTTCAAAAAACTTAATGAAAAAATCGTCAATGAAATTTTTTATTATGATGGAAAACAAGCAGTTTCTGATATTTTAAACTTTAAAATTGTCAAATCGAAAAAAATTGATAGCAATCTTATAAAATTGAGCAAAACTTATTCAAATAAGACCAAGCCAATTATACCAATTGGAGCGGTTGAATTAATGGAAAAATATAAAATTCCAGAGGGCAAACAACTTGGTGTAAAACTTAAACTAATTGAAGAGTTATGGGTAAAAAATAACTTTAAAATTTCTGACCAACAGCTAGAAAAAATCATAAAAAATTAGATATATTTCACGTCTTTGATTTCAAAATTTTTTTTTCCTGCTGGAGTAATAATTTCGACTAAATCATTTTTATTTTTTCCAATCAAACCCTTTCCAATAGGTGATTGAAAAAAAATTAATTTATCCTTTAAATTAGCCTCATCTTTTCCAACAATTTTATAATTTATTTTATCACCGGTATCTAAATTTTCTAAATAAACTGTTGAGCCAAAGATTACTTTACCCTCATTGGTTAATTTTGTAACATCAATTACATTTGCTCGAGCGATGATATCGTTTATTTCTGTTATCCGACCCTCATTATGAGATTGTTCTTCTTTCGCAGCATGGTATTCAGCATTTTCTTTTAAGTCACCATGCGATCTCGCTTCTGCAATCGCTGCAACTATTTCAGGTCGTTTTTTTTCTTTTAGAAGAATTAACTCTTCTTTTAATTTTTCTAATCCATTTAAAGTTATTGGTTCTTTATCCATATCATTTCCATTTAACCAGCGGAGGAAGAGACATCAGAATACCTTCGGTATTTCCACCAGTTTGCAATCCAAACTTAGTCCCTCTATCATAAAGTAAGTTAAATTCAGCGTATCTGCCCCTTTTTAGATACTGTGTCTCTTTATCTTTAGACGTCCACTTTTTTTTTACTTTTTTTGATATTATATTATTAAAAATCAATTGAAAAGTTACACCAACATCTCTTACAAATTTAAAATCTTTCTCAAAATTATCTTTCTTATAGTCAAAAAAAATTCCACCTATACCTCTAGGCTCTTTTCTATGTGGTAAATAAAAGTATTCATCGCACCATTTTTTGTACTTTTTGTAAAAATTTTTATTGTGCCGATTGCACATTTTTTTTAGTGTTTGGTGAAACACTTCTTTTTCTTTTTTATCAATCTTAGATGGTGTTACATCCATTCCGCCACCAAACCAACCATATGTTGTAATAATATATCTAGTGTTGAAATGCATAGCTGGAATAAAAGGATTTTTCATATGCATAACAACTGAAATTCCAGAGGCCCAAAATCTTGGATCTTTTTGGGCACCTGGTATATTTTTTTGAAACTCTTTTGGAAATTTTCCATAAACTTTTGAGAAATTCACTCCAACTTTTTCAAACACATTTCCATTTTGAAGTATTCTATATTCACCTCCACCCTCATCTTTTTTGGGACTCCTTTTCCAGCTTGTAGATATGAATTTAGATTTATTTTTCTCAATTCTTATTATATCTTCACAGAATGCATTTTGGAGAGTTTTAAACCAATTACTGACAAGTTCTCTTTTAATCTCTAAGTTCATTTTAAAAATATTTTGTTTGTTTTAAACTTTCGGCTAAAATAATAGCCACAGAAGTTGCAACATTCAATGATCGTTTATTATTTTCCATAGGTATCTTCAATCGATTTTTTATTAATTTATGAACGTTATCGGGAACTCCTGCACTTTCTCTTCCAAACAAAATTGTATCATTCCCTTTAAATTTGAATTTTGTATAAGATATAGATGCCTTAGTTGTCATCAATATAACTCTATGATTCTTTTTTGATCTTAGAAATTCATTAAAACTTTTGTGAAATTTTATGTTTTCCTCTTCAATATAATCCATTACTACCCTCTTAAATCTTTTATCAGTCAATAAAAAACCACAAGGTTCTATAATCTCCAATTTTGCCCCCAGACATGCACAAGTTCTTATAATAGCAGCTGTATTTTGAGGTATATCTGGTTCAAATAATGCAATTTTTGGCCTAAGATCTGTTGATTTCTGTGTCATTCTATCAGTAGTAAAATCAGTATTATATATTATATGAATTCTTAGATTTAAGTAGAAAAAATCAATATTGAGTATATTTAATAATTATTACTAATGTCGGAAAAAAAAACAAAAAGAAGAGATTTTTTATTTACAGCTACTTACGCAGTTGGTGCAGTAGGTGCTGCAGCTGTTGTGTGGCCAATGATAGACCAAATGAATCCTGATGCTTCCGTCAAGGCATTAGCTAGCACAGAAGTTGACATAAGTTCAATGAATCCCGGAAAAACTATAACTGTTTTATGGAGAGGTAAGCCAGTTTTTATTAGAAGAAGAACGCAAGAAGAAATTGCTGAGGCAAAAGCAGTTAAATTAAAAGATTTAAAGCATCCTGAAAAAGATGAAGATCGAGCACAAAATCCTGAGTGGCTCGTAATGCTTGGAGTTTGTACTCATTTAGGGTGTGTTCCTTTGGATCAAAAAGGAGATTACAATGGTTGGTTTTGTCCATGCCACGGATCACATTATGATACATCTGGTAGAATAAGAAAAGGTCCAGCACCAACAAATATGGAAATTCCCCAGTATAAATTCGTTAACACTAATACAATTAAAATTGGATAAAAATTATGAGTGATCACGAATATACCCCTAATTCAAAATTTGGAAAATGGTTTAATGACAGATTGCCTTTACTCACATTAGCGAGTCATTTAACTGATTATCCCACACCGAAAAATTTGAATTATTGGTGGACCTTCGGGGGGATACTTACTTTCTGTTTAATAACTCAAATTGTGACTGGATTAGTTTTGGCTATGCATTATATCGCCCACGCAGATATGGCGTTCGATAGCGTAGAGCACATAATGAGAGATGTTAACTATGGGTGGTTAATTAGGTACATTCACGCTAATGGTGCTTCAATGTTTTTTTTAGCAGTATACATACATATATTCAGATCTTTATTTTATGGATCTTATAAATCTCCAAGAGAGGTTATTTGGATTATAGGAATAATAATTTATTTATTAATGATGGCAGCAGCTTTCTTAGGATATGTTCTCCCTTGGGGGCAAATGAGTTTTTGGGGTGCTACTGTTATAACAAATTTATTCAGTGCCATTCCTTTAGTAGGCGAAGGTATTGTAACTTGGTTGTGGGGAGGCTATTCAGTAGACAATCCGACTTTAACCAGATTTTTTACACTTCATTACTTAATTCCTTTTTTAATTTTAGGCTTAGTGGTACTTCACATTTGGGCGCTTCATGTTCCAGGTAACAATAATCCTATTGGAATTGACATTAAAAAACCTTCTAAGGATACTGTGCCTTTTCATCCTTATATCGTAATTAAAGATGGTTTTGCTCTACTCATGTTTATGATTGTTTTTGCTTTTTTTGTTTTTTACACTCCTAATATCCTAGGTCATGCTGATAATTATATTGAAGCAAATCCTCTAGTTACACCTGCACATATAGTGCCAGAATGGTACCTTTTACCTTTTTATGCAATATTAAGATCTGTTCCAGATAAACTTTTAGGTGTTGTAGCGATGTTATCAGCGATTTTAATTCTTGCAGCTTTACCTTGGCTTGATACCTCAAAAATAAGATCTGCAGTTTTTAGACCTTTGTATAGACAATTTTATTGGATCCTAGTTGCCGATGTTTTAATACTAGGCTACGTTGGAGCCATGCCTGCAGAGGGACTTTACTTACTGATTGCAAGAGTTGCTACAGCCTACTATTTCTTACATTTTTTAGTAGTTCTTCCGATTTTGGGATATAAAGAGAGAACTTTACCTGTCCCTCTCAGTATAACTGAACCTGTCTTAGGCGGATCTCCTAATTTAGCATTAGCCAAAAATAAAGAAAAATTTGAAAATTAGTGAGAAACTTCTTAAGAATATTTTTAATCACAATATTATTTTTTGGGTTTTCTGTAACATCTAATGCAGCTGAAAAAGTAGAATACCTAAAAACTGATTGGAGTTTTAAGGGCCTTTTCGGAAAATTTGATAGAGCAGCATTACAAAGAGGTTATCAAGTTTATACTGAAGTTTGTTCATCCTGTCATTCTATGAAATATCTGAGTTATAGAAATTTAGCTGAAGAGGGTGGACCAGAATTTACTGTAGCTCAAGCTAAAGCAATAGCAGCATCTTTTGAAGTTACAGATGGACCAAACGATGATGGTGAAATGTATACTAGACCAGGTAAACTATCTGACAAGTTTGTAATGCCATATGATAATGTAAAGGCAGCCCAAGCTGCTAATGGAGGAGCTTACCCACCAGACATGTCGGTTTTAGTTAAAGCTAGAGGAGATGGAGTAGATTATATTTATTCTCTTCTCCAAGGTTATGAAGATCCCCCTGTAGGCATGAGTTTAGATGACGGCGTTTACTATAATAAATATATGTATGGAAACAAAATAAAAATGTCTAACCAGCTTTCTGATGGCCTTGTTGAGTATGGTGATGGTACAAACGCATCAGTTGAACAAATGGCAAAAGATGTAACTACATTCTTAATGTGGGCTGCTGAGCCACATTTAGAGTCAAGACACCAAATGGGATTTAAGGCTATTGTTTATTTAGTTATATTAACAATTTTAGTTTACTTTAGTATGAAAAAGATATGGTCACGTATTGAAACGGAAGTTTAATACATCACCATCTTTTACTATATAGTCTTTTCCCTCTAATCTCATTTTACCGTTTACCCTAGAATTTACCCAGCCATTATTGGCAACAAAATCTTTGTATGAGATTGTTTCTGCTTTAATAAATCCTTTTTCAAAATCTGTATGAATTTCTCCAGCAGCTTTTGGAGCTTTACAATTTTTTGGTATAGTCCATGCTCTGGTCTCTTCAGGTCCAGAGGTAAAGTATGTATCTAATTCAAGAATTTTGTAGCCTTTTTGAATTAACATGTTCAGTCCAGTCTCTTTTAATCCTATCATTTCCATATAGTTTTTCTTTTCACTCAAATCAAATCCATTTATTTGATTTTCTATATCAGCTGAAATAATCAAAACATTTTCTATTCCAAATTTTGAGATAAATTTTTCAGTATAATCATTACCATTTTGAATACTTTTTTCATCTACGTTGCATACAAATATTTTAGGTTTCAACGACAACATCCCACTTTGATTAAGTTGTTTTTTTTCGAATTGAGATTTTATGACAGAAATATCTTTATTATTATTTATATAATCTGAAGTTATTTCAAGAATTTTTAATTGTTCATCCTCTAAGTTCTTTTTATTGTTTTTTTCTAGTCTTTTTTGAATTGAATCAAGATCAGCCAACATCATTTCTGTTTCAATTATTTCTAAGTCCCTAATTGGATCTACATTTGGATTAACATTTTGAATATCATCAGAGTCAAAACATCTCAACATATGTATTACTGCATCAACTTCTCGTATATGAGATAAAAATTTATTTCCTAACCCCTCTCCCTTTGATGCTCCTTTCACTAAACCTGCGATATCTACAAATGAAATAGTCGTATTTATGATTTTTTTTGAATTTGAAATTTTGGCTAAATTTTTTAATCTTTCATCTGGAACGGGAACAACACCAACGTTAGGTTCTATAGTGCAAAATGGGAAGTTTGCAGCCTGAGCCTTGCTTGAGTTTGTCAATGCATTAAACAATGTTGATTTACCAACATTTGGTAAGCCAACTATTCCACATTTTAAACTCATTATCTATTATTGACTGTACTTGAAAATAGATCTAATTTTTTTTCAACGAGAATTGAAATTGATTCTGTTATATCTGTTGTTATTTTTTCTAAGCTAACAGTCTCATCTTCATTAAAGTTTTGCAAAACATAATCCGCAACATCCATTGGATCCTTTGGTTTACCAATTCCAATCCTAACCCGTGAATAATCTTTGCCAATAAATTTATCAATAGAGGCGACTCCATTATGGCCTGCGCTTGATCCTCCAAATTTAGTTTTAATTTTTCCAAACTCAACATCTAAATCATCATGAAAAACAACTACATCTTCTGCATCTATTTTAAAATATTCAATTAATTCTCTTATACAAATTCCAGAATTATTCATGAATGTTAATGGCTTTATTGCATAAACTTTCTTGCTACCTATATTTCCAGTTGTTAAAAGGCCTTTAAATTTTGGTTTTTGTTTAGATAGATTAAATTTTTTATTTATACAGTCTATGATCTTAAATCCAATATTATGCCTGTTATTTTCACTGTCTGGAGTTGGATTACCTAATCCTACGAATAATATCATATATTAATGAAGTCTAATTTCAATTTTGATTAATTATTTTTTTTCTTCTTGAGATTTTTTTTCTACAGCTTTTTTTTCATCAGGTTTTTTATCATCACCATCTTTTTTATCTCCTTTTGCTGGATCTGCTGCAGTTTTGTCTCCCTCGGCTGCAACTTCTACTCCATCTTCACCCTCTACAGCTTCTGTTTCAGCTGGCTTCTCTGGTTCTTTAATAACTGTTGGTGCCGCAAGTGTAGCTATCACAAAGTCTCTACCTTGAATAGTTGGAGTTACTTCAGCGTCTAATTTGATAGATGAAATTTTAAAGCTTTCTCCAATGTCAACTCCCTCAAGATCTATAGTTAAATTTTTTGGTATTTTTTCACTTGGACAATTTAATTCGACTTTTCTTCTAACTATATTTAGAACCCCACCTCTTTTAAGGCCTGGTGATTTTTCATGATTAATAAAATTAACTGGAACCTCAATCTTAATTTTTACTCCTGGAAGTATTCTTAAAAAATCTACATGTATAGGTTCATCGCTTAAAATGTGATATATAACTTCTCTTGGTAAAACATTCTGAGATTTTCCGTCTACATTTAAGGTAATAATATTTGATAAAAAGTTTTCTTTATCGATTAAATTCTTCAACATTTTTTTTGAGATAGATATTTTTTGGTTTTGGTCTTTTCCACCATAAATAATTGCAGGAACATTTCCACTATTTCTAATGGCATTCAGCTGTCCTTTTGTAGAATTATTTCTAACGTTAGCTTCTAAAGAATTCATAAGAGGAGATTTTTTAACTCATGTTTATAAATAATCAAGGTAATTATTTAAATAAATCAGAAACAGAGTTTGAATTAGATATTCTTTTAATTGCTTCACCCATAAGGCTTGAGATTGGTAAAACTTCTATATTTTTAACATTTTTAGTTTTTTGACTATTATCGATTGTGTCAGTTATAACCAAATTTTTAATTACTGAACCTTTGATTTTTTTGACAGCTTCTCCACTTAGTACTCCATGAGTAATATATACATAAACTTCTTTTGCCCCACGTTTTTTCAAAGCTTTAGCAGCATTAACAATAGTGCCACCTGAATCAATTATGTCATCAACTATTACACATGTTTGATCTTTTACATCGCCAATAACATTCATTACTTGTGACTGACCAGGTTTTGGTCTCCTTTTGTCAACAATTGCTAAACCAACATTAAGAAGCTTGCCAAGAGCTCTAGCTCTTTCGGTGCCTCCCACATCAGGTGCAACACAAATAATTTTTTTGCTTTTAATTCTTTTTCTAACATGTCTTGCAAATATTGGTGTTGAAAAAAGATTATCTACAGGAATATCAAAAAAACCTTGAATTTGTCCTGCATGTAGATCGACTGTTACAATTCTATCAGCACCTGCTTTTGTAATTAAATTTGAGACCAACTTAGCTGAAATAGAAGTTCTTGGAACAACTTTTCTATCTTGTCTAGCATACCCAAAATATGGAATAACAGCCGTGATATTTTTTGCTGAAGATCTCTTGAGGGCATCTATACACAACAATAATTCCATCAAGTTATCATTTGCTGGGGATGATATAGACTGAATTATAAAAATGCTATTTCCTCTAATATTTTCGTTAATTTCAATATATATTTCTCCATCAGCAAATTTTCTAATACTTGAGTTTACAAGTTTAGTCTTTAAATATCTGGCGATATTTTTACTAAGTATTTTATTGCTGTTTCCAGTTAACAGTTTCATTGGAAAGTTTAATTAATCATAATTATTGAAATATTTCTACCATAATCATTATGTTTTAATTTTAATGATCGTCTCGCACTAAAAAAATTATTTTTACCATCAAAAGTGTCAATTTTTATCACTTCAATTTTTATAATTTTGCTCGATTTGAGTTGAGATTTTATAAAATTAGGTAGATCGAAATGAATCGTATTTTTTATATTTTTAAAAAAAAATTTATTTTCTTTATTTTTTTTCAAGAATCTTTTAAGAAAATCTTTTTTGACGTTATAACTTTTGACTTGAATACATGGACCAATTGCGGCAAGTATATTTTTTTCTTTACAACCTTTGGCCAACATAAACTTAATTACTTTTTTTATTATATCTTTATATGCACCCTTCCATCCAGCATGAATGGCAGCTATCATGTTCTTTTTTTTATCATATAATAGGATTGGTACACAGTCAGCAGTTAATACTGCTATTGGTATTTTTTTCTGATTGGTGATAACAGCGTCAGCTTTAATTTTTTTTTTGCTAAATTTAAAATTTTTATCGATATAAATAATTTTGTTACTATGCATCTGATGCATCAAGAAAATATTTTTTGATTTTTTATTTATTTTATTTTTGACAATTTTTAAATTTTTTTCAATTTTTGATTTAAAATCGTTAGATCCAGGTCCACAATTTAAGCTTTTGTAAATTCCGCTTGATTTACCACCTGTTCTATTAAAGAAACCATGATTGATTTTTTTTTGCTTAGATAATATTTTTGAAGTAATCAATTCTAAAAACCTAAGTTAAACTTATTTTTTTTATTTTTGACAAACATCACTTTGAATAAAGTGCCCATTTGTTTTTCATCAATAAGTCTATTTAATCTATAAAAGATATCAGCTTTTTTTGAAAAATTTTTATCTTTCGATATTAACTCAGCCCTTTGTTTTATTCCCATTTTTATCAAAAAGTTTTTTTGAGTGTCTAAATAATTATCTAATCCGCCTTGTTCATGAGTAAACTTTTTAAATAATTCAAAATTTATATTGTGTGTAATATCTACCTCCCCAATATTGTCTAAAATATTGGCAAATTTGTGATTTGAGACTGCTTGTAAAGTATTTTTCATTTTTTTATCAAGATCCCCGTAATCTACTAGTAATAATCCCCCAGTGTTTTTTTTGATAAAATTAGAAATATTTTTTAAATAATCTAAACCAGACTCAGAATACTCAATAAAATCCTGGTTTTGTGAGATTTTAAAATTTAGTTTTTTCTCAATTTTTTTTATATCAGTTTTCTTTTCTACGAATGATGCTTTAGTGAAATTTTCAAATTTTACAAATTTTTCGTACCAAATATTTTTATATTTTTGGAATTGTTTGATTGGCATTGCATCAAAAAATTCATTTGCAACGAATATACTAGGATTTTTTTTTAATTTATTTATTTTAGAAATCCAAATGATTTTGGATTTTGATAATTTTTTTTTTTGTATCCTAATCAAAGTTGGACTTTTTTCGTGAATTATAAGATTACAAGATTTTTGAAATGATGGAAAATTTTGAAAACTTTCTATCAATATTTTCATCATTTCACCATTTCCCCCACCTAGTTCGATCAGATTAAATTTTTTTGGACTTCCTAAATTTTTCCAAAAACTAATAATCCAAATAGCTATCATCTCAGAAAAAAGTCTTGAAACATTTGGTGCCGTTATAAAATCACCTTGTTTACCAAAGGGATTCTTCTTCATATAGTAACCAAATTTTTTGTTATATAGAGATAAATATATAAATTTATCTAAAGAAATTACATCACTCTTTTTTATTTTCATATTTTTTGACGACTAAATATGTTCCAAATAATAAAAATACAAAACTAATAATTTGTCCCATAGTAAGATTAAACAATAAATAACCTATTTGTTCATCTGGTACTCTAAAAAATTCTATGATAAATCTAAAAATTGAGTAAAAAATAAGAAATAAACCAGAGATAAAACCTGGCCCTTTATTGGTTATTCTCTTTTGGAAATAAATTAAAATTAAAAAAAGGATAAATCCCTCAAAAAATGCCTCGTACAACTGTGTTGGATGTCTGTATAAATTGTCAACTTTAATAAATTTTACACCCCAAGGTAAACTTGTTTCTGTTCCATATAATTCAGAGTTTATAAAATTTGAGACTCTCCCCATAAAAATTCCAATTGGCGCAACTAAAGAGATGATATCTAAATAACTAAAAAAGTTTTGTTTATTTTTATTTGCAAACCAAACACTTATAATTATTATTCCTATAACACCACCGTGAAAAGACATTCCTCCCTGCCAAATTTTTAGAATATCTATAGGATTATCTAAATAATAATCTAAATTATAAAATAGCACATAACCTAATCTTCCACCTAAAATTATGCCTAGAATAAGATAAGTTATGTAATCATCAAATTTTGTTTTGATTTCACTGTTGCTAATAAAAAATCTTTTAGCAAAAACCCAGCCTAATAATATTCCAAATATATAAGACAATGAGTACCATCTTATTTCTAATGAAAAAAAATTAATCGCTACTGGGTCAAAATTATTAATGAACATTTCAATAAATAACTGTAAGTTACACCAAATATTTAAATAAAAATATGAAAAATTCAAAATTTGTTTTTGATAAACTGTCTAAAATATTTGAACAAGGCCTTGTTACATCAAAAGATCTTGGATCAGAAATGTTAAATATTTTAAAATCTAAAAGAGATGAAATAGTTTTTAGGATGAAACTTACAAGTAAAGAGGAGTTTGAAGTTTTGTCAAAAAGAGTAGAAAATATTGAAAAAAAAATTTCATTATTAAAACAAACAGCTAAAAAAAAAACTAAGCGGGTAAAAAAATCTTAACTCCAAGCCCGTTCATTGATGACTTGTCAAGTTTAACGTATCCTCCATGGGATCTAATAATATCTGAGGCTATTGATAACCCTAAACCAACACTAGATTTAGTTTCACCTCTACCTTTATCAATTTTATAGAATGGTTTAAAAACATTCTCATATTCCTCCTTCGGAATACCCGGGCCATTATCCTCTATAAGAATAAATATATTTTTTCCATTTTTATTTAATTTAATATTAATTATTTTTCCGTATTTAAGACCATTGTCAATAATGTTATTAAAGCTTCTTTTTAATAGATTTTTTCTTCCATTTATTAAAATATTTTGAGTTAAATCTTTGGTAATACTATCATTTTCATATCTTTCCACTGTCTCATTTAACAATTTTGAGAGATCAAATACTTCATTTTTTTCTGATTGAGATGAGCTAGTGAATTGTAAATATTCATTGAGCATTTTTTCCATTTCACTAATGTCATCACTCAATTTGGAGGAAATCTCCTTATCTTTGATAAAGGAAAGTTGCAATTTCATTCTGGTTAAAGGTGTTCGCAAGTCATGACTAATTCCTGATAGCATTTCAGATCTTTGGTTCAAATGTCTGAGAATTCTCTTTCTCATTTTATCAAACTCATAACCTGCCTGCCTGATTTCAAGTGAACCTGACGGTCTATAATCATCAACTTCTTCACCTCTGCCAAATTTTTCTGCTGCTTTTGCTAAATTAGTTATCGGTCGAGTTTGGTTTTTTAAAAATAATATTGCTACAAAAATTAAGAAAATTGCAGGCACGGATATCCACAAACCGAATAATCTAGCTGAGGAACTGGTTACCCTGTCTCTTGGTACTAAAAATTCAAAATAACCTTTTTTATATTTAATTCTTATATTTATTAATTCCAAATAATCAGTAGTACTAAACCAAAATTTATTGTTACCAATACTAGACTTAAGTTCTCTTCTTAGGGATCTATCTATAGGACTAAACCACCTTTCATTCAACTTAAAGTTAAATTCTTTATCTTGAATATATTTTATGTTTAAATCTAAATAAATTGAAAATAAATCGATAATATAATCTTTATCATTATTCTCATTATCAAAAGCAACTATAAAGGTATCAATTTCACCTACCAAAGCCCTTGTCATTCCCTTGTTAGTTTTTATCCAAAGACTATCAAAAAAAACAATTGTTACTAAAAGTTGGAGTAAAATAACTGGAACTGCAACAATAAGTAAAGCTCTATAAAATAATCTTTTTGGTAAGAAATTTTTTACAAATTTAGTCAATCCATAAAACATAACCACTACCTCTCAATGTTTGTAAAAATTTTGGATTTTTTGGATCTATTTCAATTTTCTTTCTCAAACGAGTTATAATTACATCTACAGATCTTTCTTTATCTATGTTTATAAGTTTACCTATATCAATCCTAGATAATGTTTTACCTGGATTATTTATCATTTTTTCTAAAATTATTTTTTCTGTATTATTAATCTTAAATTCTTTTCCATTCTTTAAAATCATTAATTTATTCAAATCAATCTCGATATTTGAAAATTTAGCTACTCTTTTTAAATCTATTTCTTTAGTTTTTTTCAATATATTTTTGACTCTTAGTAGAAGCTCTTTTGGTTCAAATGGTTTTGGCAAATAATCATCTGCCCCTATTTCTAAACCTTCAACTCGTTCATCTGCAGTACCCTTAGCTGTAAGTAATACTATAGGTGTCGTAATCTTATTTTTATTATCATGGATAAATTGGAGTCCACTTTTGCCTGGCATCATTATATCCAAAATAATCATATCAAAATTGATAACCTCAATTTTTTCAGTTGCATCTTCTGCATTTTTCGCTGTTGTTACTAAAAAATTATTTTCATTCAAATATCTTTTAACCAGGGATCTTATACCTTCGTCATCATCTACTACTAATATATGTGCTAAAATTTCATCCATTTATAATCTTTTTGAGAACCTTATCAAAGTTTACGACCTCATCAGAGCTTGAATTCAATAAGGCATTATATATTCTTTTCTTTTGTGTTTCGAAAATTTCAAGAAAAATTTTTTTTCCTTTTTCTTTAAGATATATATGTTTAATTCTTGTATCTTTTTCATCTTTCTCAAATCTAATAATTTCAAGCTTTGTTAAATCCTTTAAAACTCTATTTAAACTTTGTTTTGTTATTCTTAATTTTTTTAAAAGTTCAGATATTGAAATACCTTCGTATGTTGAAATTAGGTGTATTACTTTGTGATGAGCAGTGCCTATTGAATATTTATTCAAAATTTTTTTTGGGTCGGTGAAAGTGTCTCTATAGACAATAAAAAGTTTTTCAATTAAATCTTTTAATTGCTCATCTTTAAGATAAAGTAAATCTTTCATAATAGGTAAGTTATATTGACATATTCAAGATACAAAGATAATTTTTAAATAATTTAAAAAAAATTTTCTAACATGATACCTTACGATAAAAGAAATGGTAAAATTTGGTATAACAATGACCTTGTGAATTGGTCAGATGTTAAAGTTCATGTTTTAAGTCATGGCTTACACTATGCAAGTTGCGTATTTGAGGGCGAAAGAGTATACGATGGTTCAATATTTAAATTAGAAGAACATACTTCAAGATTTTTTTACTCTGCAAAAAGAATGGGTTTTGAAATTCCATACAGTGAGAAAGAGATTAATGAAGCCTCAAAAAAAATTATTGCAGTTCAAAATGTTGAAAATGGTTATGTTAGACCTGTAGCATGGCGAGGAAGTGAAATGATGGCTATTTCTGCCCAGCAAACAAAGATTCATGTTGCTATTGCAACATGGGAGTGGGGATCTTATTTTGATCCAAAATTAAAAATCGAAGGTATTAAACTGAATATTTCAAATTGGCGAAGGCCTGCCCCCAATACTATTCCTTGGGATACTAAAGCATCGGGTCTCTATATGATTTGCACTTTGTCAAAGCATGAGGCAGAAAAAGAAGGTTATACTGACTCCTTAATGCTAGATCATGAGGACAACATTGCTGAGGCGACAGGTGCAAATGTTTTCTTTAAAGATACAAATGGTGAGTTACATACACCAATACCAGATTCTTTTTTAGATGGTATTACTCGTAGAACAGTAATTGAGATAGCAAAATCAAAAAATATAAAAGTTCATGAAAGGAAAATAAGTCCCAAAGAGTTAAAAAACTTTGTCGGTTGTTTTTTAACTGGTACTGCAGCTGAAGTTACACCGGTTTCTTGTATAGCAAATAATCAATTTAAAGTTTGTGAAATGATTATAGATTTAAACGAAAGCTACCAGTTGATTGTTAGAAAGAAAAAGGCAGCTTAATCTTTATTATCCTCAGAAATGGCGTGGTCAATACCTTTTCGCATATAATCGTATCCAGTAAAAAGTGTTAACGCCGCGGAAAGCCATAAAAGAATAATTCCAATGGTTTGAGCATTATAATCTTGGAAATTAATTATTTTGTTTCCAGTTTCTCCTGAAAGCAAAAGTGCAATAGAAACCATTTGTAAAACTGTTTTCAACTTAGCTAAACTAGAGACTGGAAGTTTAATTTCCCCTTTAGCCAAGAACTCTCTGAGACCAGAGATTAAAATTTCTCTTGTAAGAATTATTATTGCAGCAATGACTTCATAATTTCGAATAGTACCATCCATGACCAATAAAATAAGAGCTGTGGCAACAATAATCTTATCAGCAATAGGATCTAATAATTCTCCAAGTTTGGACTCTTCTCCAAGAAATCTAGCTAACATGCCATCCAAAAAGTCAGTGAAAGAGGCAATAACAAATAATATTAATGCAGTAAGATCTCCATAAAAACCAGGAAGATAAAAAGCTAAAACAAAAAATGGGACTATTAAAATTCTACCTACAGTTAATATATTTGGTATTTTTTTAAGCATATTTTTTATTCATGAAAGAAGTTATATATTTTAGTAGCAACTTTAGCCTCAACACCTTCGACAGATTTTATTTCATCTAAACTAGCAGATTCAACTGATCTAGCAGACCCAAAGTGGTTTAATAACGCTCTTTTTCTTATAGAACCGATACCATCTATTTGATCGAGTAAAGACTTATTAATCCCCTTTTTTCTTTTTGCTCTATGAGCACTTATAGCAAATCTATGAGACTCATCTCTTATTCTTTGAAGAAAGAAAAGTGTTGGATCATTTTTTGTAAATTTAAATTCCTTACCATTATGAAAAAAAGTTTCATTTCCACTGTTTCTATGCTTACCTTTCGCTATTGCAACAATAGGTAAATCATGAAGTCCTAGTTCATTCAAAGTTTCTCTTGCAACTGAGTATTGACCTTTTCCACCGTCTACCAAAACCAGATCCGGAAAACTCAGATAATTGTCTTTTTCCTGAATAGCTCTTTTGAATCTTCTATTTAATACTTCTTTCATCATACCATAGTCATCTTGTACATTTTTTTGAATTTTGATATTAAATTTTCTATATCTTTTTTTGATAAATCCTTCATCACCATAAGCAACTAAGGCTCCAACACTATCAGTTCCCTGAATATGGCTGTTGTCATAAACTTCTATTAAATTGATATTTGTCTCAAGGTTAAACTTATTTGCGACTGCATCAAAAAGTTCTCTATTATTTTGACTCTCATAGAGTTTTCTATTTAAGCTGTCTTTAGCATTTTTGATTGCTTGATTTATTACTTTAAGTTTAGAGCCTTTTTTTGCAACAGAGATATTAATTTGTTTTTCCTCTTTTTTAGAAAGAGTTTTTTCAATCAATTTTTTTTCTTTAATTTCTTCTGATAATATTATTGAAGACGGCACACTTTTGTTTTCATAAAATTGAGAAATAAAAGAATTTATAATATTTCCTAACTTTTCATCTGGATCGTGTTTAGGAAAAAAAGCTTGATTACCCCAATTTTGTTTTGATCGATAGAAGAAAACTTGAATACAAGTTTTACCGGACTCTTTATATCCGGCAATAACATCTGCCTCAATTAAGTTTGCCTCATTAATTCTTTGAGACGATTGAATTATATTCAGTGATTTAATTCTATCTCTTAATATTACAGCTTTTTCAAAATCTAAATCTTCACTGGCCTTTTCCATTTGATCAGAGAGACTTTTTTGTATTCTTCTAGATTTACCAGAAACAAATTCTATTGCTTCATCAACTGTTTTTTTATACTCATTTGCTTCTACATAGCCAACACATGGTCCTGAGCATCTTTTAATTTGATATAAAATACAAGGTCGTTCTCTTTTTTTAAAAACTGTGTCGTCACATACTCTTAAATGAAAGATTTTTTGAATCATTTTGATAGTCCAATTAGCAGATCCAGCTGATGCGAAAGGACCAAAATAAAAACCTTCTTTAGTTTTTTTCCCTCTATGTCTTTTAATTTGAGGCCATTTGTCTTTATTGCCAATGAAAATAAATGGGAAGGACTTGTCATCTCTCAAGAGAATATTAAATTTTGGTTTGTGTTTTTTGATTAAATTCGCTTCAAGAAGTAAAGCTTCACTTTCATTTGATGTAGTTGTTATCTCCAACTTTCTTGTTTGTGAAAGCATTCTTCCAGTCCTAATGATATGGTTCTTTTCTGCTACGTAGCTTTTTAGTCTATTTGGTAAATTTTTTGCTTTACCCACATAAAGTATATCGCCTTTATCGTTAAGCATTCGATAAACTCCAGGCAGTTTTGGAATTAAAGGAAGCTCTTTTTTAATTACATCTTTTCCAATTTCAGAGCTTATCATAACTTCTTTTTTTGGTAATTTGGATACCAACTGATGAACAATCTTTTAAAATTTCTAATTTTTCAATTTTAAGCATTATTTTACCAATACGCTTATCTTTAAATAGCACATCAAAAGTATCTTCGGCTAGGGTTTCTAAAAAATTATAATGCTTACTTTTAGTGAGTTTTCTTATTAATTTTACAACCTGCCCATAGTTTACAATAGATTTTATATCTTTGTCGTTAGTGGGTTTTTTATCCTCATAATCAATTTCGAGACTAAATTTAACTTTTTGAGGTTTTTCTTTTTCAAAATTATAGTATCCAAGTTTTAAACTTAAAATTAATTCGCTAATAAGAATTTTTTTCTCATAATTAAATAGACTTTTGGACTTATCAATTTTAACAATTTTAAGATTATTTTTTTTCATATTATTCTAGTCTTGAAGCGATATATTTTTTAATTATAGGATGATAATGCAAAAAACAATCAGCCCAATTTATTGAATGTGCATTTTTTAATGGCTCTTCCCAATTGGATCCTGCCAATACACAATTTTTTCCAGCAATCTTTTTCTTTTCAGAAACTACTACCCTGTTAAAGTTAGGAACATCATCCATCCAATCAGATGTTAATCCCTCAAAATGATCCATAGGATGAGTAAAAATTAAAATTGGTGCGTTTCCCTCTTTAATCATATCAATTTGATTTTGTCTCCAATCAGCCATACCAGGATTTTTTTTGTGAAATTTTTCCATAGCTTTTTCATAGCCAACTTTTTTTACTTTAAATTTTTTTGATAAATTCCAAAAACATGCTGGCATCAATGATATACCCCCACCAACTTCATTCATGTATTTTGCTGTTAATCTAAGTGTGGCCCATCCTCCACAAGAGTGACCTGAAATAAAAATTTGTTTTTTTGGCACACCCAGATTCACAAATTTTTTAACAACCTTTAAATTGCCCTCAACTCTTCGATCCATTTTTGAGGTTCCGGGATAAGGTCCCTCCCATTTTTTCATCCACATTCCAATTCTGCCTAATTCAGCACCTAAATCCCCTTCTAGTTGACCTTGGCAATGAATGTAAACCATAATCTCTTTGTCATTTACTTTATCACCTGCTAGTTGGGCCCAATTTCTAAGCTCTTGTCTCCAGAAACAATCTTTTAATTTAACATCATTTCCATTAGAACCATGATTGTATATTATTATTATTTTATCTTTGGGACTATTCACTTCAAAATTTTCATCAATTTTGATTTTATCTTTCCATTTGTTTGTTGGTATTACAAAACCATCTTTTTTAATTTTTTCATTTGCATAAACATTGTTACTAAATATTAAAATGCATAAAATAAGTGCTAAAAAATTTTTCACTCTTTACCTCCAATAATATCTGGTGTTTGCCAGTTTAAACTTTGTCCGCTGTCTACTGCCAATACTTGTCCAGTAATAGATCTATTTTTTATAAAAAAGTCAACTGCATTACATATTTCTTGAACATCTGTCTGTCTTTTAAGAGGTGTTGCAATATATTGTTTTTTGAAATGTTTGTCAGATTGTCTTTTATTTTTAATAGTTGGACCTGGAGCTATTCCGTTAACTCTTATTTTTGGAGCTAAACTCATAGCACTTGTTTTTGTGAGTGTGTAAAGACCACTTTTACTAATTGTATAAGAAAAAAAGTATGGTGTTAGTTTAAAAACTCTTTGATCAATTATATTTACTATATTGTTATTTCTACCTTTAATATTCTTTGAAAATTCTTTTGTTAAAAGAGCAGGGGCTTTAAGATTTGTTGAAATATGTTTTTCCCAGCTTTTAGATGTAAAATTTTCTAATTTATCATTTTCAAATAATGAGGCATTATTTATTAAACAATCAAAAAATTTCATTTTTGATTTTGATAATTTAATAATTTTAATGATATCTTTTTCTTTACTAAGATCTCCTTTAACTAAATAAATTTTTGTTCCAAAATTTTGAAGTTTTTTTTTTAGATTTTCAGCTTTTGACTTAGATTTATAGTACTGAATTACAATTTGCTTCTTTGGCCCTGACAATTTTTCTGCAATTGCAGCACCAATTCTCGTAGCTCCACCGGTTATTATTATCCTCTGTGCTTCCATTTTTTATCTCTTTTTTTTGTAACTTTAGTTCCCGGCATACCCATTGTTGATCTGCCTTTAGGGTAAAGTTTATTTTTTACATCATACTGTCTTACTTTAGGATTTAATGTAATTTCTAACTCTGTACTCTCTAATTTTCTTATTTCGTCCCTAATTTTTGCAGCTTCTTCAAACTCAAGATTAGAAGCAGACTCTTTCATCTTTTTATCTAAAGCTTTTAGATGCTTCTTTAAATTTCCACCAACATTAGAACCTTCACTAATTTTGACGTAATCTTTTTCATAAACACTCTCTAAAATATCACTGATTTCTTTTTTAACTGACTTAGCATCTATTTTATGTTTTTTGTTATAATCTAGTTGAATTTTTCTTCTTCTATCTGTTTCTTGAATTGCTTTTTTTATGCTCTTAGTTTCTTTATCTGCGTATAAAATTACCTTTCCCTCAACATTTCTTGCCGCCCTTCCGATTGTCTGAATTAGGGAAGTCTCAGATCTTAAAAAACCCTCTTTATCCGCATCTAAAATTCCTACCAAGGCACATTCAGGAATGTCTAAACCCTCTCTTAATAAATTTATTCCAACAAGAACATCGAAAACTCCCATTCTTAAGTCTCTCATAATTTCGATTCTTTCAAGAGTATCTATATCAGAATGAAGATATCTCACTTTAACTCCATTTTCATGAAGGTATTCTGTTAAATCTTCGGCCATCTTTTTTGTTAGAGTAGTAACTAAAACTCTATGATTATTTTCAATTACTTTTTTACACTCATGCATTAGATCGTCTACTTGGTTTTTTGCAGGTCTTATTTCAACTGGTGGATCAATTAATCCAGTGGGTCTAATTACTTGATCAATATATTTTCCTTTAGTTTGCCCTAATTCCCATGGACCAGGTGTAGCTGATACAAATACTGTTTGAGTTCTCATTAAATCCCATTCCTCAAACTTTAACGGTCTGTTATCCATACATGATGGGAGTCTAAATCCATACTCTGCTAAAGTGCTTTTTCTTGATCTATCACCTTTGTACATTCCGTTTAGCTGCGGAACAGTAACATGGCATTCATCTACAAAAATTAATGTGTTGTCTGGAAAGTATTCGAAAAGAGTGGGGGGTGGTTCACCTGGTTTTCTTCCAGATAAAAATCTAGAATAATTTTCTATTCCCGCACAAGATCCAGTTGCTTCTATCATTTCAAGATCAAATTTAGTTCTTTCCTCTAATCTTTGTGCCTCAAGTAATTTATTTTCAGCTTTATGTTTTTTTAATGTAATTTCTAATTCCTTTTTTATGTTTATGACTGCCTGTTCAATAGTTGGTTTAGGTGTGATGTAATGGCTATTTGCATAAACTTTTACTAAACTTAATTCTCTAATCTGATCTCCAGTTAGAGGGTCAAATTCCTCTATTCTTTCAAGTTTATCTCCAAATAAACTTAATCTCCAAGCTCTATCTTCTAGGTGAGAAGGAAAAATTTCTAAATATTCACCACGAGCCCTAAAGGTACCTCTATAAAAATTTTGATCATTACGTTTATACTGAAGTGCAACCAAAGATTTGATTAACTGTTCTCTATTATATTCGTAATTTCTTTGAAGAGTTAAGGTCATTTTACTATATGCTTCAACTGAGCCTAAACCATATATACAAGATACGCTGGCAACTATTAAGACATCATCTCTCTCAAGAAGAGATCTTGTTGCTGAATGTCTCATTCGATCTATTTGTTCGTTAATTGATGCCTCTTTTTCAATATAGGTATCTGATCTAGGTACGTACGCTTCAGGAGTGTAATAATCATAATACGAAACAAAGTATTCCACAGCGTTTTCCGGAAAAAAAGTTTTCATCTCACCATAAAGTTGGGCAGCTAGGGTTTTATTGGGAGCTAAAATTAAAGCTGGTCTATTTGTGGCCTCAATAACTTTTGCCATTGTAAATGTTTTTCCAGAACCTGTAACTCCAAGTAGAACTTGGTTAAATGCCTCTTTATTTGCTCCATTTACTAATTTTTTAATAGCTTCTGGTTGATCTCCGGCTGGTTCAAAATCTGATTTAATTTTGAATTTTTTTCCACCTTCAAGTTTTCCACTGATTTTTGGATTTTTACTCTGAATATCTGTAATTAAATCTTGATAAGTATTTTCCATATATTAAGAAAGTAGTAGAATTAAATTATATTTCAATGAGCATAATTTCAGACAGTTTAAAGAGGATTAAACCATCACCAACAATCGCTGTAACTCAAAAAGCTAGAGAATTAAGAGCAGCAGGAAATGATGTAATTGGCCTTGGTGCAGGTGAACCAGATTTTGATACTCCAAATAATATTAAAAATGCAGCTATTAAAGCCATTAAAAAAGGAGACACAAAATATACTGCAGTGGATGGAACTCCAGCATTAAAAAAAGCTGTTGTTAGAAAATTCAAAAGAGAAAACAACCTTAATTATTCAACTGATCAAATAACTGTAGGAACTGGAGGAAAACAAGTTCTCTACAATACTTTTATGGCAACTCTAAATAAAGGTGATGAAGTTATTATTCCAGCACCATTTTGGGTTTCATATCCAGACATGGTTCTTTTGGCTGGAGGTAAACCTAAAATAGTAAAATGTACTGAACAAGAGGGTTTTAAACTCACAGTAAAAAAACTTAAAAAAGCTATTTCAAAAAAAACAAAATGGGTAATCTTAAATTCACCATCAAACCCTACTGGAGCAGGATATACAAAAAAAGAAATTCAAACCTTAGCTAAAGTTTTGATTAGAAATAAAAAAGTCTATATTTTAAGCGATGATATTTATGAACATGTTAGATATGATAATTTTAATTTTTTCACGATTGCTCAAATTTCAAAATTAAAAGAAAGAACACTTACAATGAATGGTGTTAGTAAATCTTACGCGATGACAGGATGGAGAATAGGATATGCGGCAGGACCAAAAGATATAATTAAGGCTATTGGTAAAATTCAATCTCAATCGACCTCAAACCCATCATCTATAAGTCAAGCAGCTGCTGTTGAGGCATTAAATGGAAATCAAGGTTTTATTAAAAAGAGGTCAAATGCTTTTAAGGCGAGAAGAGACTTTGTAGTAAAAAGTTTAAATAGTATCAAAGGAATTAGTTGCTTAAAACCTAATGGAGCATTTTATGTTTTTCCTAGCTGTAAAGGTCTTTTAAATAAAAAAACAAAATTAAAAACTGACACTGATTTTGTAAAAAAGTTACTCGAAAAAGAAAATGTAGCTGTTGTTCAAGGTTCAGCATTTGGCTTAGATGGATATTTTAGAATTTCATATGCAACTTCAATGAAGAATTTAAAAAAAGCCATGAATAGAGTTAAATCTTTCTGTGAAAGCTTAGAGTAGATAGTATTATTTTTGATCTAATATTTTTTTAGCAGGAGCGGTTTTTTTTATCCAAGATTTTGGGATACTGTTTACTCCTTTTAATGCTGCGAAATACGCTCCAACAAAGTTGACTCTTGAACAGTTGCAGCCACCAGCTTTAATCGTCCTTAAAATTGCACTTTTATAATTCGTTGAAGTAATAATTGAATGAATTGAGCTGTTAAAAGTTCCAGGATAGCTACATGCCATTCCTAATTTTTTAACTATTAGTGGGTGAGGTTTTGATTTGTATTTTTTCACTTTTTGAATGCCCTTCACCACATCCTTAAAATATTTATCTTTTTTGAATTTGTTTATGAATTCATTTACAGGATCTTTACTACCTTTTAGTGCTAAATCTAGTAGATAGAATTTTGCTAAAGCATACTTAAGGCTTATTTTTGAAACAGTTATTGTGGAGATAATTTTTTTTATACTTTTAAAATTATAACCATACAAAAAATAGGGAAGGGCAGCACAATAACCATCTGACTCATTCACCTTTATGCCTCCAGTTACTTTTTTTTTAGCCTTAATATTGCTTACAGTTTCTATTATATTTTGATGGATCCAGGGTCCTTTAATTATTCCTCGCCAATCTTTGACTTTTCTATATTTCGATCTTAAATTCAAATTTTTCCAGTAGATACTTCCTGGACCAAAATTTTTTGTAATATTTTTTTTGAATCTTTCTTCAACATTTCTGTGATCATTAAGCAATGTTTTAAACATAACTTGACCAATTTCATTGTATCCTGAAACTTTTCCAGTTTTGATATTATAAAATGGACTCTTATTTTTTTTTAAGAAGGTAAAATCCTTTTTCCCTTTAATGTAATTTAGAAGTTTTTTTTGATTATAAACCCAATGCAACGGTCTAGCTGCAGCATCAGCCACAGTGGCTCCTAAAAAAACGTGTAAATTATTTTTCACTTTACTTATGCGAAAGATGTTTTTCAGCCTCAAGAGCCGCCATACAACCCATACCAGCAGCAGTTACAGCTTGTCTAAAAGTTTTGTCCTTCACATCTCCTGCAGCGTAAACTCCAGGAACATTAGTTTCAGTTGAGTCTGGTTTGGTAATCAAATATCCTTCATTGTCCATTTTTAGCTGATCTTTGAATAGAGAGGTTGCTGGATCATGACCAATTGCAACAAACAAGCCATCAATTTTAATTTCCTCTATTTTATTAGTTTTCAAGTTTTTTACTTTGATGCCTTTAACGTTCTTAGGTTCTTTATCGCCTATTACGTCTTCAATAATTGTATCCCAAACAATTTCAATTTTTTTGTTTTCCATTAATTTTTTTTGGAGCATTTTTTCAGCTCTTAAACTATCTCGTCTATGAATTAATTTTACTTTGGACGCAAATTTCGTAAGAAACATTGCCTCCTCTACAGCAGCATTTCCACCACCAACTACTGCCACTTCTTTTTCCTTAAAAAAAAATCCGTCACATGTAGCACATGCCGAAACCCCAAAACCTCTATATTCTTGTTCAGATTTTATGTTTAACCATCTTGCTTGTGCACCAGTTGAAATAATAATGCTATCTGCAGTAAATTTTTGACCAGTATCTCCTACTGCCTCAAATGGCTTAGATTTTAAATTAACAGACTGAATATGATCCTGGATCATTTCTGTTCCAACTGCCTTTGCTTGATCTTTCATTTGATCCATTAACCAAGGTCCCTGAATTACATCAGCAAACCCAGGATAATTTTCAACATCGGTGGTTGTCGTTAATTGTCCTCCGGGCTCAGATCCATAAACCAAAATTGGATTTAACATTGCACGCGCCGCATAAACTGCAGCAGTATATCCAGCTGGACCGGATCCAATTATTAACACTTTTGTGTGTTTAGTTGGATTTTGACTCATATGAAAGCTATATAGTAATAAATGAATAAATTAAAAGGTATATTATTGACTCAAGGCATGCATGGAATGATAAGCCAAGTAGAGGGACTAGCAAAAGCTTTAGACATTGATTTTACACACCACACGGTTGAACTAAATAATTTTTGGAAATTGATACCGCCAAAACTTACTCCAATTTCACAAAGGGTTTATAAAAAGATTAATCAAACAGAGTTTGATTTAATCATATCTTGTGGAAGAAAGAGCGTAATTCCATCAATTCACTTAAAAAAGAATTCAAAAAAAAAAATAGTTAATATTCATATCCAAAATCCTAAAGTAAATTTTAGTCATTTTGATTTTATTGTTGCTCCTGAGCACGACTTTATAAGAGGTCAAAATGTAATTAATACAAAAGGCGCTATTCATTACCTCACAGAGGGTGAAATTATCAAAAATAAAGACTACTTAAGTTCATTTATTAAAAAAGACCAGAGGAAAATTTGCTCATTAATTTTGGGTGGTCCAACAAAGTATTATGAATATTCTTCAGAAAATTTAAAAAATATTTTTTCTAATTTGAATAATTTTCTGAAAAAAAATGACTTTCAGCTTATTGTAATTCCATCTATGAGGACCCCAAAAAATTCAATAAATTTTGCTAAAGATTATTTTGGTAAAAATCATACAATTATAGATAATGTAGATAAAAAAGCTTATTTATCTGCTCTATCTATATCTGAGAGTATAGTCGTTACCTGTGACTCAAGCTCAATGATTTCAGAAGCAGCGTTAACTGGAAAACCTATTTATGTTGCAAATATTTTGCCAAAAAAAAATGATAGAAGATTACAAGAATTTAGAAATTTATTCCGAAAATTAAATATAATAAGAAATCTAGGTGAATTAGAAGAAAATTGGAGCTATCAAAAACTAGATGAAACTAATAGAGTAGCAAAATTAATTAAACAAAAAATAATTTCTTTATGACTTTTTTAAATTCAATTCAAAATCAATCCAAAAAACACAAATTTCCATTTGAGCATTGGGAGTATACTAATGCTCTTACAAATGAAGCGATTGAGGAAATTGTTAAGGCAGATATTCCAGATGTTAGCAAACATAATCTTAATTATGATGGAACAAGAGCTATTGATGGTGGTGCTGCAGAGTTTAGGGAAGGAATTGCATCTGGAGGTAAAGCAATTAAATTTAGATGTTTTATAACTAAGGAAAATACCTCACAATTTCCACACTTAGTAAAATTTATTAACGAACTTCAGGCTAAAGAGGTACATCAAACCATTTCAAAAATGATTAACAAAGATTTATCAAATTCATATGTAAGAGTTGAAGTTATTTGTGATAGAGAAGGATTTTGGCTTAAACCCCATTGCGACATCAAAGAAAAATTAATGTCAGGATTAATTTTTGTAAATAATGCAAATGAGTCAGAAGAATTGGGCACAGATTTTTATAATCAAAAATTAGAAAAAGTAAAAACTGTTCCTTATAAACACAATTATGGATATCTTTTTACTAGTGGTCCAAATACCTGGCACGGAATGGAAAAAAAGAAAATAGTTAAAGAAAGAAGATGTGTACAAGTAAATTATGTGACTTTTGAGACAGACTGGAAAGTAAATACTTAAATATCTTGAAGTGATGTAACTTCCAACTTTCTTGTTTTTAAAGATTTTATTGCCTCCAAACATGCAAGTGCAGTTGACATATTAGTACAATAAGGAACTTTATTTTTTAGAGTTCCTCTTCTAAGTGCAATTGCATCATTTAATCTGTGTTCAGTATTTCCTCCACCAGTATTTATTACTAAAGCAATTTTTTTGGAGTCTAATACATCTACTATGTGAGGAGACCCACTACTTACCTTATTGATAATTCTACATCTCATTTTATGTTTTCTAAGGTATTCAGCAGTCCCCTTTGTTGCACATAATGTAAAATTTAATTTTAAAAGTTCTTTTGCTAAACTAATCCCTTCATCTTTATGAGAGTTTTTTAAAGATATAAAAGCAAGCCCTTGTTTTGGTAAAGAATTGGCAGAGGCTATTTGGCTTTTGGCAAATGCCATCCCAAAGTTTTTATCAAATCCCATTACTTCACCAGTTGACTTCATTTCAGGACCTAAAAGTAAATCACTGTTAGGGAATTTATTAAAAGGAAATACAGCTTCTTTAACCGCATACATTCCTTTAGAATTATCCTTTAAATTAAATTTTGATAATTTTTCACCCGCCATTACTCTTGATGCAATTTTTGCAAGAGGTAAACCTTTTGCTTTTGAAACAAATGGCACTGTCCTACTTGCTCTAGGGTTAACTTCGATTACATAAATTTCATCTTTTTTGATTGCGAATTGAACATTCATGAAACCTTTAACTTTTAAAGCCAAGGCTAATTTTTTAGTTTGGTTTTCAATTTCTTTGATTAAAAATGGTTTAATAGATATTGGAGGCAAGCTACAAGCCGAGTCACCAGAGTGAATTCCAGCTTCTTCAATGTGCTGCATAATACCTGCCACGTGTACTTGCTTTCCATCAGATATTGCATCAACATCAACTTCCATTGCATGATTAATAAACTTATCAACTAGAATTGGATTTCTTTCGGCTGCTTTAAATGCTGCTTCAACAAAATTTTTAAGTTGGCTATTTTCATGAACTATTTCCATTGCTCTTCCGCCAAGAACATATGAGGGTCTAACCATCAAAGGTAAACCGATTTTATCAGCTATTTGAATAGCTTGTTTAAAAGTTTTTGCAATTCCACTTTCAGCTTGTTTAAGCTTTAACTTATTAAGTAAATTTCTAAATCTATCTCTATCTTCTGCTAGGTCAATTGATGCATATTGTGTTCCTAGAATAGGAAGCCTATTATTATGTAAAAATTTTGCAAGTTTAATTGGAGTTTGACCACCAAATTGTGCAATAATCCCAATTAAGTTTCCTTTTTCTTTTTCTTTATTAATAATATTAAAAACATATTCCTCCTTGAGTGGCTCAAAATATAATCGATCGCTTGTATCATAATCTGTTGAAACTGTTTCAGGATTACAATTTACCATAATCGTTTCAAATCCAGCTTCTTTTAATGAAAAACTTGCCTGGCAACAGCAATAGTCAAATTCTATTCCTTGTCCAATTCTATTAGGACCACCGCCCAGAATAATAATCTTTTTCTTAGTCGATGGATCTGCCTCACATTCTGAATTAAATGAGAAATTTCGTTGATATGTTGAATACATGTAAGGTGTGAACGATCTAAATTCAGCTGCACAAGTATCTACTTTTTTTGAATACTGGTAAAATTTTAAGGGCAGTTCTTTTTTGTCTTATTATATCTTCAGATGTATTTGTTAACTCTGCTAATTTTTTGTCAGAAAAACCTATTGATTTTATTTTATTAAATTCATTGAAATTTTTTGGTAACCCCTTGCTTTTAATCTTAATTTCATTGTCTATTATTTCTTTAATTTGTTCTAGAAACCATGGATCAATTTTTGATAATATAAATATTCTTTTTAAATTAATTTTTTTTCTAATCGCTTCTGCAACTAGCAACAGTTTATTCGGAATATTTTCTTTTAGTTTTTTTTCAACTTGTTTTTTATCAAAATCAAATATTCTGTCTAATCCCGAAAAACCAGTTTCAAGAGATACCAATGCTTTTTGAAGAGATTCTTTAAAATTTCTTCCTATGGCCATAGCCTCACCAACTGATTTCATTGATGTACCTAGAGTTGCTGGAGAAGTTGAAAATTTTTCAAAAGTAAATCTTGGAATTTTTGTTACCACATAATCAATACTTGGTTCAAATGAAGCAGGCGTTACTTTGGTGATTTCATTTTTTAATTCATCTAAAGTGTAACCAACGGCAAGTTTTGCAGCAATTTTTGCAATAGGAAATCCAGTTGCTTTAGATGCAAGCGCTGATGATCTTGATACTCTAGGGTTCATCTCAATTACAACCATTCGGCCATTTTTAGGATTGATTGCAAATTGAACATTTGATCCACCTGTTTCAACTCCAATTTTTCTTAAACACGCAATAGAAGCATTTCTCATTACTTGGTATTCTTTATCAGTCAATGTAAGAGCTGGAGCAACAGTTACTGAGTCACCAGTATGTATTCCCATCGGATCAACATTTTCAATTGAGCAGATGATGATACAGTTATCTTTTTTATCCCTTACAACTTCCATCTCAAATTCTTTCCAGCCTTCTAAACATTCTTCAACCAATACCTGGTTAACCGGAGACTCGTGGAGCCCACTTTTAATTATTTTAAGGTAGTCTTTTTTATTTTTAGCTATACCACCGCCAAGACCTCCAAGCGTAAATGCAGGTCTTATAATTGCAGGTAGACCAATTTTTTTCAAAACTTTAGATGCTTGGTTGATATTGTTTACAATTTCAGATTTAGGTAAATCCAAACCAATATCAATCATATTTTTTCTAAATTTTTTCCTATCCTCTGCATTAGCAATTGCCTTTGAGTTTGCCCCTATGAGTTCAATCTTATATTTTTTTAAAATTCCTTTTTTCTCAGCTTCCATTGCGAGATTAAGTGCCGTCTGGCCACCCATAGTTGGTAGAATTGCCTCTGGTTTTTCTTTTTTAAGAATTTTTTCTAAAACTTCTAATGTTATTGGCTCTATATAAGTTTTATCTGCAACATCTGGATCAGTCATAATAGTTGCGGGATTTGAGTTAATTAAAATTACTTTGTAACCTTCATCTTTTAATGCCTTACAAGCTTGTGTACCTGAATAATCAAACTCGCATGCTTGACCAATGATAATGGGTCCAGCCCCTACAACTAATATTCTTTTAATATCTCTTCGTTTTGGCATTTTTTTTTATATTGTTAATAAATTCTTCAAACAAGTAGACGCTATCCTGTGGTCCAGGGTTTGACTCTGGATGATATTGCACTGAAAATATTGGTCTGTTTTTAAGTCTTATTCCCTCAATGGTGTTATCAAAAAGAGATTTATGAGTAATTTCAATTATTTTTGGTAAAGTTTCTTCAACTACTACAAAACCATGATTTTGACTGGTGATTTCAACTTTATCACGGACTAAATTTTTGACGGGATGGTTTGCACCTCTGTGTCCCAACTTCATTTTTTTTGTTTTTCCACCTAAGGCTAATGCTAAAATTTGGTGACCTAAACAAATTCCAAATATAGGTAAATTTTTTTTAATTAATTTATTAAGTATTTCTATTGCATATTTTCCTGTTGCAGCAGGATCACCAGGACCATTTGATAAAAATATTCCATGTGGTTTAAGATCTAATATTTTTTCTGCAGACGTTTTGCAAGAAACAACAGTTACTTTACATTTAAAGTCTGAGAAATATCTTAAAATATTTTTTTTAATTCCATAATCAATTGCAACAACATGAAAAGAATTTTTTAAATTTTTTTTATATCCTTTTTCTTTTTTCCAAGTTTTAAGGCCTTTCCAAATATAGTTTTTTGAGGTCGTTACAGTTTCTGCAAGATCAAGATTTTTTAATCCACCCCATTTGATGGTTGAGTTTGTTAATTTGCTAACATTAAATTTTCCATTTTTTGAATAAAAAATTGTTCCCTTAGGTGCCCCTTTATCCCTAATAAAGTTTGTTAAACTTCTAGTATCTAGTCCTGTAATTCCTATAATCTTATTTTTTTTGAGCCAGGCATCTAAATGTAAAAATGCTCTATAATTTGAAGGAGAGGTAATTTCAGAATTAAAGATTACACCTCTAGTCCAGATTTTATCAGACTCAATATCCTCTTTATTTGTTCCAACATTTCCGATATGTGGGAATGTAAAGTTTATAATCTGACCTGCATAGGAAGGATCGGAAATAATTTCTTGGTAACCAGTTAATGAAGTATTAAAGCAAACCTCACCAGTTGCTTCTCCTTGATAGCCAATTCCAATCCCTTTAAAAACTTTCTTATTTTCAAGAACTAAAACGCCTGTACTAATTTGTGAATTTTTTGAGTTTGTTTTTTTTGCTTTTTTGATCAATTACAACTCATAAGTTAAAGGTTAATACAATAATTGATTTATTATCGCAACAGAGATGTATTATAAAATTGTAAAAAAACAATTTTTCTTTTGAAGATTTTTTTCTTTAAAGTAAATTAAAAATATATGCCACTAAAAGAGACAATTGAAATTGAATACAAAAACGCCTTAAAAGCTAAAGATAAAACTAAAATATCAACTTATAGGTTAATTTTATCATCTATAAAGGATTTGGATATTTCAAATAGGTCTGGTCCAAATAAAAAAGAAACAGATGATGAAGACATAAAAAAGCTTCTAAAAAAAATGGTCAAACAGAGAGCCGAATCGATAGATATCTACAAAAAAAACAATAGGACAGATCTTTTAGAGGTAGAGCAAAATGAATATAATATTTTAACTGGATTTTTACCAAAACAGCTTGGTGAGGAGGAAACTAAAAAAATTTGTGCAGAATTGATTTCCAAACTTGGCGCAAATTCAGTTAAGGACATGGGAAAAGTAATGGGTGAATTAAAAAAACTGCATTCAGATGAAATTGATTTTGCAAAAGCTGGTCCTCTTATTAAAGAATTATTAAATAGTTAATGAAATATCCTAAAGAATATCTTGATGAAATTAAAACAAGGTTAAAAGTTTCATCTGTTGTATCAAAATCTGTTGTCCTAAAAAAAAGAGGAAAAGAGTTTGTTGGTTTGTCTCCTTTTAAAAATGAAAAAACTCCATCGTTTACAGTCAATGATGAAAAAGAATTTTATCATTGTTTTGCAACATCAGAGCATGGAAACATTTTTGATTTCGTAATGAAAATTCAAAATCTTAAATTTGGTGAGGCAGTGAAACATTTAGCTCAATTAGCTGGGATGCAACCTTATACGTTTTCAAAACAAGATGAGGAAAGAGAAAAAAAGTGGAAAGAGTACCAAGCAATCTTTAGTGAATATGTAGATTTTTACCATAACCAATTATTAAAAAATGAGAGTTATTCTATTGCAAGAGATTATTTAAAAAATAGATCTTTAACTAAAGAAGAGGTTAAAAAATTTAAAATCGGATATATACAAAAAAATCCAAATTTTTATGAAAAATTAAAATACAATTATAGTGAACAAACTTTAGCTGAAACTGGTTTGTTTTATTTAGATGAAAAAAAGAAAATATATGTTGAAAGATTTAGAGGTAGATTAATTTTTCCAATCAATAACATTTCAGGTCAACCAATAGCCTTAGGTGGAAGAATAATTGAAAATTTAGACTATTTAGCTAAATATATAAATTCACCTGAAACAAATTTTTTTAAAAAAGGATCCAATTTATATAATTTAGATGTAGCTCGAAAACTTTCTAACAAAATAGATCACATTTATCTAGTCGAGGGTTATATGGATGTAGTTGGTTTAAGTAAAAATGGAGTTGACAATACAGTTGCAAATCTTGGTACTTCTCTAACAGATAAACAAATTCTAACATTGAATCAGTTTTTTGATGACATAATAATTTGTTTTGATGGCGATGAAAGCGGATATAAAGCTGCTTTGAGAGCTGCAGAAAACTCTATTAAAGAATTAAGACCTGAAAAACAAATATCTTTTTTATTTTTACCTCAAAAAGAAGATCCAGATAGCTTTGTGAATAAAAATGGCAAAAACTATTTCTTAGATTTTACTAAAAAAAGTAAATTAACTATTCATCAATTTATTTTTAGTCATTATAAAAAACAAACTGAAAACGATCCTTCCTCATTAGCGGTGTTTGAGAAAAAACTTCGATCTATTGCAAACACGATTAAAGATAATTTTATTAAAAAATATGTCCTTGAGTATTTTTTAGAAAAAATTTCTGAATTAACACCTTACTCAAATTTGAATAAAAAAAAGTTTTACATAAAAAAAGCAAAGTCTTTGGAAACTACTAAAAAACTTTTCAACGAGAGTCAATCATTGACAGGCGTTGAGCTTAAGGAATTTTCTTTATTATATTTAATAATGAATAATCTTAATTTATTACAATCAAATATTTTTCTAATCGAAAATATTAAATTATTTACTGAGATAAATAAAAAAATTTTAGCGGCAATTATTGTAAAATTAAGATCTGGAGAACAAATATCCATTGAAACTTTAGGTTTAGACCAACAACTACTAGATAAAATTAATAAATTTGCCCCAATCAAATATATTTTAAAAACTAAGTCTAAAAATAATCATCAAATTTTGGAATTTTTAGAGGATATTAAAAGGGATCTTATGAATTATGATTTGGAGTTTAGGATTCAGGAATTAGAATCGAAGTTCTCTGAGGATATGAGTGAAGCAACATTTAATGAGCTAAAAGAGCTCAAAAAAGAGAAAAATATCAATTAAATTCTTAAAATTAATAATGGATTTTTATAGATTTAATATTATATAAGAATTCCTAATTTATATTGCTGTGGAAAGAATAATTACAAAATCATTTGCCAGGTTAATGGGTCGTGGAACTCATAGAGGTTTCATCACTTATGAGGAATTAAATAAATCTCTCGGAAAAAGAAATCTATCTAATGAAAATTTAGCTCAAGCATTTATCCATATACTGGATGAGAAGGTAACATTAGTAGAAAAAAAATCTGATTTTAAGGCTTTAAGAAAAAAAGAGAGCTCATCAAAAGAGGAAGGTAAAACTATAGATAAAAGTGATGACCCTATCAGAATGTACTTAAGGGAGATGGGCGGTGTTGAATTATTATCTCGAGAGGGTGAAATTGCAATTGCAAAAAGAATTGAAGCTGGAAAAGATATAATGTTAATAGCCTTATCCCAAAGTCCAATAACAGCTCAACAATTTTTTGAGTGGAATGACAAATTACAAAAAGATGAAATTTTAGTCAGAGAAATTATCGATATAGATACTAATTATATGGAGGACGAGTCTACTGGCCAGAGTGCAAAACAAAAAAATTCAGGTGATGAAGATAATGCAGCAGAAGACGGAGATGATGATTTTAATCCTACTCTCGCCGCAATGGAAACAGAAATTAAACCTAAAGTCTTAAAAACAATTAATACTCTTACGAAAGAATATACTAAATTAATAAAATATCAAAAAGAGAAGTTAGAATGTTTATTAAATTCTAAGAACTTTTCGTCTTCAAAAGAAAAGACTTATGAAAAAATTATCAACGATATACTTGTGAATATCAAAACTCTTCAACTTTCTCCATCTGTCTTGGAAGATCTTGTGCAGAGACATTACTCTGAAAATAAAAAGATTATTTCTTTAGAGGGTAATTTGTTGAGATTGGCGATGGACCAAAAAATTTCAAGAAATGAATTTATTAAATTTTATATAGGTAATGAAATAAACCCAAATTTAAAAAAGTTTTTGGACACAAATCAAGAGTGGAAGAAATTCTTTGTAAAAAATAAAGATGAATTTAAAAATATTAGAGAAAGATTAATAGAAATAAGCCACAAACTTGGTATTTCTGTGACGGATTACAAAAAACTGGTAAGCAGGGTACAAAAAGGAGAAAAAGAGTCAAGGATAGCAAAAAAAGAGATGGTGGAAGCAAATTTAAGATTAGTAATTTCAATAGCTAAAAAATATACAAATAGAGGTTTGCAATTTTTAGATTTAATACAAGAAGGTAACATAGGTTTAATGAAAGCAGTTGACAAATTTGAGTATCGTAGAGGATATAAATTTTCAACGTATGCAACTTGGTGGATCCGACAAGCCATTACTAGATCAATAGCCGATCAAGCAAGAACAATTAGAATTCCTGTTCACATGATTGAAACAATCAATAAGATTGTAAGGACACAAAGATTAATTCTCAGTGAATTTGGAAGAGAAGCTACTCCTGAGGAGTTAGCTAAAAAACTTAGGATGCCATTAGACAAAGTTAGAAAAGTTTTGAAAATATCAAAGGAACCAGTTTCATTAGAAAAGCCAGTTGGAGACGAAGAAGATAGCAGTTTAGGTGATTTTATTGAGGATACTAAAGCTCTTGCTCCCTTAGAGCAAGCAATTAAGTCAAATCTTGGGGAAGCAACAACTAAAATTTTATCAACACTCACGCCAAGAGAGGAAAGAGTTTTGAGAATGAGGTTTGGTGTTGGAATGAATACTGATCATACCTTAGAGGAAGTGGGACTTCAATTTTCAGTAACTAGAGAACGTATAAGACAAATTGAAGCTAAAGCTCTAAGGAAATTAAAACATCCAAGTAGATCAAAACAATTGAAAAGTTTTTTAGAGAGCTGATACTCTTTTAGATGAATTTAATAATTAGAGAAAAATTTTTCTTCTTATTATTATTATTATTACCAATTTCTATAATCATAGGATCTTCAATCTCTCTGATTAATATCATTTTACTGAACTTTTTTTTTCTAATGGTTTTAATATCTCAAAAAAAATTTGATTTCATAAATCATATTTCTATTAAATTGATATTAATTTTATATTTATATTTAATTTTTAATTCGCTCATTTCTCAAGATTATAGAATCGGTTTATTGAGAAACATAGGCTTCATAAGGATAATAATATTTTTTATTTTTATAAATTATTTTTTTTTTTATTATAAAAATGACAAAAAGCTTTTAGATTTTTGGAGTCTAATTTTATGTGTTCTTATTGTTGATGTTTTTGTTGAGTACTTTTTTGATGCAAATTTAATTGGTTTGGGCGGAAAAAATCAACCTTACGGCAACAGAATAAAAAGTTTTTTCATTGACGAGCCAATTGTTGGAGCATATTTAGCTGGTTTTATCTTTTTAATATTTGGATACCTTTTGAAAAGATATAACAAAAAAACAATTGCATGCACATTTCTCTTAATAGCGTTTATTTCTGTCATTTTAACTGGAGAAAGGTCAAATACATTAAAAGTATTTTCAGGAATAATATTTTATTTTTTGCTATTAGATTTTTTAAAAATCAAAACAAAATTAATTATCATCCTGTTATTTTTCATAATTTTTGGAGCAATATTAAGCCAATCAGAATATCTAAAAACACGATATGTTGGTCAATTTTATAATGTATTAACTAATAAAAAAAATTTTGAAAAGTTGGAAAATAATCAATACATCATATTATATAAATCTGGATATTCAGTTTTCAAAAATTATCCTTTCTTTGGTGTCGGAAATAAAAATTATAGGGTTGAGACATGCAGAAAACAAAATATAGACCAAGCAAAATTTGAATATGTATGTTCAACTCATCCACACCAAATTTATATTGAGTTACTCTCAGAACATGGATTGGTTGGTTTTATTATAATTTTAGGTGTTCTTTTCTTCTTAATGTTCAAAATATTAAAATCAATTTTGATATCTAGGAACTATATTCAAATTGGAGCTTTCACTTATGTTTTAATTAATTTTATACCGTTTTTACCAAGTGGTTCTTTTTTTAGCGATTTTAATATCACTTTGTTCTGGATTAATTTTTCTATAATGTTTGCTTGTGATAAAAAAACAAATATCTTTGCAAAAAATTATGTTTAGGTATATGTCTTATTTCCTTATTTAGGGCCGTTAGCTCAATAGTAGAGTACTGCATTGACATTGCAGGGGTAGTTGGAGCGTAACCAACACGGCCCACCAAAACTAAACTTGAAAGGATATAAAATTTGATATAAATATTTTTTCTTTGGGCCTGTAGCTCAGTTGGTTAGAGCAGTACACTCATAATGTATTGGTCCCAGGTTCGAGTCCTGGCGGGCCCACCACAAATCCAACGTTTCTACTTGTTAGAAAAATTTCTTAAACTTGTAAAAAGTACTTCCATATCTCCATCAGCACTCTGAATAATGGAGTTAAATTCCTCTTTTTGAGTTCTTGCGAGGCTTAATCCTTCTATAATTAAATCTCTAATTAAAGGTTTATCCGGATTTTTTGTATAAATTCTCCAATCAATTTTTATAGCTGGTCTTTTGTCTGTCCCGGCAAGTGTGCTTGATACAATCGTATAATTCTCATTAATTTTTTCTTTAGTATTAACCTCTATTACAGGATTAGAATACTCAGCAAGTCTGCTTGAAAAACTGTTAAGAAAATAATTTTTAAAAACTTTTGAGTATTCTACTTTTTTATCATCTGATAGATTTTTTCTATGTTTGCCTAAAGAGTAAAATCCAATACCTTTTATGTCCACAGTATCAAGAGCTATCTTTTTAAGTTCCTCTATTCTTTCTTCTTTCGTTTTATTTCCACTTAATGTGTCAGACGCTCTGTTTACCGTAGATTGAACAAAAATATCAGCCTCTATAGATCGAACTGTGTTAAATGAGATAAAAAAAATGATTAAGTTTAATATAAATAACTTTTTAAACATTTCTCATGAAATCTAATTTTCTTCAATTTCTTCCCAATCAGAGTCAATCATTGTATCAACAACTCCTTTTGTATTTAAAATTTTTAGTTTTCTATCTTGTAAATATAAGCTTTTTACTGAAGCGTAAAAATCAATAGCATTTTCCTCTAGGTTGTCAAAAGCCTCAATATTTTTTGCTCTAAAGTTAACACCATCCGAGCCCCGACTTATGTAATAGTCTTTTTCATTAAAATACCTAGTATCATTTTTTACACTAACGTTGTACCATGGGTCCCCTCCAAAAACATTGATTACAGAACCTGCAGTGTCTCTTATTGTTGAAGGACCTAAAACTGGTAAGACTAAATAGCATCCTGGACCAACTCCTGAGTTACCTAAAGATTGCCCATAGTCTTCCTTTACATATTCTGAAAACCCCATTTGTGTTGCAATATCAAAAATTCCGAGAATTCCTAATGTGGTATTGATTGCAAATCTTCCAGTGTTAATACCCGCTTCTTTAAAATCACCCTGTAAAATATTATTGGGTATTGTTACTAAATTTGACAAATTGTTTAAGCTGTTTCCAACCCCAGTCCTGACAGGCGAAGGTAAAACTCGATATGCTTTAGCAACTGGTTCAAATAAAATTCCATCTAGAGTTTGATTAAATGCAAACGTTGCTCTGTTAAGACCCTCGAAACAATCTTTAACATTTGATGGATCATTTTTTTTTAATAAAAGGTCTCCGTCTGAACCCGCATGAGTATTTACAGTTAACGCAAGGGTTGTAATTAAAATTATGCCAATTTTTTTTATCATTGTTGTTGTTATAATGTATAAATTATCAAAGTAAATTAACTATTTATCATAAATGAGTTCAAAAATAGCCCTTAATTTGACTACCGAGTATTCAATTAATTTTAATTTTCCAAAAAGATCAAAGAAAAAAATTATTTTTATAATAATACATTATACAGGTATGAAAAATGAATTAGAGGCTATCAGAAAATTGTGTGATTATAGATCAAAAGTAAGCTCACACTACTTAATTAAAAACAGTGGTGAAATTTTAAATTTAGTGCCTGATTTATATGAGGCTTGGCATGCAGGTGAGTCTAGTTGGAAAAAATTTAAGTTACTTAATAAATTTTCCATTGGCATCGAAATCAGTAATCCAGGACATGAGCATGGTTATAAAAAATTTAACTCAAATCAAATTTCTTCATTGATAAAGTTGCTTAAATATTTACAAAAAAAGTATGACATTAAAAGTAAAAATATATTAGGTCACTCTGATATAGCGCCATACCGAAAAAAAGATCCTGGAGAAAAATTTCCATGGAGAAAATTAGCTGATAAAAATTTATGTGAATGGCACAATTTATCAATTGACCAAATCAAAAAGAAAAGAAATTTGAATGTTAGTTTTTTTGAAAAAAAATTATTTTTTAGAAATTTACATAAAATAGGTTTTTCAAAAAATGTAAAAATTAAAAATAAGAGCTATAGCACTTATCTTGTAAAAGCTTTCCAAAGAAAGTATAGACAAAATCTAATTAATGGCAAAATAGATCAAGAATGTTTTCTGTTAAGCAAAAATCTAGTAAAAACTTAAAAATTGTACTTGAAATTTTAATATTAAATTATAAATTGAATCTGTCAGATGAACGACTTATCGCTTTAATTTTATTAAAGAGGAAAGTCCGGGCTCTACAAGGATACAGTGCCAGATAATACCTGGCGGGGGAAACCCTAGGGATAGTGCCACAGAAAATAAACCGCCATAACATGGCAAGGGTGAAAAGGTGTGGTAAGAGCACACCGGTTCTATTGGTAACAATGAACGCTGGAAAACCCCACTGGGAGCAAGACTAAATAGAGATGACATTGTTCAAAAACTAAAAGCCATCCTTGGCTAGTCATCTGGGTTAGTTGCTTGAGCTTAAGAGTGATCTTAAGCCTAGACAAATGATAAGTTTAAATGACAGAACCCGGCTTATAGTTCATCTGGCAAATATTATCATATATTTCCTAAATGTTCTTGTTTTGATTCAGTTTTGAAATGAAGATTAGGTAAATTTTTAGATAAATGTAAGTATTGACTCTTATTTAAAAAACCCATAATATCCCAAATATTCCCATATAAAGGGAATAAAGGAATTTATGGTTTATGTTTTTATCAATTTACGTAAACAGACTGGACAAAAAAGGAAGGGTGTCAGTGCCTGCAAGTTTTAGATCTTACCTATCTAACTTAGGTTATAATGGAGTAATTTGTTATCCATCATTTAACAATCAGTCAATAGAAGCATGGCCACAAGACAGAATAGAAAAAATTTCAAATTCAATTGATTCTCTCAATCCTTTTGAAGAAAAGCGAGATTTTTTTGCAACTTCAATACTATCTGAAAGTATTAATTTACAATTTGATAGCGAGGGAAGAATTCTGCTGACACCAAAATTATTAAAACACGCAAAAATTAAAAATAGCATGGTGTTTGTTGGCCAAGGCAAAACATTCCAAATTTGGGAGCCAGAAATATTTGAAAAATTTAAGGTCACTGCGAGGAAAAAATCGAATTTAAATCGAGCAAGTCTTAAATGGGAGAATAAATTAAACAATTAAGGGGGGGGGGTAAAAAATGACAATTAACTTTAAAACACCTGAAATAAAAGAATTACAACCACGACTTTTAGTAATGGGAGTAGGTGGTGCAGGAGGTAATGCAATAAACGAAATGATAGATAACGGAATGCAAGGAGTTGAATTTATTGCAGTAAATACTGATGCTCAAGATTTAAAACATAGCAAAGCAAAATCAAAAATTCAAATTGGATTAAATCTAACAAAAGGTTTGGGCGCAGGTGCAAAAATCGATATTGGTCAAGCTGCTGCAGATGAGTCTTTAAATGAGATTATAAACATTTTACAAGGTGCAAATATGGTTTTTATTGCGGCTGGAATGGGCGGTGGCACAGGTACTGGCGCAGCACATGTAATTGCTAGGGCCGCAAAAGAGTTAAATATATTGACCGTTGGTGTTGTTACACTTCCTTTTTTGTATGAGGGTCCATCTAGAATGAGAAGAGCTCAGATTGGTCTTGAAGAATTAAGAAAGCATGTTGATACAATTATAGTAATTCCAAATCAAAATTTGTTTAAGATTGCAAATGAACAAACAACGTTTGAAGACTCTTTCAATTTATCAAATAATGTTTTAATGCACGGAGTTCAAAGTGTAACAGATTTAATGGTAAGACCAGGAATAATTAACCTTGATTTTGCTGATGTTGAAACCGTAATGGCATCTATGGGTAAGGCTATGATGGGAACTGGAGAAGCAGAAGGAGATGGCAGAGCAATGCAAGCTACTGAGATGGCTATCAGTAATCCTTTAATTGACGACTATACTTTGAAAGGTGCTAAAGGCTTATTAGTAAACATTACCGGAGGTAAAGATCTTAAGTTATTTGAAGTAGATGAAGTAGTAAATAAAATAAGATCAGAAGTTGAGGCAGATGCTGAAGTTATTATTGGTGCAATAACTGATCCTTCACTTGAGGGTAAAATAAGAGTTTCAATTGTAGCTACATCATTAGATGGTCAACAACCCGAAACAAAATCAGTAATTAATATGGTTCATCGTATTCAAAATAGAAATCCAGGTTATTCTGATTTTTCAAACTTAAGCTCAACTGCGTCTTTCAATTTTTCAAGCAATAATCAAACACCAGTATCTCTGGGTGCTAATGCTCTTAAACTTGAAAATGAAGTTGCTTCCGAAAACCTTAACGACTCCATTGATGATTTGAATAATCAATATAATGAGGAGCTATTGAAAAATCAGGAAGCTAAAAGTATAGTTGAAAATTTTTCGGATCAAGGAGAAGTATCCTTTACTCAAGAAGCTTTAGAAACATCTAAAATTGATCATACTTCGCCAAATGACTTAAAAGAATTTGGAGTTGAAGCTGAGGGACCTGATCTTTTTAGTTCAGAAAATACAGATACATCCAAAGAAGATTTATTAGGATCTCTTGAAGATGATCAAGATGATGATCTTGAAATACCAGCATTTTTACGAAGACAAAAAAATTAATGGTCTTCAAAAAAATAAATGAATGCCACTATGGTAATGGATACTGCAAAACATTATCCGGTACTGCTTAATGAATTAATTAGCATTATTTCCCCTCAACATGGTGGCACATTTATCGATTGTACGTTTGGTCAAGGTGGATACACCAAAAAAATTTTAAGTTTTCAAAATACTCAAGTAATTGCTCTTGATAGAGATATAGAGTCTAAAAAAATTGCTGATAAAATTTTTAAAAATTACCAAGGTAGATTTTCATTTAAAAATAAAAAATTCAGTCAACTGAACGATCTGAAAATTAAAGAAGAAAATATTAAAGGTATAATTTTTGATTTAGGTTACTCGTACAGTCAAATTAAAGATCCAAAAAAAGGTCTTTCATTTAATTCAACTGGGGACTTGAATATGCAAATGGGTTTAAATAGTTTTTCAGCTAAAGATGTAATAAATAAATTAGATGCCAAAGAATTAGAGAGGATTTTTAAATTTTTTGGTGAAGAAAAAGAGGCAAAAAAAATTGCTCTTAAAATTATTAAAGAGAGAAAAATTAGAAAAATTGATACTGAGAAATTAGTTGAATTAGTGGAAAGAACGAAGAAAAAAAAGAATTTTAAAACTCATAGCTCTACAAAAGTTTTTCAAGCATTAAGAATATTTGTTAATAAAGAAATAACCGAATTAATTTATGGATTAATAGCTGCTACAAAAGTATTAAAAAAAAATGGAGTATTAGCAGTAGTAACTTTCCATTCTTTAGAAGACAAAATTGTCAAATATTATTTTAAAAGTTTATCTGAAAATAAAAGTGTTTCTCGATATTTTCCTAAAATAGATGAACCAGAAACATTATTTAAATTAATTGAAAAAAAGCCAAAAATGGCAACAAAAAAAGAGTTAGAGGAAAATTTATCCTCACGTACAGCGAAGCTAAGATACGCAATCAAAAAGAGTGATTTTTATAATTTTAAAACAGATATTTTTGAAAAATTTGAACATTTAATTGAAATAGAAAATTTGGACCACAAATTATGATCAAGTTTTTTGCAAT
>CABXRL010000002.1 GCA_902514605.1 uncultured Pelagibacteraceae bacterium
TTCATCATCTGAATTATTTTTCCTGGTAAAGATCCAATATAAGTTCTTCTATGTCCTCTGATTTCAGCTTCATCTCTCATCCCACCAACTGACATTCTAACAAATTCTCTATTTGTAGCTTTAGCAATTGACTTTCCTAAAGATGTTTTACCAACTCCAGGCGGTCCTACTAAACACAAAATAGGGCCTTTAATCTTACCCATTCTTTTTTGAACTGCCAAAAATTCTATAATTCTCTCTTTAATTTTTTCTAATCCAAAATGATCCTTATCTAAAACATTCAGAGCCTTATTTAAATCAATATCAACTTCACTTTTTTTAAACCATGGTAAATCTATCATCCAATCAAGATAATTTCTAACAACAGTGGCCTCGGCTGACATGGGACTCATATTTTTTAATTTCTTAAGTTCCTGAAGACATTTTTTTTCAACATCTTTGGGCATCTTAGATTTTAAAATAGATTTATTCAGATTTGCGCTTTCGTCTTTGCCATCTTCAATTTCACCTAATTCTTTTTGGATCGCTTTCAGTTGTTCATTTAAATAATACTCTCTTTGAGTTTTTTCCATTTGTGTTTTAACTCTGCCCCTAATTCTTTTTTCAACACCAATAATACTTGTTTCATTTTCCATTATTTTAATTATCGAGTTAAGTCTTTTCTTTACATCTAAAGTTTCAAAAATCCGTTGTTTCTCTGATATAGATGCAGATAAATGTGAAGCTATGTTGTCACCGATTTGTGAGGGGTCTTTTAGCTGTTTTATACTATTGATAGTTTCGCTAGAAATTTTCTTATTAATTGACGTTAATTTTTCTAATCTTCTTAGCGCCGTAACCGCCAAAGGATAAAGATCCTCGTTTTTTTCGTTTTCATCTTTTGAATGAGTATAATCACAGGTTATAAACTTTTGATTGTCGTTAAATTCTAAAATCTTTACTCTTCTAATTCCTTCTACTAAAACTTTAACTGTACCATCTGGAAGTTTTAAAAGTTGTAAAATATTGCCTTCACAACCCTGCAAAAAAATATCAGTTTTTTTTGGATCATCTATTTCAGAATTCTTTTGAGTGACGAGAATGATCTTTTTCTCCTTTTTCATTACCTCATTCAATGCTGTAATTGATTTATCTCTACCTACAAATAAAGGTATTACCATACTTGGGAAAACAACTATATCTCTTAAAGGTAATAGGGGTAATGTAAATTTAACGTCCATTTAATTAATATGGATATTAAATAAAATATTGCAATAGATTTTTATGACTTATTAGTGATATTAAGCCGCTGTGGTTTTATTTGATTTTATTGAAGCCGAATCAGCTTTGGAGTGGATTAATATTGGCTGAGAAAGTCCTTTTGCAGAATTTGCATCAACTATTACCTCCTGAATATTTTCCATGCCTGGTAGATCATACATCGTTTTTAATAAAATATTTTCCATTATAGCTCTTAAACCCCTTGCCCCAGTTTTCTTCTTAATTGCTTTTAGAGCTATTTCTTTTAAGGCATTTTCTTTAAAAGTTAATTTTGCTCCATCTAATTTAAATAATTCTTGATATTGTTTAGTTAAGGAATTTTTAGGCTCTTGTATAATTTTTATTAAAGATTTTACGTCTAAATCTTCTAATGTCGCAATCATAGGAAGTCTGCCAATAAACTCAGGTATCAATCCATACTTCAATAGATCTTCTGGTTCTAAGCTTTTCATCCATTCTCCAGTTTTTTTATCCTGAGTATTCTTAACATCAGCTCCAAAACCTATTGATGTGCCTTTGTCTCTTTGTGAAATTATTTTATCTAAACCAGCGAATGCTCCACCACATATAAATAAAATATTTGTTGTGTCTACTTGTAAAAATTCTTGCTGTGGATGTTTTCTTCCTCCTTGAGGAGGAACACTTGCAACTGTACCCTCCATAATTTTTAATAACGCTTGCTGAACACCCTCTCCAGATACATCTCTAGTAATTGATGGATTTTCCGACTTTCGACTAATTTTATCGACCTCATCGATATATACGATACCTCTTTGGGCCTTTTCTACATTATAGTCAGCTGCCTGTAAAAGTTTTAATATAATGTTTTCAACATCTTCACCAACATAACCTGCTTCGGTTAAAGTTGTTGCATCAGCCATGGTAAAAGGCACATCAAGAATTCTAGCTAAAGTTTGTGCTAATAAAGTTTTTCCACAACCTGTTGGTCCTACTAAAAGAATATTGGATTTAGATAACTCAACATTTTTACTTGTTTTGTTTTCATAATTCAATCTTTTGTAATGATTGTGTACAGCAACAGAAAGAACTTTTTTCGCATGCCCTTGGCCAATTACATAATCATCTAAAACTGCGCAAATTTCTTTTGGCGATGGAAGTCCATCCTGATGTTTTACAATCGTATCTTTGTTTTCTTCTTTAATAATATCCATACAAAGCTCAACACACTCATCACATATGAATACTGTAGGGCCAGCAATTAGTTTTCTTACTTCATGTTGGCTTTTTCCACAAAAAGAACAGTAAAGAATATTTTTATTATTTGTGCTCATAGTTTTTATAACGAATCAATATTACTACTTTATTATAAATAACTTTATATGATCAAGTTCTATTATTAATAGTTACAATATATTGTGTTTTAAGATCTTTTCTCAACAACTTCGTCTACCAACCCAAAATCTTTTGCAACATCAGCTGTCATAAAATTATCTCTTTCAAGCGCAGACTTGATTTCTTCTACCGATTTTCCAGTATGTTTTGAATATATTTGATTTAACCTATCTTTTAAATTTAAAACTTCTTTTGCATGAATCTCTATGTCTGTGGCTTGTCCTTGAAAACCAGCAGAAGGCTGATGAACCATAATTCTAGAATTAGGCAATGAAAATCTTTTACCTTTGCTCCCTGAAGCTAATAAAAAGGAGCCCATGGAAGCAGCTTGGCCAATACATAGGGTTGAAATTTCTGGTTTAATATATTGCATGGTATCATAAATACCTAAACCAGCTGTGACTAAACCACCTGGACTATTTATGTAAAAATAAATTTCTTTTTTTGGGTCCTCCGCTTCTAAGAATAAAAGTTGGGCAGTTACTAAAGAGGCAACAGTATCATTTATTTGACCTGTTAAAAAAATTATTCTTTCTTTTAAAAGTCTGGAATAGATATCATAAGCTCTTTCTCCCTTGTTAGATTGTTCAACAACCATGGGAACCAGAGTATTCATGTGTTCAGCAATTTTTGTTGTCATAAATTGATTCGTATTATTTATACAACTTGTACTTACTTTTTACTAACTTTTTTTATTTTAGATTTTGATTTAGCTGATTTTACACTAGATTTGGTACTTGCAGTTTTTTTAGGTTCTGGTTTTTTTTCTTTAACTTCTTTTTTATCTATTAAATCATTATTTTCTTTTTTTTGTGAATCTTTCAAAATTTTTTCAGCTTCATCCTTTGTAACCTCTTTAAGAATTGCTTTTGCTTTTTCCTTAATACTAGAGATAATTTTTTCTTCATAGACAGTTCCTCTTAAGCTTGCCAGTGCTGATTGATTTTTTTGGTAAAAATCCATTACCATTTTTTCTTGTCCTGGCATCATTCTTATTTGTTTTTGAACTTCAGCTTGCAATTCTTGCTCTGAAACTTTTATTTTATTTTGTTCTCCAAACTCATTAAGAATTAAACCGACTTTTATTCTTTTTTTTGCAACTTCCTCAAAATTTTTTTGACTTTTTTTTGCATCCTCATCTTTCATTCCCTGAGAAAGTATCTTAACTTCTTCTTCAATTAGGTTTTCTGGGATTTCGTTAACATTAATTTTTTCTATTTCTTTTAATATTTGATTTTTAGATAGTCTATCTAATGAATTTTTGTACTCATCATTTATTTGTTTTGCTATTAAGGACTTTAGATCTTTAAGGTCTTTTGCTCCCAAATTTTTTGCAAATTCATCATTAATAACTACTTTTTCAGGATTTTTTATTGAAGTAACTTTGCATTTAAATTTTGCTTTTTTATTAACTAAATTTTTTTCAGGAAAATTTTCTGGTAATACAGCTTCAACTAATTTTTCATCATCTTTTTTCACACCAATTAATTGTTTATCAAAACCTTTTAAAAATAAATCTTTGCCTAATGTCAATTGGGTGTTCTTTCCTTCATCACCTTTAAATGGTTTGTCATCAACTGTAGCTTTATAATCAAATATAACCAAATCTCCCTCTTTTGCTTTAGTATCAGTTGGAGACTCTTTAAAATTAGGTTGATTTTTTGCGATTTCATTTATTCGTTTATCAGTTTCTTTTTCGTCAATTTTAACAGTGTATTGATCAAATTTTATATTTTCTATAGATTTAGTTTCAACTTTTGGAAGTTCGGTTACAGAAATTACATACTCAAGTTCTTTATCTTCACCATATGTTTTTAAATCTAATTTTGGTTGTCCGGCAGGTTTAATTTCATTTTCCTGTAAAGCTTTAGTAGAGGTTTCTTTTATTACTTTATCCAAAACTTCACTGAAAACTGCCTTTCCAAATTGTCTCTTCAGAATCTCTCTGGGAACCTTACCTGGTCTAAAACCTTTAAGATTTATTGTTCCTTTTATTTCCTCATATTTTTCATCCATGTAAGTATTCATAGTTTTCTTATCTATAAGTACTTTGAGATCTTTGTTTAAACCTTTTTTATTTTCTATAGTTACCTTCATAAATTTTTAAATGGTAGGGCGAAAAGGACTCGAACCTTCACAGATTGCTCTATTGGTTCCTAAGACCAACGCGTCTACCAATTCCGCCATCGCCCCACAAATTAATTGGTTTTATATATTATTGAAACTATTTGTCCAACGACAATTATTGTAAATTATATTAAAATTCCTTTATAATATTAATATGATTGTTTCACCATGTATCAGTATTTGTAAAACAGATCCTAAAACAGGATATTGCTATGGATGTGGAAGAACTAATGAAGAAAAAAAAATTTGGAAGGTTGAAGAAACTAAGGATCAATGGAAAAAAGAGAACTTAAATACTATAAAAAAAAGACTAACTGGGTGGCAATTAGAAAGTTTTGAAGAGTCCTATACATATAAAATTGAAAATGGTATTTCTTTATTTAAAAAAAATTTAAAAAATGAGTAAAACTACAATAGTAATAATCATATACATTTTAGGACTCATCTTTGGAGCATTGTTTCTTAAGATTTGGAGCGCAGATACGAGTGTTTTTAAAGGTCTTTTAGGTCTCGGTTGGACGGCTTTACTTTTAATCGGATTATTTTTTGCCGAGAAATATGAAAAAAATTAGTATCCTAATAATTTCTTTTTTAATTTTTTTACCTATTCAACAGTCAAAATCAGAAATAATTGTAATGAGTATGTGTGACGACAAGCAAGATGAGTTTCTCAAAAATGAATATGTTCTAAATCTCGACGAGCTAATAATGACTAGAAGTTATGTTTACAAAGAAAAAACTTTTAAAAAGTATAAGAAAACTGATTTAAGTATTAAAAAAGCTAATACCTATGTTCGAAATATATATGAAGAAGATGGAAAAATATTTACTCATAAACATGGTTACCCTCAATTTTATACTCAAATTTTAATTGAAAAAGGTAAATCAGAAATCTTTATGAAGTCAGTTTTAAACAATGAAGAAGGCTTGTCAAAAATTTCGACTTGTAAAAAAGTAGAAAAGTTTGAAAAAGAAAGTTAAGACTTTTTTTTATTTTTAGTAAAGTTTCTTTTTTTCGAAGTGAAACGATTATTTGTAATATTGCTTCTGTGTTTAGCATAAGCCTGCTTTTGGGCTTGTTTCATTGCTCGTTTAGACGACATAATATTTTAGTAATTTGTTTTAAATGTTCCTACTATATTAAATTTTTTATCTGAAATAACTATTTCTCCAGATGAAGATGCATAATCCAAGGCCTCAGAAATAACAACATAGTGAGTAACTAATATCAAATTTTTTTTGCTTTCAAAGTTTTTTATATATTTCATCAAATTTTTCATTTGTGATCTTTTATTTTTAGCAAACTTAGAGCTATAAAATGAGTTCAAAAAATTTTTTGTTTCATAAATTCCAAATGCTAAGCTTGAAGTATCTTTACATCTGCACCATTCACTTGAAAGCACTTTATCAATTTTAATTTTATTTTTCCTAAAAATTTCACCAATATATTTGGCTTGATTTCTTCCTTCATTGCTTAAATTTCTTTGCGTTGAACAATCGTTTAAATTGAAGTTTTTTGGATCACCACCTCCAGGTGCATATGCATGTCTTATAAATATTAATTTTCCACCATCTTTAAGTTCATTAGTTAAATTTTTATCTAAATCCGCTTTAACCAAACTAGTTAAGGCTATAAATATAACTATAAAAAATTTTATAAATTTCATTTTATGGATATTAGTTTAAGCGATTTAAATAAGACAATAATTAATTGTAAGAAATGTCCTAGATTAGTAAAATTTATAGACAAAGTTAGTATTAATAAAAGAAAACAAAATAAAGATGAAGTTTATTGGGGAAAACCCGTGCCAGGTTTTGGAGACTTGAATTCAAAACTAGCAATTATAGGTTTGGCACCAGCAGCTCATGGTGGCACTAGAACTGGTAGAGCCTTTACTGGAGATAAATCTGGTGATTTTTTATTTAAATGTTTATATGAGGCTGGAATTTCAAATTTACCATTTTCAAAACATTTGAATGATAACTTAAGTTTAAAATCTACTTATATTACAAATATTCTTAAATGTGTTCCTCCTGAAGATAAACCATTGAGTAAAGAAATATCAAATTGCTCTTATTTTTTTGATCAAGAAATTTTATCTTTGAAAAAATTAAAGGTAATAGTTACTTTAGGTAAGGTAGCTTTTGATAATTGTGCAAAATTATATAAACAAAAATTAAATATTAAAGAAAAGTTTATTTTTAAACATGGTAAAAAAAAAATTTTACCTAATGGCTTAATAATACTATCAAGTTACCATCCGAGTCCTAGAAATGTTAATACAAAGTTAATTTCAACAAAAATGATGATAAATTTATTTAAAGAAGCAAAGAAACTTGCTAACTTTTAATTGTATCACAAAAATAAGGTTTAAATTTTGAGTAAATTTCATCTGGTATTTTTTTAGGTTTTCCTTTTATATCCACAAATACCAGCTGAATTTGTGCATCCACAATTTTATCATCACCTCGTGTAATAATTTGATTCATTAAGAAAGATGTTTTGGTGACAGATTTTACAAAAGATCTGATTGTTAACTGGTCTTCCAGATAAGCAAACTTTTTATACTCTATATTACAAGCTTTGACTATAATTAATGAGTTAAAATTTTCCTTCACTTTTTTATTACTATAGCCGATCGAATATAAAGCCTCTGTTCTTGCTCTTTCAAGAAATTTTAAATAATTGGCGTAATAAACTACTCCCTCCGAGTCTGTATCTTCATAGTATACTTTTAATTTGTGAAAGAAATTGTCGTGCATGTTTAAACTATATCAAAAAATTTTATATTTTATACAATCTAAGGTATAATATTTAAGATGAATATTTTTGTGATTTGGCTAGTAATGGTAGTTGCATGGAATTTTGGCTACCCACAAGCAAGTCCTTTAGAAGATGTTATTGTGGCTGTAATTTTATCTTTATTCAACCTTTGGTTAAAAAAATATCTAAAATTTTAATTATTCTGCTGAAAAGTAAATATTCTGATAATATGCTATAGACTTCATTTTTGAGTTGTCAGTATCAGACATTATAGCTAATCCATCTAATTCATTTACATCAAGATCATGAAATTTTTTGAAATCTTCTTTCACATTAGATTTTACAGTAACCCATTCATTTAAAGAGTTTTTGGTGCTTGACAAGACATTATCAACAGATTTTTTTGTGTAAGGGCTTGGCCAATTTAATCCAACATCATTATTACTTGAAAAAACATAATTTATTGCCCTATTTGACAGTGGTGTAGCTCCAGTTTTTTTAACAGCAAAAACCCTAGCTGCAAAATCGTGACCTTTTTTTGTATTTTCTTTTATTCCTTTTAAATCTTGCTCAATTTTCCAGGTGATATTTATAAATGGTGTTTTATTTAAATCAATTTTGACCTCTTTACCAAGACCAGAAGCAGCATTATCAGCTACCGATTTTAAATAATTACCATTATCGTTAGCTCCAATACTATAGACTGTTTTTTTGTCTGCCCCCCTTACCTTTCTTACTTGAAGCTGAGAAAGCTCTGACTCAGTAAACTCAAATACTTTTACTTCATTTGCGGATGAAAAATTAATTGTGATAAACACAAATACAAATATTTTAACTAAAATTTTCATAAAAAAAAATTTGTTAATACATTATTTTGACAAAATTTAAACATTCAAAGTACTATTTTGTATTTTATATCAAGTATATGAAGACAATTTCAATTTTTTTACTACTAATTTACTGGTCAATAATGATTTTTGCACCAGTTATATCTAAAGATATAAAATTCAGTAGGGCTAAAATTAACAGCGTCAAAATATTGGAGAAAAAACTTCATATTTAATAAGTTGATCTACCACCACTAATATCAAATACTGCTGCTGTTGAGAAAGTGTTTTCCTCAGATGAAAGCCAGCAAACTAATGAAGTAAATTCGTGAACCTCTAAAAATCTACCTCTTGGTACTTTTGATAGCATTTTTTGAACATGTTCTTTGCTCATTTGATCAAGAATTCTTGTTTTGGCTCCTGCTGGAGTAACGGCATTTACAGCAATATTTTTTTCAGCTAGTTCCTTTCCAAGTGATTTGGTTAATCCAATAGTCCCCGCTTTTCCTGCACTATAAGCACTTGCATTGGCGTTACCATCTTTTCCAGCAACAGAGGCAACATTAACTATTCTTCCATAATTGTTCTCAATCATATTTGGTACTATCGCTCTACAACAATTGAAAGTTCCAAATAAGTTAATTTCAACAATTTTATTCCACAATTCAATGTCATATTTCCATAATGGAGTTGTTGGTCCCGTGATACCAGCGTTATTAATAAGTATATCTATTTTCGAGTTATCTAAAATTTTTGAAGTGGCTTTCTCGACATCTTTATAAATAGAAACATCAACAATATCTGAGCTGAGGTTGGCATCATTAATGTCTTTTTTTGTTTTATCTAAAAGTTTTTCATCAATATCCCAAATTACTACTTTGGCACCAGAATTTAAAAATCTTTTAGCGATATCTAAGCCAAAACCTTGAGCTCCACCAGTAATCAAAGCAGTTCGATTTTCAAAATTATATTGAATCTTTGCCATTTTAATTAATTAATCTTTTGCCAATAAATAATATACAAAAGCTGTAATAAATGCTCCTATAATCCACGAATAAGACTGTAAAAACATTAAATTAGAGTTCCAAATTGTTGATGCAGAAAAAATAAAACCTAAAACTAGAGAGTAAACTGCTTTTAAATGCCAGCCCCCAGAATAATAATAAGACCCATTTTTCTCTAACGAATAAATATCTTTATTGTTTAAATTGCTTTTTTTGATAACATAAAAATCACAAATCATAAGTCCAAATAACGGACCAAAAAAAGCTCCTAGGGTATCTATTATAGATAAAATTCCAATTTGGCTTAAAAAAATCAACCAAAATATTCCAAACAAAAAACCTATAAGTCCAATTGTATAGCTTGCACCTTTTAGTGATATTGATGAAGGAATAAAATTTATCAATGTATATTGAGAGGGAATAAAATTAGCTACTAAATTAGTAGAGGCTGATGCAATAATGATAAAAATTAAAACCATGTTTGTAATCAAAAGATTATTAAGCTTACCAATTATATCAGTTGGGTTTGTTAGTATTCTAGATAAATTTTCTGGATCTTGTTTTAAAACAGCATCAACTCCTGTAACAATAAATAAAGCTAAGAACGAAAAAATAATTAAATTAACTATTAAACTTAAATTTCCTTTTTTTAATTCATTTTTATCTTTTACATAACGGGAAAAATCGCCGAAACTCAAAATCACTATTGAGAAGTAAGCAAAAACAGTTCCTGCTACAGTAATTAAAGGCAAAAGATTATTCTGATCAATTATGTTTTTATAATTTACAGACTCCATAAAAGCATTAGAGGTAATTTTTACATCATTTAAAAATAAAATTAAAAAAAACATAAAAATCCCTAAATAAACTGCTATAGCTGAAAATTTTATAATTTTTTTATTAAAAATCATACCAATACTAAATAAAGATACTTGAATCAAAATAGATAAAGTAATTGATATCCAATCAATTATATTAAGACCCAAGAAGAAAATTAAAAAAATATCATAGTCTAATATTGATGGTTCAATTGAAAATATGATTATTCTAATTAAATAAACAAATGCTTTAGATAAAAAATATGTTTGTATTCCAAACATAAAAATTCCCACTAAAGCTCTTATTAAACCAAAATATTTTGCACCTTTCACACCAAGAGAAGACCTCAATAAAACTATAAAGGGTAATCCGAACTTTTGGGAAGGTAAGCCAATCCAATATGAGAAAAAATAAACTAACAAAGAGCCTAATAATGTTCCAAAAAAAACAATAAATGTATTTAAATTATAAACAACATAAAGAGATGTAATAAGAGAAAATCCAATCACACTTTGTATATTTACACCCCAAAAGTAAAATAAATCTTTCCAATCCCAATTCTTTACACTTGGATTTACTGAAACTAAATCCCAGTTAATAAGATTTTTTTTTGATTCGAGTGGACTCACTTACACAATATAAATCTTATATTTATTACTGTCCATATAAGAGAGTTGGTAACCAAAGCGCAATTTGTGGAAATATAATTATTAAAACTAAACCTATAACTTGTAAGACCATAAATTGCATCATTCCATAGTATATATCTTTAAGATCCCATTCAGGGACTACCCCTTTCAAAAAATAAGCAGATAAAGCAACTGGTGGGGATAGCCAGGCGGTTTGTAAATTCACAGCTACCAAGATTGCAAACCATGTTAAATTAAATCCTAAAGCTTCTACTAAAGGTAATATTATTGGAATAATTATCATTACAATGGGTACCCACTCCAAAGGCCAACCTAATAAAAAGATCATGACCATTATCATTGCTAAGATAAGATATTTGTTCATTTCTAAACCTAATAAAAATTCGGTGAGCAATGTAGGTGTTCCTAATCTTGCAAAAACAGCACCAAAAAAATTAGACGCTGCTACTAAGACCATTATTAAGGCTGTAATCTCCAAAGTTTTTACAAGAGCATCTTGTAATTTTGGAAGTGTTAATTTTTTATAAGCTAAAGATAGAAGTAGAGCCCCCATTGCACCGCAACCTGCTGCTTCAGTTGGGGTGGCAAATCCAAATAAAATACTTCCTAAAGCAGCAAAAACTAAAGCAGCCGGAGGTACTAATCCAAGAAAAAATTCGACCCACACCTCCTTCATGCTAGCAGCTCTCATATCCTCCGGTAAAACTGGGCCTAATTTTGGATTAATCATACATCTTATTGTTGTATAGGCTGCATACAATGATGCTAAAAGAATTCCTGGAATTATAGCAGCTGCAAATAAATCAATTACAGGTATTTCCATAATAGGACCCATAACTACTAGCATTATACTTGGTGGAATTAAAATTCCTAAAGTTCCACCAGCTGTAATAGTTCCTGCAGCAAGCTTTACATCGTATCCAGATCTATTCATAGATTTTGCAGCCATTATTCCAAGTATGGTTACTGAAGCACCTACAATTCCAGTTGCTGCAGCAAATATCACTGAAACAAATAAAACTGCATAATAAAGAGATCCTTTAACCTTGGCTAACATTAGCTGAAAAGCTGAGAATAATCTTTCCATCAATCCAGCTTGTTCCATCATAATTCCCATGAAAACAAAAAGTGGGACAGCGGCAAGAGTTTGTTCGGTCATCACCATAGAAAATTGAAGAGTCATTAAATAAAAAACTAGCTTTCCAAAACCCAGGTAACCAAACACAAAGCCTAAGAATATTAAAGTAAATGAGATTGGAAAACCAACAAATATGGCAAATAACATTACTCCAACCAAAATGAATCCTAAAATTGCTGGATCCAAAAATTCAGCAATCATTTAGCTTCTCCGGGCCACTCACCTTTTTTTGCAGCCCAATAACTTTTTAATAACTCTGAAATACCCTGAATAAGTAAAAAAATGATACCAATTAATAAACAACTTTTAATAGGCCACATATAAGGCATCCAAGTAGTGTCCATACCTCTCTCTCCTCGCTGAATAGACTCGCCCACATATCCTATTGTCATGTAAAGAAAAACAATCAAGCCAGGGAAATAAAATAATAAATATAACCAGAAATCTATAGTGCCTTGTGTTTTTGTTTTAAAATTTCTGTATAAAAAATCAGCTCTTATATGAACTCCTCTAGAAAGTGCATATCCTGCACCAAGCATAAAAAGTGCACCATATAAAAATCTACTTATATCGTAAGCCCAAATTGTGGGTGCTAAAAATAATTTTCTTGCAAGAACCTCGTAGGTCATAGCAAAAATCAATGGTATCAATATCCAGCAAACTATATTTCCAACAATTTTACTAAATTTATCAATTTTAGTTATAGTTTTTGCCATCCAGGACGGCATATTTTCAGGCATTTTCTCTGAACCACCTCGCCTTTCGGCAATCATTTCATCTGATATATCTAATTTTGATGGTTCATCAGTCATAAAATTTTGAATAAAAAATTAGAGCGAACTATAATAGTTCGCTCTAATAAAATAGATTAATTACTGATTACTTTAATGTTGCTGCGTGAGCCATTCCTAGCTTCGCATTTGACATTTGTGCACCACTCCAAAAAGGAACAGCAACATCTGCAAAGTTTTTCATTGAATCGTATACTTCTTTGAAAAATTTATTTTTCTCAGCATTTTTATTCAATGTTGCTTTAGCAGCAGCCATATACTCAACAAAGTAGTCTGATGGAGTATCTTCTAGTTTTACTCCATGCTTAGTAGTAAGTTCTTGTAAAGCTTTTCCATTTTCATAGATTCTGTAACTTAAAGATTTAGCTAATGAAGCATTAGCTGCAACTTCAAGAGACTTCTTCTCATGAGCACTCATAGCATTATAAGTTTTACCAGTAATATAAAAGTCAGCATTTACTACTACTTGGTGTAAACCTTGTAGATAATAATGCTTTAATACTTTTTGGAAACCAAATGTTAAGTCTGGTTTAGGGCAACACCATTCAGCGGCATCAATAGTCCCTGCTTCAAGAGCTGGTAAGATATCTCCACCACCCATTGCAACAGATGCTATACCAATGTCCTTGTAAGTTTGTCCTGGAATTCCTGGAGGAGTTCTGAATTTATATTTTCTAAAGTCAGCCATATCTTTAATTGGTTTTGGAAACCAACCTAAAGCCTCTGGTCCAACTGGTTGAAGCATAAATCCTTTGATGTCTCTTCCCATTTCTTTCCAAAGTTGGTCGTATAATTCTTTACCACCACCATATTGAAACCATGATAGAAACGCTAAGTTATCGATACCAACACCACCACCAGCAACTGGCGAACCAAATAACATTGCAGCAGGGTGATCACCTGACCAATAGTGAGTCCATGCGAATCCACAATCAATCAAACCTTTATCAACAGCATCAAGAGTTTCTTTAACTCCTACAACTGCACCAGCTGGTAAAATTTCAAATTTTAACGAGCCTGACGTAAGTGTTGTTACTGTATCAGTAAAGTCCTTTAACATTTTAACTTCATCAGCTTTAGTGTTAAGAACGGTCTGACACTTAAGTGTTTTTGCGGCATTAGCACTAGATGCAAATCCAAGCACTAAAATGGTCGCAAACAACATTGAAATGATTTTTTTCATTATTATTCCTCTTGTTTGTTAAATTTAACAAGTTAATACAATCAGAAAAACAAAGCTGACACAAGTGACAATTGAGTGATTTAAGTATAAATGATAATAATTGAAAATATCTATTCAACTATAAATGGAAAACTTTGACTATATAATTATCGGTGCTGGTTCAGCTGGATGTGTTTTAGCTAATAGACTTTCTGAAAATCCAAAAAATAAAATTTTATTAATTGAGGCTGGAGGTAAAGATACTAATCCGTGGATTCATATTCCTGTTGGATATTACAAAACAATGCACAACCCAAAAGTAGACTGGTGTTACAATACTGAACCAGATGAGACAATGGCCAATAGATCAATACCTTATCCTAGAGGTAAAACATTAGGAGGGAGCTCATCAATAAATGGACTTTTATATATAAGAGGTCAGGAACAAGATTATGATATTTGGAGACAACTAGGAAATAGAGGATGGGGTTGGAAAGAGGTTCTGCCATATTTTATTAAATCTGAAAATCAAGAAAGAGGTAAGGATGAATTTCATGGAATTGGTGGACCATTATCTGTTTCTGACACAAGGATAAAATTAGACTTATTAGAAAAATTTATGGATGCATCTGAAGAGAAAGGAATTCCTAGAGTTAAAGATTTTAACATGGGTAATAATTTTGGATGTGGTTATTTTCAGGTAACCGAAAAAAATGGATTGAGATGTAGTGCTGCCGTTGGATATTTAAACCCAATAAAAAAAAGAGGGAATTTAAAAGTTGAAACCAATTGCCATGTAAAAAAAATTAATTTTGATGGAACTAAAGCTGTAAGTGTATCGTTTTGGAAAAATGACAATTTAATAGAAGTAAAGGCAAATAAAGAAATCTTATTAAGCGCTGGTTCAATTGGGTCTACACAAATTTTACAAACTTCTGGCATAGGTAATGGTAATAAATTGTCTAATCTAGGCATCAAACTAATTAAAGAATTAAAAGGCGTAGGTCAAAATTTGCAAGATCATTTAATGTTTAGACCTGTCTATAAAATTAAAAATATAAAGTCTTTAAATAAAAAAATTAATAGTTTATTTGGAAATTTATTAATTGGTTTAGAATTTGTTTTTAATAGATCAGGACCAATGACAATGGGAGCAAGTCAACTTTGTTTGTTTGCTAAAAGTGACAGTTCAAGAGAAACTCCTAATTTACAGTTTCATGTTCAACCAATAAGTACTGATAAGTTGGGGGGCGCTGCATTACATGATTTTCACGCTTTTACTCCTACTGTTGCAAATATAAGACCAACTAGTCGTGGTGAAATTAATATAGTTAGTGCAGATAGTAGAGAAAAACCGAAAATAAAAATGAACTATTTATCAACTGATGAGGATAGAAAAGTTGCAGCTGATGGACTTAGATTAGTTAGAAGTATTGTTTTTGAAAGTGAAGCATTTAAAAAGTATCATCCAGAAGAATTAAGACCAGGACCAAAATTTCAATCTGATGAGGAGCTAGTTCAAGAAGGTAGTAAATTTACCCAAACTATTTTTCATCCAGTGGGCACTTGTAAAATGGGTAATGATGAAAATGCAGTTGTTAATGATGAATTAAAAGTTCATGGACTACAAAATTTAAGAATAATTGATGCCTCAATAATGCCAAATATAACTTCAGGTAACACCAATGCACCCACAATAATGATTGCCGAAAAAGGTGCAGATATGATACTTAGGAGTTAATGTTTGTTGATATATTTTCCCCAGAGCAAATAGCAATATTAACACAAATTATATTTATTGATCTAGTATTAGCTGGTGACAATGCAATAATAATTGGGATGGTAGCCTCAAAGTTTCCATTAGAACAAAGAAAAAAAATAATTTTCTGGGGTATTGGTGGTGCTGTCATTTTAAGAATAATTTTAACTTTATTTACTGCTTATCTTTTACAAATTACGGGCTTAAGATTAATTGGAGGTATTCTACTTCTCTATATTGTCTACAAATTATACAAAGATGTTATTTCAGACTTAAATAATGAAAAGGATATAAAAGTTGATAATTCAAGCTTTTTAAAAGCAATTTGGACTATTTTGCTTGCAGATTTTACAATGAGTTTGGATAATGTATTAGGTGTAGCTGGAGCTGCAGGTGATCATTATGCATTATTAGTTTTTGGTTTAGTTTTATCAATAATTTTAATGGCTACTGCTGCTACTTTAATATCTAGTTGGATAAAGAAATATAAATGGATAGCTTGGGCTGGTTTATTAGCAATTTTAGTTGTTGCTATTGAGTTAATTTACACTGATATTAAAATAATAATTTTATAATGTTTTTAAAAAAATATAATCTTAAAAATAAAACTGCCATTGTTACAGGAGCGGGTAAAGGAATTGGTCGTGCCTGTGCGATAGCCTTAGCCGAAGCAGGTGCAAATCTTGTAATAATCAGTAGAACAAAGAAAGATCTTCATCAAGTTTCAAAAGTAATCAAAAAACTAAAAGTAAAATGTAAATCCTATGTTTGTGACATTACAAATTATAATCAAATAAAAGACATTATTAATAAACAAACCAAGATTGATATATTAGTAAATAACGCAGGGAACAATATTCCTGAACACTTTACAAAAGTAAAAACTAAAAATATGGAGTATTTGGTGAAAATTAATACTATTGCAACCTTTAACCTTGCACAACTATGTGCGCTGAAAATGCTTAAGTCAAAGAATAGAAAAAAAAGTGGCGGTGCTATTGTTAATATGTCATCGCAGATGGGACATGTTGGTGGTCCAATTAGAAGTGTTTACAACATGACCAAATTTGGTTTAGAGGGTCTAACTAAAGGTATGTCGATAGACCTTGCAAAATACAATATTAGAGTTAACACAGTTTGTCCTACTTTTGTTGTAACTCCAATGACAAAAAAATTTTTTAAAGATAAAAAATTTATAAAAGAGGTTTTGGGAAATATTCCTCTCGGTAGATTTGCTGAGCTATCTGATGTGGCAACAGCTGTTGTTTATCTTGCCTCGGATGCTGCATCTATGATTACTGGAACTTCATTATTGGTTGATGGTGGATGGACAGCAAAATAATATTTAAGTTATTTTTTTTTATATTTTTTTTTCAGACATTAAATCTAGAAGCTATTGAATTTAAAGGAAAATTCTTACAAGGTCATTATATTATTGGTGTTACAGACCCATCAGCCAAAATAATCATAGATAAAAAAAAAGTAAAAGTTTCAAAAGATGGTTTTTTTGTTTTTGGATTAGATAGGGATAGAAAATTTGATGTAACTATCACAAAAGATCTTAATGGAAAAAAGGAAACAATAGTAAAAAAAATTTTAAAAAGAAAATATAATATTCAAAGAATAAACGGGTTGCCTGAAAGTAAAGTAACACCTCCTGAAACAGTTTATAAAAGAATAAAAGAAGAAAATAATAAGATTGGACAGGCACGTTCAATCAACTCAAATTTACCTTTTTTTAAAAATCAATTTATAATGCCAGTTGAGGGAATCATTAGTGGAATTTATGGTAGTCAAAGAATTTTAAATGGGAAACCTAAGTGGCCCCATTATGGAATTGATATTGCCGCTAAAAGAGGGACAATGATTAAGTCTTCTGGATCAGGTACAGTAACAATGGCGGAGGATGACCTATATTATACTGGAGGTACGATTATAATGGATCATGGTCATGGAATATCAACAATCTACTCTCATCTTGAAAATGTATTAGTTTCTGTTGGAGATAAAATAAATCAAGGTGATATAATTGGCACAGTCGGTTCAACTGGTAGATCTACGGGACCTCATTTAGATTTTAGAATTAATTGGTTTCAGACTAGACTCGATCCTATGTCAGTATTAAACTAAAATTATGAAAACCTTAATAGAAAAAACGTCTGATAAATTAGTCAATGCATTTTTAAAAAGTAAAATTATTGCTCCAATACCATCAAAATTTTGTAAAAAAATAGCTGAAGCACAAAAATTACGAATGCTATGTGAAAGCAAAATAAAACTTCCAGTAATAGGTTTTAAGGCTGCTGGCACCGGTATTCCACTTATTAAAAAATTAAGAGAAAAAGAGCCTTTCTACGCTAAAGTTTACAATAGGAATGTTTTAAAAAGTGGTAAAAGCGTAAAAATAAACAAATCAACTTTAGGTATTGAACTTGAAGTTTGTTATAAAATTAAAAAATCTTTTTTTTCATCTAAAGGTATAATTACTTTAAAAAATATATCTAAACATATCTCACACATGGCACCATGTATTGAAGTTGTGGGTTATAGACAAAGAAAAAAAGGAATTACATCTTTTGGTGATTTGTGTAGTGATTTTGGAGCTAACGTAAAATTCTTAATAGGTAAATCAAAAAAATATAAAAAAATTAATATTGGTAACTTAAAAACGAATATTTCTAATAAAAAATTAAATCAATGTGTAAAAGGTAATACCAATACTGTTTATGTCAATCCATTAAACTCATTAAGATTTGTTTTAAACAAAATAAAAAAAGATAATGTTAATCTAAATAAAGATTTTTGGATTTTTACTGGTTCTACTGTTGGAGTAGTGCCAATTGAAGGAAAGGGAATATATATTGGAAAGATTGATAAGTTAGGATCTGTTAAAACAGTAATTAGATAATTTAGTTTAATTTTCTTAAAGTTGATAAAACTGCCCCATTTCTAATTACTAAAACTTCATCTTTACCTGAATATTCGTCAAAACAAGTTGTTTTTACGTTGGGAGATCTTACAACTTTTTCCATATCTGATAATAACATAATACCTTTCTCATTCACAAGACCCTTAACACTTGGATTATTAATTACATTCAAAAAAGCGCGATTGGTTAAAGCTATATGAGTTGCTCTCAGTGGTCTCTCATCAATGTTGTATAATCTCTTAATTCCAAAATTTTTATTTAAATAATATAATAATGTACTATCACCGCCAAAACAATCTGCTATTTTAAATTTTTGAATTTCTTCTTTTGAATATTTGTTTTTTAAATTTTCTACAAGTTCTTCGTAAGATGTGCCCCAATAGTCTTGTTCAAATTTTTTTACACTTTTACTAAATGATGGATAACTATAATTTACATAAGTATACTGATAAGGAGTCAGCAAAATAAATCTATAAAATGATAAAGAAAACAAGAATACTATAATTATTAGATTTGTTTTGATAAAATAAGAATTTTGAAAATTTCTCAAAAAATTATCTAAAGATAGTGATGCTAATAAAGAAAATAATGGAACTATAAATAAAAATAATCTTAAATTATCATAGATATTTACACCTAATATTAATGCCAACAAAATTGGAAAGAATGCAGTAATATTTATTAATATAAATTTTTGATTAAAATTTCTAATTTCTAGCTCGTATTTAAGTTTTTTTAAAAAAAATAAGAAATAAGAAGATAAAATTAACAAAGAAAAATAAAAAGGCAGTCTATAAATAGCAATTGTTAAAAAATATGTTTTTGGAGTATTAAATACTTCATAGAAATCACCATTTAATAAACCAATTTTAGGTCCATCATTCCAATTAATTGTATTTTTAACAACTAAAGAGAGAAACTCAAAAAAATTACCTTTATTTATTTCAACTATTATGTGGGGCCAACATAAAATTACAAGAAAAGTTGAAATAATAAAAACTATTGGAATGTGAAAAAATAATCTTTTAGATAAATATAAATAATCAGATTTAAATCTTTTAATCAGATAATATAAACCAATAATAACAACTGGAAAGATTACAACAACAAAAGTAAGTCTCACACCACAACCAAATCCAAAAAATAAAGAGAACAATATTAAATATTTTAATAAATTATTATTTTCAGTACAATAAAGATAGAAATAGTAACAAGCCCAAATGAAAGCAAAAAAGACAATAATATCTTTTTGATTAATTCCCATATGTCCAAAGAAAAAAGGATTTAATAAAGTCAATAATGATGTCAACAATGCAATTTTTTTATTAAATAATTTTTGTGTGATTAAATAAAGACCCAAAATACTTAAAGTTGAAAAAGAAATATTTACAAAATGCATTACCACATCGATATTATTTACGTAAAACTTTTTATTTATTAAAAAAAATATCTGTCCGAAGGCGTAAGAAATAGTGTCGTATAAACCAGGATAAAATTGATTATTTCTAAATTCAAATTTTTGTATTTCACCAAATGAAACTAAAAATTTATATCTTACGAGACCATTGATATGATGAAAATATTCATCTGATGACAAACCGATGGACAGGCTTGACCACCAAGCAAATAAAATCATCAAGACAATAAAACTAGAAAGAATCTTATTCATGAATAAAGATTACGGTAATTGTTAAGTATTTAAAAGATATTAAGAGTTTAAAGATGGCTGCTTCTTCATATCATCTTTTTTAATACCAGCAACTCTTACTGGTTTTTTCATTGCATCTCTTCTAAAAGGCTCACCTAGCTCTTGGTTCAAGATAACTTCAATAAATGTTGTAATACCTTTCTTTTGATCCTCACATGATTGCTTAATTGCAGCAGTTGTTTCTTCCATGGTTTTTACCGTCACGCCTTTTAATCCGCAAGCATCAGCTACTTTTGCATAACTAAGCTCAGGATCAAGTTCTGTTCCAATAAAATTATTATCAAACCAAAGTGTAGTATTTCTTTTCTCTGCACCCCATTGATAATTTCTAAAAATTACCATAGTTATTGCAGGCCACTCTTCTCGAGCACATGAGCTCATCTCATTCATACTAATTCCAAATGCACCATCTCCTGCAAAACCAATTACAGGTGTATCCGGACATCCAATTTTTGCACCTAAAATCGATGGAAAACCGTAACCGCAAGGTCCAAACAAACCTGGCGCTAAATATTTTCTTGGTTTCTCAAAAGTTGGGTAAGCGTTTCCGATTGCACAGTTGTTTCCTATATCACTTGAGATAATTACATCCTCTGGCATTCCAGCTTGAATAGCTCTCCATGCTTGCCTTGGCGACATTCTATCTTTATCTCTTTCTCTAGCCTCTTTATTCCAAACAGTGCCCTGATCATCCTCTTCATGATCTAAACTTGATAATTTTTGTAACCAAGCAGATTTTGTTTGATGAATTAAATCTTTTCTTTCTTGTCTATTAGCATCTCCTGCATTAGAAGCCAATTTATCAAAAATTTGTTGTGCAACTAATTTTGCATCACCACTTATTCCTACAGTAACTTTTTTTGTTAATCCTATTCTATCAGGATTAATATCAACTTGGATTATATTGGCATTTTTTGGCCAATAATCTATTCCATAGCCTGGTAAAGTTGAAAAAGGATTTAATCTTGTTCCGAGTGCTAAAACAACATCTGCTTTAGAAATTAATTCCATTGCTGCTTTTGAGCCATTATATCCTAATGGACCAACTGCTAAGGGGTGACTTCCTGGAAAGCTATCGTTGTGTTGATAACCAGAGCATACTGGTGCTTCTAATTTTTCAGCAAGTTTTTTTGTTTCCTCAATAGCGCCACCAATTACAACTCCTGCACCTGATAAGATAACTGGGAATTTTGCTTTTGATAAAAGATCAGCTGCTTTTGCTATTGCATCTGAGCCTCCGCCCTGTCTTTCTAATCTTACGATTGGTGGTAGTTCAATATCAATTACTTGTGTCCAATAATCTCTTGGTACGTTTATTTGCGCTGGTGCTGAACCTCTAATTGCCTTTTCAATAACTCTGTTCAACACTTCTGCCATTCTCGAAGGGTCTCTAACTTCCTCTTGATAGCAGACCATGTCTTTAAATAAATTCATTTGCTCGACTTCTTGAAAACCCCCTTGACCCATGGTTTTGTTTGCAGCCTGCGGTGTCACTAATAATAAAGGAGTATGATTCCAATATGCTGTTTTAATTGGGGTTACTAAACCTGTTATACCTGGTCCATTCTGTGCAATAACCATAGACATTTTTCCAGTTGATCTTGTATATCCATCAGCAATTAATCCACCATTAGTCTCATGAGCAACATCCCAAAAGGTTATTCCTGCGTCTGGGAAAATATCCGAGATTGGCATAAACGCTGAGCCTATAATTCCAAAAGCGTGTTCAATGCCGTGCATTTGTAAAACTTTTACAAAAGCCTCTTCTGTTGTCATTTTTGTCATTAATAGGACCTCTCTAAATTAGTAAATATAATAATTTATATAAAATTTAATTGTTAATTTCGCGATTAATATATAAGATTTTGAAAATTTCAAATAAACAATTCGACACTATATGGCTACTGAAATAATAATTCACGACCAAAAAGACAATGTAGGTGTTGTAGTAATTGAGAAAATTAACCCAAAACAAGAATGTAATTGCTGGATTATGGAAAATGATGGATCTACAAACATTCAATCAATGGATGAAATTCCTTTAGGACATAAAATAGCTATGATTGATCTAAAAGAGGGTGATACGATTCTTAAATATGGGCATGACATTGGTAAAGTAGTTAAATCAATTAAGAAAGGTGAACATGTTCACGTTCACAACGTTAAAACAAAAAAATGGTAATTAGATGGAAATTCCAAAGAGTTTTTTAGGCTATAAAAGAGAGAATGGAAGAGCTGGAACAAGAAATCATGTAATCATACTTCCGGTTGATGATATATCAAATGCTTGTGCTGAAGCAGTTTCAAACAATATTAAAGGAACTATCGCTCTTCCTCATTCATATGGCAGACTTCAATTTGGTGCTGATCTAGAATTACATTTCAGAACTATGATTGGCACTGGAAGTAATCCAAATGTTGCAGCTGTAATTGTAATTGGAATAGAGCCAAAGTGGACAAAAAAAATTGTGGATGGAATTGCAAAAACTGGAAAGCCAGTTGAAGGTTTCCATATTGAGCGAACTGGCGATATTGGAACAGTAATGAAGGCTTCTAAAAAAGCTCAAGAATTTGTAATGTGGGCTTCTGAGAAACAAAGAGAAGAATGTCCGATAAGCGATTTATGGATTTCAGTAAAATGTGGTGAGTCTGATACAACATCAGGTTTAGCATCTAATCCAACTGTAGGAAATTTGATGGATAAACTAGAACCATTAGGTGTCCATTTGTGCTTTGGTGAAACGTCTGAACTTACTGGGGCAGAAAATGTTTGTGCAACAAGAGGAGCAACAAAAGAGGCTTCAGATAAATTTATGAAGACCTGGAATGCTTACAATGATTTTATTCTTAAAGAAGCAACCGATGACCTTTCTGAAAGCCAACCAACAGCAGGTAATATTGCTGGTGGTCTTACAACTATTGAGGAAAAAGCTTTTGGTAACTTTCAAAAAATTGGTAATTGTAAGTTTGTGGATGTTTTGGAGCCAGCTGAAGAACCAAAAAAAGGAAAAGGTTTATATTTCATGGATACTTCATCTGCTGCTGCAGAATGCGTAACACTTCAAGCCGCGGCTGGTTTTAATATTCATTTATTCCCAACTGGACAAGGAAATATAGTCGGAAATCCAATTGAACCAGTTGTAAAATTAACAGCAAATCCTTTAACCGTTAAAGGTATGGGTGAGCATATTGATTGTGATGTTTCAAAAATTCTTTCAAGAGAAATGAATCTGTCTGAAGCGGGAGATAGACTTATCGAAACAACATTGAGAGTTGCTAATGGAAGATTAACCTGTGCAGAAGCTTTGGGTCATAAAGAGTTTGTTATGACTAAACTTTATAGAAGCGCATAATTAATTAATTTTATAATGTTTTCCAAAAATTACTTGGTAGTCGTACCAGGTGTAATTCTTGCATTTATTCTATATTCTCTTTCTCAAGGTTTTAATAATATAATTGGTATCGAGCTTTTAGGGTATAGTAAAAGTCCTATATCTACGGCAATGATTTCAATTCTGTTAGGTATTTTTTTTGGTAATTTTTTTAAAATTCGGGATAGTTTTCAAATTGGTTTAGATTTTACCAGGGAATATATTTTAAAACTTGGAATTATCTGTCTAGGAATACAATTGAAACCTTTTGAATTTTTAGATTTTGGAAAAATTGCGATACCATTAATATTAATCTGTATAATAAGTGTCTTAGTCGTCATAAAACTATTAATAAAAAAACTTAAAATACAGACCAGAATGGCTTACCTGATATCAATTGGGAGTACAGTTTGTGGCACTACTGCAATAATGGCAACCGCCCCGGTAATAAAAGCCAATAAAAACGAAGTTTCTTATGCAATTGCGAATATTACTTTATTTGGAATAGTATCAATGTTTTTATATCCTTATTTTGCAAATTTCTATTTTGATGGAAACTCTTTATTTGCAGGTCTTTTTTTAGGAACTGCGATACATGAAACCTCTCAGGTTGCAGCAGCTGGACTGATATATGATCAACAGTTTAATAGCCCTGAAACATTAAATATTGCAACAGTCACAAAGCTTATAAGAAACACTTTTCTGATAATAATGATTCCTCTATTTGCTTTCCTTTACAATAGAGGTAGAGCCGGAGATAAAAATTATTCTATTTTAAAAATATTTCCTTATTTTGTTTTAGGTTTTGTTGGAATGATAATTATTAGAAATATCGGTGACCAAATTTTCTCAAATAATATTAATAATAATTGGATTGAAGTAGTAGATTTAATTAAAGCTATTTCTAAAATTTTTTTAACAATGGCTATGGCTGCAATCGGTCTATCAACAAATTTAAAGGATATTAAAGGTATGGGTTACAAACCATTTGTAGTTGGATTCATTGCAATGATAACTGTAGGGATTGTTAGTATTATAACAATTGAAATATATTTAAAATTATTTATTTAGATTGTTTTGCAGTTTTAGCAAAATATTTTTCTCTAAATTTTGAAATTGATCTCCTAATAAATGCAGCTGCAATTCCCAATATAACAGCAAATAAAATTGAGAATAATCCATAAAAAAATGGCATATCTTCAGAAAACTCTTTAATAAATTTTGAGAAAAAATTCAAATCTTGTGAGCCTGTAAATGTAATTCCATTCTGAATCTCATCAGCAAAAAAGGTATCGTAAGCAATGACTATTCCGACAATTAATAATAAAATTGCTAATAAGGCTTTTAAACCTGAGCTATCAATTTGCTCTCCGAGTTTCTGACCCACTTGAACTCCCACAATAGATCCTACAACTAACAATAATACTAACATTAAATCTATAGAACCATAATTGATTGAGTGAAGGAATGTAACAATTACACTTACAAAAATCGTTACAAACAAAGAGGTGCCAGGTACTAATTTTGTTGGCATCTTAATAATATAAATCATTGCAGGCACTAAAATAAATGCTCCACCAATTCCCATTATTGCTGCTATAAAACCAACAAATAATCCAATTATTATAGGAGTAAATATACTTTCGTATAATTTTGATTTTGGAAATCTCATTCTAAAAGGGAGACCATGTATCCAATAATGCACATGTAATTTTTTCTTCTCAACAATATTTTTTTTTGCTTTATCAATCTCACCAAGACTTTCCACTAACATTAAGGTTCCAATAATTGCTAGGATATACATGTACGCTAACGAAATAACCGTATCTATTTTACCAATATCTTTAAAATAAGTGAAAGTTAAAATCCCCAATGCGGTTCCTATAGTTCCACCAATTACAATTATAAATCCCATTTTATAATCCAAAGTATTTTTTAAATAATGAGTAGTTGATCCTGATACAGATGTTGCTAAGATATTATTTGCTTCATTTGCCACTGCGTAAGCTGGTGGAACACCCATAAATATTAAAAAGGGTGTCATTAAGAAACCTCCTCCAACTCCAAATAAGCCTGAAAGCACCCCAACTATTGCACTTAACAAAAGTATTTCAACTGGATTAATGAAGACTTGTGCAATTGGTAAAAAAACTTCCATTTAAAAAATAAAAAAACTTTTAATTTAACTTATTCGAAAGTTATAAAAGTTCCTATTAAGATAACGCTCCAACAAGCAGCTATAGCTGATAAAATTCCAGTTTTAATTAATGTTGTTTTCTTTTCTATAATTTTTTGAGGAATTTTTATTTTTGGAAGGTTCATCTATAGTTTTAATTACACCTAGGATAAAAATTGTCAAACTATAATTGAATTTAGATAAATTTTTTTAGTAGATTGTTGCACCAAAGACCTTGATCGCTCCATCCTCAACACCAAGTACCATTCTACCTAAGAATTCCCCTGGGATTTTACTATTAGTTTGCTTAATAAGAATTGTAATATGCTCGCCCCTTCTCAAGGTGCCAAAGGGCTCGTAAGTCTCATTTAAATTTGTGATAAGTTCATTATTGGCCCATTGTTTGCCTAGCTCAACCTCATTGGCTCCAAACAGCATTTGAGTTGAAAAATCTTTAGTAAAACTTCCATAATCTTTAAGATTAGATGATCTCACTAAATTCTCCCAAAACGGTTTTCCAATTGAGAATATTTCTTCATCAGGTTTCGCTAAAAGGTCCATCGATTTTTATATTTAATACTTTATTAAGAGGCTTTCTTCTTCTCTTTTTCATCAACAATATGATAGACAGGCACTTTTTCTAAAGAAAATTTACCAGTTTTAGGATCTCTTCTTGAAACGGTTAGACAATGCCAATTTTCATCATCTAACTTCATATAATCTCCTCGGTAATAATAGCCAGGCCAACGAGTTTCTTCTCTAAATAACGTATGCTCAGTTACACATTGAGAAGTTAAAGCTCTATGCTTAAGCTCCCAGGCTCTCATTAATTGGTGATAGTCTTCAGCGCCAACTTTTTCTAGGTCCTCCTCTAACCAAGCCAATAATTCCAGTCCTCTTTTTAGCATATTCTCGTTAGTCATATAATTTGTTGCTATTCCTCCAACATATTCATCCATTATTCTTTGAAGTCTTTGCAAACCTTGAATTGGTGATATGTAGCTCGGAGAAACAGTTCCACCAGTAATTTCATTTTGAGCAACTGTGTAAGTTTCCAGAGGTTTATATACTTTAGTTTTAAAATCATCGCATTGTTTATCAGACACGCTGATACCTTCTGCTTTTTTATCCTCTATGTATTTAACAGCTGCTTTTGCTGCCAATCTACCTTCTGTAAATGAGCCCGATGAAAATTTATGTGCGCTTCCACCTACTGTGTCTCCTGCACCAAACAATCCATTGATTGTCAACATTCTGTTATATCCCCAAAAATATTCTGGTGGAGACAAATCCTCAGGGCCACTTACCCAAGCTCCAGAACATGTTGCATGTGAACCCATTACATATGGTTCCGATGTAGTTAATTCGGGATTTGTATATTTGGGATCAATATTTTGGGACGCCCAAACTACAGCTTGTCCAACTGTCATTCCTAAGAAATTTTCCCAACCTACAGTTTCTAGATGAGGATCTTGGAAAGCTTCTGTGGTGACCATTTGAATCGGTCCACCGCCAGCCATTGTTTCTTGAATAAAAGCATGATTTCTTAAACAAGTTGGAGTTGGATGATGATCTATATAATCGCCAACAAGCTCTTTAGTTTGTTCATACCATTTTTTTTCATAATTTTCACCATTAGCATTTTGCGTATAAGTTTTTAAATGCAAAAAATATGCTCCTACCGGACCATAACCATCTTTAAATCTGCATAAAACTATTCTATTTTCCATTTGTGTCATTTTAGCTCCGGCAGCAATAGGCAAAGCATAAGCCGATCCATTGCTCCATGGAGCATACCAAGTTCTACCCATTCCTTCGCCAACAGCTCTGGGTTTAAAAATATGTGATGCACCACCAGCTGACACAATTACTGCTTTTGCTCTGAATACATGAAAATCACCAGTTCTCATGTTAAATCCAACTGCTCCACCTACTCTATTTTCTTCGGCTTCATCCATTAATAAATGTGTAACCATTATTCTGTTATAAATCTTGTCTGCGGATTTTTTAGCTGCCTCAGCAACAATTGGCTTATAACTTTCTCCATGAATCATTATTTGCCATTTACCTTCTCTTAAGTATCTTCCTGTTTTTTCATTTTTCATCATTGGAAGACCCCACTCATCAAACATATGGACAGTGGAATCTACGTGACGAGCCATGTCATAACCTAAATCTTCTCTGACCATCCCCATTAAATCATTTCGAGCATATCGGACGTGATCCTCTGGCTGATTTTCATCCCATTGCATCCCCATATAGCAATTAATTGCATATAATCCTTGAGCAACCGCTCCACTTCTATCTATATTGGCTTTTTCAACGCAAATGATTTTTAAATCTCTGCCCCAGTGTCGAGCTTCAAATGTCGCTCCCGTTCCAGCCATTCCACCACCCACAACTAATACATCGCATTCTTCAAAATGGGTTTTGTGTTTAGCCATTAATAATAAACTCCTTTTTTAAAAGACTCTTTTGGAACTGATGGTAGTTCCTGATTAGTATTTAAGCCCTCTGGTTCACTATATAATCTTTGTGAATTTATCTCTCCTTGATTAGGTGTATCACCTTCAGCAAGCTTAGGAATAAATTTTCCCCAAGGTTTCGTTGTGATTGGAGACACAAAGTTTTTTTCTGTTCCATTTCTAAATTTTATTTTCCAAGAAATAGTACCCTTCTCCTCTTCTCTTCTTACTCTTACACTGTGCCCCATTGGAGCAAAATCTGCATAACCTCTAACATCTATGGCGTGATTAGGACAAGCCTTTACACACGAATAACACTCCCAACAAAAATTAGGTTCAATATTTTTTGCACGTCTTATATTTTCATCTATGTGCATTATATCTGATGGACAAATATCTACGCAGTGACCACATCCATCACATCTAGTCATGTATACAAAAGTTGACATATTTTTTTAAATATCCTTTCTTTTTAACATATTAATAGTGTTTTGGCTCTTCTCTTTTAATACCCAAGCCAAATTGTTCAGGTGCATCAGCTGGCGGTGGAAGATTGTCTCTTGATCCATCTGCTTCTGCTAGATTTTTTTGTATTGCTGCTCCAGGTTTATAGAACATGTGGGCAAATTTAGACCAATATACACCACCAAAAAGAATTAAATTTGAAGCTACAAACAATATTAAAAACAAGTAAGAAAGACCTATCTGTCCATTGAACTGCGTAAACGACCAAGCTAATCCAAACGTTGCACAAGCTAATAATGCTAAAACAAATAAGTCGGCTTTAATGATTCTATACCAAGGATGAGCTTCAGCAGATACATCAACCCTTAAAAAAAACCAAAACCAATAACCACCTATGCAAGTTAAAATTGCTCCTAAATGCCAAAGTATTGACCAAGTTTGAGAGTTAGCTTTATCAACTCCCGTGTAACAAAAAACTAAAATTGCTGAAGATACCCAAAATAAAATTGTTCCATACATCCCAAGAACATGCGCCAATCTTCTTTTTCCAAAACCTAACTCCGATGTAGTTCCAATATCTACAACTGCTGTTTTGGCTATGATAGATGTTCTTTCTCCTAGACCTAATTCCTTAGTAGCTGATAATTTTGCTTTTTTAGCGTTGTTAAAAAAGTACGTTAAGTTTTTATGATGTATCATCTGAACAATAGTTCCTAAAGCAATTAAAGCTACCATAGCAACTATAAAACCCTGCATCGCTAACGGTGACAGGACTTCGGATAAAACTGAAAATGGGTTAGTGTGTAACATATCCGCTTTACGTTAAATCATTTTAAAATTACATTAAATATTTAATCTACTTAAAAAAAGAGATCAACCTCTAACTCTGGTCAATTTGTCATTGATAAAAGCTATTTTTTTCTTTTGTAGTGTTGCTTATTTGGAATAACAGACCTCACACCTCCTTGAGGATTATCCACATCATCAATTCTACGGGGAATCAAATGGAAATGACAATGTAATATCGATTGACCAGAAGCTTCTCCAATATTTGTACCAAGATTAAAACCTTTTACTAATGGATCTTTAATCAAAATTTCATCCTTAATAACTTTTATAAGATCATGGCAAGCAACAAGCTCTTCTTTTGTTAAGTAGAAATAATCTTTAATGTGCCTTTTTGGAATAATTAAACAATGATGCTTTGAAACGGGATAAGAGTCATAGCTTACATATGCTAAATCATTTTCATGAACACTTCCACTTTTTTCAATATTACAAAACAAGCAAGGATTATTTGGATCTTTCATGTTTTAAAATTTATATATTTTTGATTTTTTAATTGCTAAATTATAATATCTTAAAAAAATGTTGAATTGATTTAAATTTTTTCTTTTCCAACCGATTTCTTTAATAGTTTTAACAGAAGCCACCCCTTTACCAGAACCAATAAGCAGAATTTCATCGTAGCTGTTAAGATCTTTAATATAAATATTTTTTTTTGATATTTTCTTAATCTTTGTTTTTAAAAATTTATATGTATTACCCTCATAATAATCTTTTTTTGGTCCAAAAACTTCTTTATCTTTTATAAAAAGAAGATTGGAGGTTCCAGTTTCCATAACTTTATTTTTACTAATCAAAATAATATCAGATTTAGAATTATCCATTTTAGATAGCAAGGATATTATTTTTTTATATTTTAAATTCTTGTACTCGGGTTTTTCACGTTTATATTTTACAACTTTTAAATCAAAATTTAATTTTGGAGTTAATCTTTTTCTTAAGGATATTGAAATTATATTTTTACTCAAAGCAATTCTTAGTAAATGATTATAATTTTTTTTTTTTGATAAATTGTGATTTATAATTTTGATAATTGTTTTCTTAAGATTTTTTTTTTTAATTCCATATTTATCAAGTGATTTGATTAAATTTTTTATATGATTATCAAAAAATATAATCTTTGGTGGTTTACCAAAAATCCACATAGTCGTAAAAATCCCGTGATCTCCCCACAGGTCTTTAAATTTGATCTCTTTTAAGTTTTTAAGCTGATAAGATTTTTTTAATAAGTACTTTACCATTGATAGTTAAGAAAGATTCTGGGTGAAATTGAAATCCATATATTTTTTCTTTGTTATTTTCAAAAGCCATTGCAACTTTAGATTTTAAACATCTCATAGTTATCTCAAAATTATTAGATTTGAAAGGTTCTTTTAATTTTAAAGAATGATATCTTCCAACTTTAAATATCTTTCCTTTTTTGAACAAAGATTTATCGTTAACTACTTTAATATTTGATTGAAAACCATGATATATTTTTTTTTGCTCGATAATTTTTGCACCTTCACAAAATAAAATATGCTGAAAACCCAAACAAATCCCTATCATCTTTTTTTTTCCTTTAAATTTTTTATAAATTTTAGAAGTAATAGGATAATTTTTAGGATTACCAGGTCCTGGTGAAAAAACTATTGTTGATGATTGTTTAATTTTTTTTTCATTTATATCACTATAATTATCGCACACCACTTTATCAAATAGAGCAAATTGATGAACTACATTATGAGTAAACGAGTCGTTATGATCAATAACGTAAATCATTTAAATAAATCTATTAATGCTTTGGCTTTGATAAAATTTTCATTAAATTCATGGTTAGCATTACTGTCAACGACTACGCCCGAAGCAACTGAGATTTCTGAAATATTTTTAAAATTAAGAATAGATCGTATAATTATATTAAATCTCATATCGCCGTTAAATTTTATGTAGCCAAAACTTCCTGTATAAATATTTCTATTTTCTTTTTCCTGATTGTTTAAAAGATTAAGTGTATTTATCTTTGGACATCCAATTACCGAGCCCCCTGGCATCATTGCTTTAATAATATCAAAGTTATTGATGTTTTTATTTAGTTTTCCCTTAATAAGACTCACATAATGGAAAAGGTCTTTATATTCCTCAACAATTTTTTGTTTAGACAATTTTACAGAGCCAATCTTGCAAATTCTAGATAAATCATTTCTTTCCATATCAACTATCATATTGTGTTCTTTAGTCTCTTTTAGATTTTTTCTAAAATAGCTTAATGCTTTTACCCTATTTAGATGTTTTGTTTTTTTTAATGTACCAGCTATTGGTTTTGTTGATATATCAAATCCTTTTTTAGTTATTAGATTTTCAGGAGAACAACTAATTATTGAGTAATTATTATCTTTAATCATAAAGGCTTCTGGAGCTAAATTTGTATTAGATAATCTTGAAAAAAAATCTAGTGGGTTAATTTTAGATTTAGTTTTATATTTAGTGCAAATTTTAATCTGGTAAGTTTCACCACTTTTAATTTTTTTTTTAAATTTATTAAAAATTTTTCTGTAGCTTTCTTTGTTAATATTGATTTGAAAACTCCCAGAATGAAAATTTTTTTTATTATATTTAAGTTTATTACTTAGTTTTATTGTTTTTTCTGGCTTATAAAAAATTCCTTTTGGAAAATTTAAATTTTTTTGTTTTGGGACTTTGATATTAATCAAATTATTTAATAACTCATATCCAAAAAAACCAATATAAAGATCGGTATTTCTTAACTTTTTTCTATTTTTTTTACTTAAAAAGCTTTTAATATTCTTATTATTTAAAATTATTTTTTTTGAAAAATCAGTATAGAGATCAAATCCTTTTTGTGACTTATAAATAATATAAGGTTTTCCTGAATGATCTATTTTTGTTAATTGATTTGGTCTGTTCAATTTATTCTGTTTTTAATCTTAAAACTGGTTGTTCTTTAATCGGTAAATGAATTATTGCTGCAAAAACAGATAATGCAATTGCTAAATACCACGCATAATCATATGACCCATACAGATCATGGAATAAACCTCCTAAAAAAGCTCCAAAGAAAGAACCAATTTGATGGCTTAGAAAAACAAATCCATACAGAAGACCTAGATACTTAGTACCGAACATGTGCGCAACTATTCCGCTTGTTGCTGGCACGGTCGAAAGCCATAAAAAACCAAAACTTGCGCCAAATATAAAAGAATTTATATTACTTGCAGGTAAAAATATAAATAAAATAATTGTAAGTCCTCTCAAACCATAAATTGCACTTAGTATAACTTTTTTACTCATTATGGTTGAAAGGTATCCACTGGTCAAAGATCCAAAAATATTAAACAAACCTATTAAAGATAAAATCGCTGCTGCTGTCCAACTTTCTAAACCTCTATCAATTACATATGTTGGAACATGGGTTCCAACTAAAGTTATATGAAAACCACATACAAAAAAACCTGAAACTAAAAGTAAATAACTTTTGCTCCCAAGTGCTTCTTTTACTGCCTCTAAAGTGCTTTGAGTATTAGGTTGTTCAATTGTGTCTTTTAACGATGGAGATCTAACAAGAAATGAAATAACAAAGCCAACAGCTAAAGCTATCATAAACGCAACTAAAGTGTTTTGCCAACCGTTTTCAGTTAAAGAATACTCTGTTAGTATCGGAGACAAAAAATATCCAAATGAACCTACAGCTGTGACAATACTCATGGCAATAGTTCTATTAGATAAAGGAAAGTGTTTTCCTACGACAGACATTGGAATACTAATAGCGGTGCCTCCAAGACCTATACCAACTAAAATACCTAAATCTATTTGAAAAAAAATTCCTGTATTCGGTCCTGCATACAGAAAGTAGACACCAGCTATAAAAAAAATGAATGCCAGGGAAATTGCTTTATGACCTCCATACTTATCTGCAATTACTCCAAAAATAGGACCTGTCAATCCCCACATCAACATTTGTAGACCGATTGACAAACCAGACTGTGTTAAAGAAATTCCTAAATCTTCTCTAAAGTCCATAAAAAACATTCCAAAAGTTTGCCTTACACCCAATGAAATGAGGACAACTAGACTGGCTGCAATTAAAGTAATTAATGCAGTTTTATTTCTTATAAATTTTTCAGAAGACATATTTAACTATCTTAAATGTTTTAGAGCTTGCTTGATATCAGCAATAAGGTCACTAGGATCTTCAAGGCCTATATGAAGCCTAACTAAATGCTCATCATTTTTAAGATTCATGTACTTTCTATTTCCTGTTTCTCTAGATTCTTGATGTAAAGCTAAACTTTCAAAGCCACCCCAACTATATCCATAACCAAATAACTTTAATGAATTTACAAATTTTCTCACAGATCTTATATCTTTAGACTTAATTTTTAATCCCATAAGACCCGAAGCACCAGAGTAATATTTTTTCCACATTTTATAATTTAATGAAACTTTATTATATGGATAAAGTAACTTTATCTTTTTATTTTTATTTAAATAAGATGCTACTTTTTTCGCATTCTCACTATGTCTATCCAATCTTACATCTAAAGTTCTTAATCCCCTGGTAATTAAATATGCATCATCAGGTCCTAATCTCAAACCTGTAATCTTTTCTGCAATTTTTACTTTATTAAAAACTTTTTTGTTTACTGCTAAACTACCGCCCATGACATCAGAATGACCTGAATAATATTTAGTTGCAGATACTATTGACATGTCAAAACCAATTTTGATAGGTTTTAGATAATATGGTGTTGCCCAGGTATTATCAATTGCTGTTAAGATTTTTTTTCTTTTTGCAATTGCAATTATTTTTCCCAAGTCTTGAAAATCAAATGTGTTACTTCCTGGATTTTCAACAAAAATCAGTTTAGTTTTTTTTGTAATAGATTTTTCTAAAGTATTTAAATTATGAGGGTCATAAAAATTTGTTCGAATTTTAAATTCTTTTAAATAATCTTCTGTTAAAATTCTTGTTGGGCTATAAACTGGATCAGAAACCAAAATTTCGTCACCAGGCCTTACAACACTAAAAATTGCTAAAAAGACTGATCCAAAACCAGTTGGTGTTGTAAAGACATGATAAGATTCCTCCAATTTAGTTAAAATTTTTTGAAGTATATACGTTGTCGATGTTCCTTGTCTTCCATAGTCATAATATCCGCCAGTAGGATTTTTTTGAGCTTTAACCTGAGTTTTTCTTAAGTGCTGCATAGACTTAAATATAATTGTAGATGCTCTAACAACTGGTGGATTAACAGATTGATTATGAAAATCTTTAGCAGTATGCTTTAAAAAAGTCTTGAATGATTTAGACATAAAAAAAATTGATAACTTGAAAAGACAATGCTATATCCCTGACATAATTTCAATTAAATTATAATTAAAGGAAATAATGGGTTATCCAAAAAAACATAGAGGCCGAAGAAAAATGGGCTCAAAAAAAAGAAGAGCTAGAAAGAAAAACAAGAAAAAATAGTCTTTCCAATGGAACAGATAAAAAAAGTCAAATCCATGAGTATTTGGATATTTATAGTTCCATTCGTAGCAGTCAATACTTGCTTAATACTCATTACACAATTTCACGGTTTATTTCCTAATCGAGCAGATATTATTCATAACACTTTTCCATATATTGATGGTGGTGCTTCTATAAGCAGAACAGCTAGAGTATTTCCAACTTATCTTATTTTTAAACCTGCTATGTTTTTTACCTCATATTTATTAGTCAGATATTGGTATTTAAATAAGGAGATTTTGCTCAAAATTGGAGGAGAGCACAAACATATAAAAAAGATAATATTTTTTGGTGTAGCCTCCGCAGTAGCACTCACAGTTCATTCAATCTTTTTAGGAGTAAAATTTGATTATGAATTATATAAATTATTCAGGAGAGTTATTATGTTGTCATTTATAATTTTTGAAATTGTTGCTCAAACATATTTGGTAATAATTTTATATTCTTTTAAAGAGAAAATAATGGATCTTATTAACCCAAATTTTTTAAAAGCCAAATTAGTTTTGGTTTCAATTTTAATTATTGTAGCTGTAATAAGCATTCCAATTATTAGCTTGCCAGGAAATGATTTTATGGGATTTAATTTAAAATTTTTTAAGCATGCGTTAGAATGGGATTATTTTATTGGTGTAATAACCTTTTATTTATTCACTTTTTTTATGTGGAAAAAAATTAATTTGTAATCCAACCACCACCTAAAACTTTATATCCAAAATTATCTTTTTTATAAAAAACACAAGCTTGACCAGGAGAAATTCCATCCTCAGAAATTTTGAGGCTTACTTCAGCTTTTTCTGGTTCTTTAAACAAAATCCTTGCATTAAGAAGTTTTCCAGTTGACCTTACTTTTACTAAAATTTCATCTTTGAATTCACTTTTATTAGCTAATATATTTAGATTATCTAAGTAAATTATTTTTTTTCCTAATCTATTTTTGGGCCCAACTATAATTTCATTTTTATCTGCATTTATTTTGAGAACATATAAAGGATCTTTATCAGAAACTTTTATTCCTTTTCTTTGTCCGATAGTGAAATTAACTATACCCTCATGCACGCCAATCACTGTTCCTTTGATGTCCTTTATATTCCCCTTTTTGTAGGACTCGGGTTTAAATTTTTGAATAACCGATGCGTAATCTCCATTAGGTACAAAACAGATATCCTGACTATCTGGTTTCTCTGAAACGTTTAAATCTAATTGTTTTGCTATTTTTCTAGTTTCATCTTTTAACATGCCACCAAGTGGAAACCTAAGATAATTTAATTGATCTTTAGTCGTATTAAATAAAAAATAACTCTGATCTCTATTTTCGTCTAGAGCTCTGTACATATTTGTTTCATTTCCTGATGTAATACTCTTAACATAATGGCCTGTAATCATTGCGTCAGCTTTTAAATCTTTTGAAACTTCGAATAAATCTTTAAACTTTACTGTTTGATTACATTGAACACATGGAATTGGAGTTTCACCTTTTAGATAACTATCAACAAAATTATCTATAACGCCCTGTTTAAATTTGTTTTGATAATAGAGAATTTTATGTTCAATACCTAATTTGTTAGCAACTCTTTTAGCATCCATGATATCTTGACCTGAGCAACATTGCTTTGAGGAAGCAACTTCTTTTACATCATCGTAAAGTTTTAAAGTAATTCCAATTACTCTATATCCTTGATTTTTCATCATACCTGCGACCGTAGATGAGTCAACTCCACCCGACATAGCAACAACAACTGTTGTATCTGAGGGTTTTTTATTTAATCCTATAGAATTTAATTCATTATTCATTTGATGGTATTTATACTCATTTCTAATATAAATTAAATTAAATGATTTTTGATTTTGAGCCAGGTGACAAAGTTTTCAATCCACATAATAAAGATTGGGGCATCGGTCAAGTTCAATCAATAATAAAAGATAAAATAACAGTTAATTTTGAGAATGTTGGAAAAAAAGTAATCAATGCTGAAAATATAGAATTAAAAAAAGTAAATGACAAAAATTAATATCAAAGAAGTTGTCGAAAATTTAGTTGGTACTTTTTTAAGTGCTGGAAGGGTATCATTAGATTTAAGGCAAAAGGGATTAACTAAAGAAATCAAATCAGATAATACTCCTGTAAGCAATGGTGATTTAGAGGTAAATGAAATCATAACACAAAAAATATCAAAATTAACTCCAAGTATACCTATAGTTTCTGAGGAAACATCAGATAATAAATCTACAGAAAATCTTAATGATTTTTGGTTAATAGATCCAATAGATGGAACTTATGATTATATAAATAATAAAGACGAGTTTACTATCAACGCTGGATTAATTATTAACAATAGACCAGCTGCTGGATTAATATACGCACCAGCAAAAAATAGAATGTTTTATTCACATGGGATGTATTTTGCATACGAATTAATTAGTGGAAAAGCTGTTAAACTTGAGGGAAATAAAAGTTTTAATAAAGACGAGATTAAATTTGTTTCATATTCTCATAGTATAAAACCGGAAATAGAAAAAATTCATAAAAAATTAAATGTAAAAAAATATATCCGCATGAAAAGTTCTTTAAAATTCTGTGTAATAGCCGCAGGTGAATTTGATGGATATGTTGCAGAGCCTAGAGCTTGCGAATGGGATATTGCGGCAGGTCATGCAATACTTAAGCACACAGGTGGGATTGTAACCGATTTTAATGGAGATGAAATTTTATATGGAAAGAAAGATTTTAAAAATCCAAGTTTAATTTTGAAAGGCAAAGGTATTTTATAATGGATGAACAAATAAGAATTATACTTATTATAATAATTTCTGTTTCAATTTTTGGGTTATTGGTATTTGTTTTCGTAAGAAATTATATTAAAAATATAATTGAACAGCTTGTAAAAAAAGATAAAAGTAAAAAATCAAAGTAATTTTATAATTTTTAAATAATCTTCTTTTTTTAAGTCCATTACCTTTTTTGAAGTTTCAAAACTAAAACCATTCCTAGCTAATAAAGAGATATCTTTTTTATAAAATAAAGACCTATTATCCTCTATTCTAGCTGGTCCTATTCTTTTTTTCTTACAAATTTTAAGAGCTGAAAAAAAATCCTGATCTGAATTTTCTTCCTGAATTTTGTTAACTGTCTCTTTAATATAATTATCTTGGATGCCTTTTCCAATTAGATAACTTCTAATTTTATTAATTGAATTTCCTCTTCGAATCATGCTCTTTGCTTTAGTTTCAGAATAAAATTTATCGTTGATAAATCTATTTTTTTCTAAATCTGATAAAACAATATCTATCAAATTGTTAACATCTTGTTTTTTTACATTTGGTACAGAAGTTTTTAAATATTTCTTTAATAAGTATGTTTTAAGCTGTTGTTTTGATGGCGCATATTTCTCAACATAAACAAAGGCAAAATTTCTCATTTCCTCAACAGTTACTTGAAGAGTTTTTTTTTTATTTCTTATGGGAATCATCACAAGATTTAATATAATATATTTGTAAATGATCGAACAAATTTATACTTATTTCACAATTGAAATGCTCTATTATTGGATAAATTTGGGAGTTTTACCTTTTTGGCTAGCATTAATTTTTTTTCCTCAATCATATTTTTGTAGATATTTTGTAACTTCAATTTTCCCAATATTTATTTTAAGTGGAGCTTACATATTTGTACTTTATAAGGCCTATTTAAATGCTTATCCTTTTAACAATAATTTTAATCTTTATATGGGAATGAACAATATTTCTGAATTATTTTCAGACAAAATTTTTCTTATGATGTTTTGGACACATTTTATTTGTATCAATCTTTTTACAGGGGGTTGGATAGTTAAAGATTCACAAAAATTTGCTATCAATAAGTTGTTAATGATTTTTCCACTTTTAATCACATACTTAATAGGTCCATTAGGATTATTCATTTATTGGTTAATAAGAATATTTCACGCAAAAAGTATTAGTTTATATGACTAAATACTTAGACTTTTATTTTGATTTTATTAGTCCCTACTCTTTTTTGGCTTTCAAAAAGTTGAATTTGTTAAATAGGGATAATGAAATAAATATTAATTACAAACCAATACTGCTTGGAGGTCTGCATAATCTTGGAAAAATAACCCCTCCTGCGTTTAATGAACGTAAATTAAAAAACATGAAAAATGATTGTGAATTAATTGCATCTAAAAATAATATTGACTTTAGATGGAATGCTCAATTTCCCTTAAATTCTTTATATCTTATGAGGGGCTATCTTGTTGTTGATGATAATCTTAAAAAAAAATTCTTTGAAATTTGTTTTGATGCTTATTGGAAGAATAACGAGGATATTTCTGATGAAAAAAATATTGATATTATTATTAATAAAACTGGATTAGATAAAAAAAATTTCTTAGATAGTATTAAAAAAGATAGTACAAAAGAAATGTTAAAGAATCTAACAAGTGATGCCTTTGAAAAAGATATTTTTGGTGCACCAACATTTGTCGTTAATAACAAAATTTTTTGGGGGCAGGACCGTCTTGATTATGCTTTAGATGAATATAATTTTTAAACGATTTTAAATTTACTTTGTTTTAAAGCTCCAAAACCACCATCAATATGAGAAACTTTCTTAAAACCCATATCCTTTAATGATTTAGCAGCTAAGGCTGACCTTAAGCCTCCAGCGCAAAATAAAACCATTTCTTTATCTAAATCTAGTTTTCCCTTTTTAAAATAGACACTGTCAGGATCTAGCCAAAACTCAAGCATACCTCTTGGGATATGATTGGCATTTTCCACTTTACCCTCTTTTTCAAGTTCTCTTACATCTCTAATATCAATTAAATTGCATTTATTATTAGTTATCATTTCATGTGCCTCGTCAGTTGAAATTGTTTTAATTTCTTCGAGTGCCTCAGATACTAGTGTGTGGGATGATTTAATTGTCATAGTCAGATAAATATTTATACCATATATTTAACATTTATGAAAAAAATTTTTATTAAAATAGCGAGACTATTCGGTTATGAAATTATTGATCAGAATAATTTTGTATCACCTTCTCTTAACAAGGAGCTAAATGATGATCTGTCAATTATTAATGAAAGATCGATAGTTTTACCATTAGGTAATGTAGATATTACGAAAAAAGTCCAGTCTTTATTAATTATTTTGCGAATGAATACTGAGGTAGAAATCTGGGACCAAAAAAAAAAGAGATTGTTTGAGCAACCAAAAATTGAGTACTCAATGAGATCTATCAACTCATTGATTAAATCAATAAAATTTTGTAAAAATAAATACCCACACTTAAGTATCAAAACAATTGTTATTGATGATAATTCAAAAAAAGAAAATTTATATAAAATTAAAGATTTAATACAAAATGAAAATTTTGAAATCATTTCGTTAGACCATGAAAAATATAAATCAATTATAAAAAAGCAAAAATCTACAGAGACCTTCTCTAACTTAGCTAGTTTGCTTCAAAGTTTTGAAATTGGTAAAAATCAAGGTGATGATTTAATTTTTTTTATTGAAGATGATTATATTCATTATGAAACAATGTTAGAAGAGATGATTTCATCTTATGAAAGAATAGCTTCTCAACTTAAAAAAGATTTGATTATGTGTCCATCAGATTATCCTTACCTGTACATGAATAACGAAAAAACAAATATTTTGATTGGTAGTAGAAGGCATTGGAGAACTATAAATAAAACTTTATGCACATTCATGCTAAGTAAGGATTTATTAAATAAATATTGGGAAAATTTATACAAAACATGCATTGATCGTCATGAACCTTTTGAGAAGTATATTAATGAAATATATCTTAGTGAAGTTTGTATTTCACCTTTAAAAAGCTTATCTTTACATCTAACTAATATTAACTCAAGTTACGGTTTATCTCCATTTATAGATTATAAAAAAATTTGGGAAACTAATAAATAAAAAGCCCCCATGAGGGAGGGGGCTTTTTTGTTTAACTAACTAGAGAGAAAGTTTAAGGGGTTCTTCGATGAGTAATCACGAAGATACAGAGAGCGAAGAACCCCTTTATTGTTATTGTTAACAATTAGTCACGAATTGAGTAAGCTATAACTCCGGTTTCTGACACGTCAGTTCCCTTCATTTCAGCTTCTTTACTCAATCTTATACCCATTGTTGCTTTCATAATTGACCAAACAATTAGAGCAACAACAAATACAAAGACATTTATTGATAATACGCCTAATAATTGTGTACCAAAATTTGTACCTGAATTAGTTGCAGGGACTATTAATGTTCCCCAAATACCAGCAAACAAGTGAGCAGGTATTGCTCCAACTACATCATCAATTTTCATTGCAAATAAAAACTTAGTACCATAAACAACAATTATTCCACCAACAGCACCAATCAAAATTGAAGCCAATGGTGAAGGCATTAATGGTTCAGCAGTGATTGCAACTAAGCCACCAATACATCCATTAAGCATTTGCACTACATCTGTTTTTCCAGTTAATCTGGTGATAGCTCCAGCGGCCATTACACCACCTGCACCTGCTAATAATGTGTTTATAAAGATTTTAGATACTGCTATAGCATCTGGCGCTGTTCCAATTGCTAACTGAGAACCACCATTAAATCCGAACCAACCTAACCATAGAATAAATACTCCTAGTGTTACTAAAGGTATAGATGATGCTGCAAAAGGCTTGATAGGAGCTGCTTCACCTTTTTTATTGAAACGTCCTAATCTCGGCCCTAGTATCAAAGCTCCTGCAAGTGCAGCTGCACCCCCAGTTGAGTGTACCAAAGTTGAACCAGCAAAATCTGAGAAACCTGCAGCCGCTAACCAGCCACCTCCCCATTGCCAACCCATAACAATTGGATAAATAATTCCTGCTAAAATCGCAGCGAATAAAAAGAACGGCCAAAGCTTAATTCTTTCAGCCAATGTTCCTGACACGATTGAAACTGTTGTTACGCAAAATACCATTTGGAAATACCAATCTGATCCATCTGCATAACCAGTATCGATCTTACTAGCGTCGCTCCATGGAATAAATTTTCCAATGTATCCTCCTTCTGGGATACCGTATGCTAGGTTGTATCCAACTAACCAGAACATTATTGCTCCAATAGATACTAAACCTATATTTTTTGCACAGATTACAGATACACTTTTTGATGTAACCATACCTGACTCTAACATTGCAAATCCACAAGCCATAAAAAAGACTAGGAACCCACACATTAAAAATAGTAGAGTATTAAAAATAAACCCTATTTCTGCAGAAACTGTTGTCTCCGCCATACCTGCACTAGTCATGTTTAACAATAGTATTAAACTTGTTAGTGGCAGACTTAATTTTTTTAGTAATTTAGTCATTAAGACCTCCCTGTTAGAAAGATTTATAATGTACTGATTACTTATAACTAACGTTGATTAGGAAAATTGGCTATGCAGATTCTGCATATAGAAACAGCCCTAACGCGAACTTCGTTAAGGCTGTTAATTTTGATTATTTGTTAAATACTTCTTTTAAAGCTTTTGCAGGCAAAAATTTAACCTTTTGAGATGCTGCAATTTGTATTTGCTCACCTGTTCGAGGGTTTCTTCCAACTCTTGCTTTTCTCTTAGCTACTTTATAAGTACCAAATCCAGCAATTTTCACTGGATCGTCACCCTTTAAAGCGTCCAAAATAGTGTTGGTAATTGTATCAAAAGTTCTTTCAGCATCTGCTTTGCTTAGATTTAAAGATCCTGAAAGCTTTACTATTAGTTGTTTTTTATTCATTTTAGCTCCGGTTAAAGGTTAATTGTATTTTTATCAAAAGCGTTGATAAATCAAGCTTTTTTTTAGTGTTTTCGGAAAAGTTATACACAACATATGGTAAAATTGGAAATAAGTGTTGATTTTATTGAACTTTTTAAATTTTTTTTATCTCAATTATCAAAATAAACCAAGGTCTTTTAAGTCGTTAAAAGTTGTAAAAAACATCAAAGATAGCAGTAAAAACATACCGATTCGAAAAAAACCTTCTTGAGTTTTTTGAGATAAGGGTCTTCCTAAAATCTTTTCAAAAGCATAGAACATTAAATGCCCACCGTCTAGCATTGGTATTGGAAATAAATTTACCAAACCTAAGCTTATTGAAATGTAAGCCATCATACTTATAAAAGCCAAAATTCCAAATTCAGCAACCTGACCAGAAATTTTTGCTATTCTAATTGGACCACCTAACTGCGAAGTATCAGCTTTTCCAATAATCATTCCACCTACATATTTTAGGGACGAAATACTGACATAATAAACCTCGTAAGCAGCATGATATATAGCCTGCGCTGGACCCAATTTTACATGATTGATTTCATTATTATAAGGACCCAATTTTATTCCAACAATACGCTTATTAATTTTGTTTCCTAAATTATCCTCACTTAAAATAATTTTAGGTTTTACTTTAAGCAATAATTCGTCATAAGAGCGTTTAACTTTAAAGTCTATTACATCTGCAATAGATAATGTGATAAATTTAGATACATCCATAATACTTTTAACTTCGTTTCCGTCTATCTCAAGAATAATATCATTTTCTTCAAGCCCACCTAACATTGCAGGACTATCTTTTTGCACTTCGTTGATTACTGCTGATGTAAAATCTTTTCCAATAAAAGTATAAATTGAAAAAAAGATAACTAAAGCCAATAAAAAATTGGCTAACGGTCCTCCAAAAACAATTAGAGCTCTTTGATATAATGGTTTTAAAACAAATAATTTTTTACGTTCATTTGCATCATATTTTTCGAGAATTTTTTCTTGGTCTGTTTGTGAGAATACGTTTCTATCACCGAAAAATTTGACATATCCACCTAGGGGGATCCAACAAATTTTCCATCTCGTACCAGATTTATCATTCCAGCCAAATATTTCTTTACCAAACCCAATGGAAAAGTCTGTGACGCCTACACCATATCTCTTTGCAAAATAATAATGTCCGTATTCATGGATAAAAACAACTACTAAAATTAGTAATAGAAAAGGTAAAATATAGCTAAGCATTAATAAATATTTTAAATTAATTTATAATCATTCTCAATAGCCATTTTAACACTATAATTCATTCTTAAAACATTCATTGTATTTGCTATAAAAAGATATAAGCATCCAGTCAATTTAAATTATAATTATAAAATTAATGAATTTTAACGAATTACCTATTGAAAATAAACTAAAAAATTCCATACGATTTGCTGATTTCATAACACCAACTCCAATTCAAAGTAAATCAATACCAATAGGTTTATTAGGTAAAGATATACTAGGAACAGCCCAAACAGGTACCGGAAAAACTTTAGCTTTTACTATCCCAATGATTAACAAGCTCATTTTAGATAAAAATACCATGGCCTTAATAGTTTGCCCTACAAGAGAACTAGCGACCCAGGTAATGCAAACTGTTTTAAAATTAAATGTTAGAGAGATTGGAATTGGAAATGCTCTTTTAATAGGTGGTGAAAGTATGCAAAAACAACTCAAGAAATTAAAAAGAAGAGCACGAATTATAGTTGGAACGCCTGGAAGAATAAATGATCACTTAAAAAGGCAAAGTTTAAATTTATCGAAAGTTTCGTATCTAGTTCTTGACGAAACAGATCGGATGCTTGATATGGGATTTACACCTCAAATAGAAACAATTTTAAAATTCATTCCTAAGCAACATCAAACTTTGTTGTTTTCCGCAACACTACCAAACAACATTTTAAGAATTTCTGAAAAGTATTTAAATGATCCTGAACGTATAGCAATAGGTTCGCTTTCAACTCCAATAGAAAAAATCAAACAAGAAACTTTCCAAATAACACAAGATAAAAAATACCATGAGTTAATCAATCAGTTGGTTGAGAGGAATGGTTCAATTTTAGTTTTTGTAAAAACCAAACGTGGAGCTGACAAAATAGTTAAACGCTTAAAATATGATGGTCACTCAGCAGATGCAATACATGGAAATTTAAGACAAAGCAAAAGAGAGCGTGTTATAAACAACTTTAGAAACGGAAAAAGTAGAATTTTGATTGCTACTGATGTGGCCGCAAGAGGACTAGATATACCATTAATTAAACATGTAATTAATTTCGATTTACCACAAGTAGCCGAAGACTATATACACAGGATTGGTAGAACTGGAAGAGCTGGCAAAGAAGGGTCCTCATTAACATTCATAACACCCAATGATAGGTCTATGTGGAGCTCAATTAGCAAACTAATTGATCCAAATTTTATAGCAACTAAAAAAAACAAAGATAAAAATTTTAAAAAGAATAGAAGAAATAAAGTTTCATTTAAAAAAAATAAAAACTTTAAAAATAAGAAAAAAAAATTTCAATTTAATAATAAGAAAAAATTTAGAAACAAAATCAGATCTAAAAACTCTTCTTTCAAAAAACGTAACAAGTTTAGAAATACAACAAAATAAATATTACAGCTAAAATAATTAAAAATAGTATTAAAACTACGTAATTAATTCTAATATTAAATTTTTTATAAATAGCGTCATTTATTTTTTCCCAAAATAAAACTATTAAAAAAAAAATAACTGCAGGAATAATAAACTTAAGCATAGCTTTTAATTTTTATCACCAACATAAACTGAAACTCCTCTTGAATTAATATCTACATCAAACTTTTTATGTAATGGAGGAAAGGCTCTTTGAGAACAATCTAATCTATCACAAGTTCTACACGATACGCCTATCGGTATCTCGGTTGATTTATCATTAATATTTATGTTTTCAGTGTAAATAAAATCCTTTGCGTATTTTGCCTCACATCCAAGGCCAATGGATAAAATACTTTTTGCTTGACCAAATCTTCCGATACCTTTTTCAACAGTCCTTGCAATACAAACATATTTTTCACCATTGGTCATTTTACTAACAGCTGCTTGAATTACACCAGGTCTGGTTAATGCAGAATAAACATTCCATCTAGGACACGCCCCCCCATATCTGGGAATTTCTATACCAGATAATGAAAATCTTTTTGAAATGTTTCCCGCCATATCTACTCTTAAAAAATGAAATGGAATCCCTGGTAATTTTGGATCTTGAAGGCAGGTAACTCTATGAGCTACTTGTTCAAAAGAAGTTGCAAAAGTATTTTGTAATAACTCTAAATCGTATTTAAGTTTTTTACATTGAAAATGAAAGGGTTTATATGGCATCAGTATTGCTGCACCACAATAGTTTAATAGAGCTACTTTCGTTAATTTTTTTGATTCTTCAGAAGGAAAAGTAAATTTAGTTAAGTATTCCTCTATTTCTTTAATTGCACCTTCTTGAGCTATCTGAGCAGCTGCATGAAGTTTTTTTGTTTCTAAAGAACTATAATCACTTAATAAAAGTTCTTTTTTATTTTTGTTAAAAATTTTAGAAAACGGTTTATCCTCATCAGGTATAACGTCTTTAACTTTTATATTATATTCTGAATTTAAGTACTCACATAGGGCTATATATCTTGTTCGATTGTTTTTTTGAACTTTATCGAAAACCTTATTTGCAAAATCCTCAAGTTTTGGAAAATAGTTTTTATGTTCTTGTAAAAAATCAGATATAACCTCACCTGGAAACGAATTCTTTCTATTATCAACAATCTTACCAGACATTTTTTCTATTTTGTTTACAAGCTCGTGATCCTTCTTTTTAAGAATATCACCCAACCTAACTATTGCTTTTCCTATTTTTGGATTTGTGCCTACGAGATCTTTTACTTCTGGTCCTAAAATGTCTAAATCCTCAAATAATTCATCATCTAGAATTTCAGATAAAGTGTTTTCTAAATTTAAGTCAGTTTTTGAGGTAAGCTGAGAAAGCTCGATATTTAGTTTTTCACAAATTTTTAATAGTAGATCTCCATCTATTTTTCTTTTTCCACCCTCAATCAAATTTAAATAACTAGGAGAAATATCTAATTCTTCAGCTAATTTATTAGCCTGAAGACCAAGTTGTCTTCTAAAAGCCTTGATTTTGGGACCAATTTTTAAATTAATTTGACTCATATTTACTATTTGTAAATTTTGTAAATTTATTTTTACAATTTTTTTCTTTCATTTACAAGACTTTTACACTTTTTTATAGATTTTGTAAATCCTGTAAATTATAAGATTTACATGGACGAAAAATTAAAAAACACTGAAAATGAAGCTCAAATCATAAGACACGAAGATCTTGCTAGACATAACAGAAGAGGGATCTATATGAGGGATGATCATTGTGATTGGGGTTCTAGTGGAATGAATGATTTAAACGACTCTTCAACAGATTCAAATTAATCTTCGACTTTCACTAAATTCATTTCTCAATAATAACTTTAAAATCAAAGGATTCCTTCAATGAGTGCAGAAAACGTTTCATACGACTTAAAAAGATTTGCAGGAATCAAGAGAGATTATACTCCAGAAGAAGTTGAAAGATTAAGAGGCTCGATTAAAATAGAGTACTCCTTGTGTAAGCAACAATCCACGAAATTATGGAAACTTCTTAATACAGAAAATTATGTCAATACCTTAGGTTCTCTATCAGGCAACCACGCTGTACAACATGCTAAAGCAGGATTAAAAGCAATTTATTTGAGTGGTTGGCAAGTAGCGGCTGATGCAAATAGTGCTGGTGAAATGTATCCAGATCAATCTTTATATCCTTATGATAGTGCACCTAAATTAGTTGAGTCAATGAATAATGCTCTGATAAGAGCTGATCAAATTCAACATATGGAACTTCAAGATGGAGATATGAAAAAAGAAAAAAGAGTAGATTACATGCTTCCAATTATAGCTGATGGAGAAGCAGGGTTTGGTGGTCCTCTAAATGTATTTGAATTAGCAAAAAAATTTATTAAAGCAGGTGCTGCTGGGGTTCATTTTGAAGATCAATTAGCTAGTGAAAAAAAGTGTGGTCACATGGGTGGAAAAGTACTTGTTCCTACAAGTACTATGATTAAAAATTTAAAGGCTGCAAGACTTGCGGCAGATATTGCAGATGTACCGTTAATAATACTAGCAAGAACAGATGCTAATGCAGCAAAACTTATTACAAACGATCATGATGAAAACGATAAACCTTTCATGACAGGTGAAAGATCACCAGAAGGATTTTATTATGTTAAAGCAGGAATTGAACAAGCAATTTCTCGAGGGCTTGCATATGCCCCATATTCAGATTTAATCTGGTGCGAAACAGCAACACCGAACTTAGAAGAAGCAAAAAAGTTTGCAGATGCTATACACGAAAAATTTCCTGGTAAACTTTTAGCTTATAACTGCTCACCTTCTTTCAATTGGAAAAAACATCTATCTGATGCAGAAATAGCATCTTTTCAAAAAGAAATTAGTGCAATGGGTTATAAATTTCAATTTATTACTCTTGCAGGATTTCATACTCAAAATATTGCGATTTTTGAACTCGCAGAGAAATATAAAAAAGAAGGTATGTCTGCATATTCAAAAATTCAAGAACAGGAATTTGCTCGTGAGAAAGATGGTTACACAAGTGTCAAACATCAAAGAGAAGTTGGTACTTCTTATTTTGACGCAGTTTCCAATACAATTAGTAGTGGGAAGAGTTCAACTACAGCAATGGCTGGTTCAACTGAGTCAGAACAATTTTAAAACAAATTAACTCGACTTTAATACATTAACGCCCTTTTAAAGCCTTTTTGTAGCTAAAATATTTTCTTTATCAATTTGAGTTGTTTCAAATCCATTTTTTGTTAGTTTTTCTTTAATAAATTTAAGTTTAGGCCCCTCAAAAAAAGTTCCATCAAAGTGTTTAGACTCAAATTGCAATTTTTTGATATCTATTTTGGTAAAATCAATCGTATTTAAAATTTCAAATTCAGCACCCTCAGCATCTATTTGTAGGTTTTTAATTGATTTAATTTGATATTTTTGGACTAATTTATCAAAATCAATAAATTCAATCTCAATTTCCCCAATATCTTCTTCAGAAATTAAAAATCTTTTATTTCTGTGATTTAAAATATGTTGTTTATCAAAAGATCCTATACCACTCGCCCAATGCTTTCCTAATTTATGTATTGATTCTTCTTTTACAAAAAAAAATTTTTTAATTTTGTTTTCAGAAAAAATTGCATTCTCGCAAATAAAAATATTGCTTCTTTTTGAGAAATTTTTTTTCAATATCTGGTTGTTGTAAGGAACAGGCTCAACTAAAAGTATGTTATCATTTTTGAATTGATTAATTTTATCCTCTAACCAAACACCAAAATGTGCTCCTATGACTACTAATGCAAAATCTTTCACTTAGTAAATTAACTAAATGCGTCTACCCAAGATCCTTGTGTTGATGCTTTTGAATACTCGGTTGCACGACCTTCAAAAAAGTTCATATGTTCTACAGCGTTCAGCATAGTATCTAACCATCCCAAAGGGTTTTTCTGAACATCATAAATTGGCTCTAAACCTAATTGAACCAATCTTCTGTTACCAATGAATCTAATGTAGTCTTTTACCTCTTGAGCAGTAAGTCCCTCCATTGGTCCCATTTCAAAAGCTAAGTCAATAAAAGCATCTTCATGCTCAATTATAGTTCTGCAAGCTTCATAAAGTTCCTTCTTTAATTTAGGAGTCCAAATCTCAGGATTTTCATTTATGAATTCTTTGAAAATTCTTATCATTGAATTACAATGAAGAGTTTCATCTCTAACAGACCAGGTTACTATCTGACCCATTCCTTTAAGTTTATTGTGTCTTGGAAAATTTAACAAAATTGCAAAACTTGCAAACAATTGTAATCCTTCAGTAAAAGCACTGAAAACTGCAACAGTTTTTGCGATATCTTCTTTTGAATTTACATTAAAGCCCTGCATATAATCATATTTATCTTTCATTTCTTTATACTTCATGAAAGCTGAGTACTCTGATTCTGGCATACCTATGGTGTCTAGTAAATGTGAATAAGCAGCAACATGTACTGTCTCCATTGCAGCGAAAGCTGTCATCATCATAAGAACTTCTGTTGGTTTAAAAACAGTTGTGTAATGTCTCAAATAGCAGTTATTAACCTCTACGTCGGCTTGAGTAAAAAACCTAAATATTTGTGTAACTAGATTTTTTTCTGGTTGAGATAAATTTTTTTGCCAATCTCTCACATCGTCACCTAGAGGGACTTCTTCTGGCAACCAATGAATTCTTTGTTGTGTTAACCAAGCATCATAGCACCATGGATATCTAAAGGGTTTATAAACAGGATTTTCTACTAATAATCCCATTTTTTTTGGTTTAATTATTTCTTTCTTCTCAACATTAATCTTTTCTACTACTGACATGATAGGCACTCCTCATACTCTGGTTCTTGGTTGGTTTGTTTATTTTTAGATTTATATACATTGGCTTCGATATCAGTTGATTTTGCATCATTAATATTTTCAGCTCTTTGAATTGATTTTGATCTGCAGTAATAAAGGCTCTTTAGGCCCTTTTTCCAAGCATCAAAATGAATTCTATGTAATTCTTTTTTATGAACGTCTGCTGGTAAAAATAAGTTAACTGATTGTGCTTGAGAAATAAACGGTGTTCTATCTCCGCTTAATTCAATGATCCATTTTTGATTAAGTTCAAAAGCAGTTTTAAATACATCTTTTTCTAAATCTGTTAAAAAGTCTAAATGTGAAACTGAACCTTGGTTAGTGGTGATTGTAGACCAAGTCTCATCGTTGTTTTTACCGTGACTATCTAAAATTTCTTCTAAATATCTATTTCTAACATTGAAAGATCCCGAAAGAGTTTTGTGGGTGTAGCTGTTTGCTGCAATTGGTTCAACACCTGGGGAAGCACCACCACAAATTATTGAAATAGAGGCTGTTGGAGCTATCGCTGTTTTATTTGAAAATCTCTCTTCATATCCATACTCAGCCGCGTCTGGACATGCTCCTCTTTCCTTCGCTAAATCATTGGAGGCTTGATTGACTTTTTCATGAATATTTTTAAATATCTTTTTATTCCAAGCTTTCGCCATCACTGACTCGAGTGGAATTCTATTTTTTTGTAGAAATGAGTGAAAACCCATAACTCCTAGACCAACACTTCTTTCTCTTTCAGCAGAATATTTTGCATCTTTAAATTGATCAGGAGCTTTATTAATAAAATCAGATAAAACATTGTCTAAAAATCTCATAACATCATTAATCATATTTGGATCATCTTTCCATTCTTCATATTTTTCCAAATTCAAAGATGATAAACAGCAGACTGCAGTTCTATCTCTTCCATCTTTATCAATCCCAGTTGGTAAAGTTATTTCACTACACAAATTAGAAGTTTTTACTGTTAAGTTTGCCAACTTGTGATGTTGAGGGATTTGTCTATTAACAGTATCAATATAAATAATGTAAGGTTCACCTGTTTCAATTCTTGCAGTTAATAGTCTTATCCATAAATTTCTTGCAGATATAGTTTGTTGAATTGTACCATCAGCAGGACTTTTTAGTGCCCATTGATCATCATTTTCAACCGCTCTCATAAAAGCATCTGAGACTAAAACACCGTGATGTAGATTAAGAGCCTTTCTGTTTGGATCACCGCCTGTGGGTCTCCTCATTTCCATAAATTCCTCAATCTCTGGATGATCAACTGGAAGGTAGCAAGCAGCTGATCCTCTTCTTAATGAGCCTTGACTGATTGCCATTGTTAAAGAGTCCATTACTTTTATGAATGGAATAATTCCTGAAGTTTTTCCTACTTTACCAATTTTTTCACCTATTGATCTTAAGTTTCCCCAATAACTTCCTATGCCTCCACCTTTTGCTGCCAACCAAACATTTTCACTCCACAAGTCTAAAATTCCACCCAGACTGTCAGATGCTTCATTCAAAAAACATGAAATCGGTAATCCTCTTTTTGTTCCTCCATTAGATAATACTGGAGTTGCTGGCATAAACCAAAGGTTGCTTATATAGTTGTAAATTCTTTGAGCGTGTAAATTATCATCAGAATAGGTACTGGCTACTCTTGCAAACAAATCTTGAAAAGATTCATTGTGACCAAGGTATCTATCCTTTAAAGTTGCTTTACCAAAATCTGTAAGGTTTTTGTCTCTTGACCGATCTATTTTAATAATTATGCCTTTATTATTCTGATATAATTCAGTTTCATTATTTAATGAAAAAAGATCAGGCCTTTTATCTTTAGTTGTATTATTTATTTCTGGGCTATATTCAAAGACAGCTTTCTTTAATGCCTGCGATAGTATTTTGTTCATAAATTATTATTTTAATTACTTATTTTGGCTAAAACAACTATATGTTGTATACGCAAATCATTGATACACTATATAATTGGTAAATCAATAGAACATTTATAGAACATTCAAAAAAAAAATCAACAATTAAATTATATAAAATTAACAAATAAAGTATGGCAATATAAAATTGGCACCCTAAACAACTATTAATTGATTATTAAAATAATATATGAAAATTTTTGATTGCACAACATTCCACTCTGAGCATTTAATGATGGATTTAAGGTTTAATATTTTAAATGATTATGTCGAAAAATTTATTGTTTGCGAATCGACCATCTCTCATAGTGGTAAAAAGAAAAAACTTAATTTTGATATAAATAATTATCCCAGATTTAAAGATAAAATTTCTTACATAGTTATTGATGAGGAGCCTGAAGACATAATAGGACTTAAAAATGGTTTAGCTAAACCCCACGAAAAAAGATCAGATAGTTTAAAAAGAATAAATCTTTCATACGATTATATGATCAGGGCTATATCAGGGGCGTCTGACAATGATCTTATAATATTAAGTGATAATGATGAAATCCCCAATTTAAACTCAAAGCAATTTAAAAATTCTAATAAAAATATTATAATTTTTAAACAACTGTTTTTTTATTATAAATTAAATCTATTATATGATTTAATTCCATGGTATGGCTCAAAAGCTGCCAAAAAAAAGAATTTGGTTTCAATGTCTTGGCTTAGAAATTTGAAAAACAAAAAGTATCCTTTTTGGAGAATAGATACGCTATTTTCTAATGCAAGATATATAAACTTAGAAGTAATAAATGATGGAGGCTGGCACTTTACTAATGTAATGACTGCTGAAAAGCTCTATGAAAAATTAACTAATTTTGGACATCATGATGAATTCGAGTTAAGTGGTATAACTGTTAATGATCTTCAAAAAAAAATAGATAATAAAGAAGTTTTTTTTAATCACTTTGTTGATAAAGAAAAATACAAAGAAAGATGGAACTTTAATTATAAATTAAAAAAAATTGATATTAATAGGCTCCCAAATTATTTACATTCTAATGATAACCAAATAAAATTTAAAGATTGGTTTGACTAGTGCAAACGTTTAAAGAAAATATATGGATGACAGAGTTTTAATAGATAAATTTGGGTTTCGTGAATATGATGCTAGATGGATTTACGAAAAAGATATCAATAAGGCAGGTATTGAAAATTTAGGAAAAGGTTTAGGGTCCCAAATAATTAATAATACAAACAAAAAAAATCCAAGAGTAATTGTTGGTCATGATTACAGGTCTTATAGTGAGGAAATTAAAATAGCTTTAAAAGAGGGTCTTAAATCAACAGGCTGTAAAATAGAAGATGTAGGGCTATCACTATCCCCGATGGTTTATTTTGCTCAGTTTAAATTGGAAGCTGACGCAGTTGCAATGGTTACTGCCAGTCATAATGAAAATGGTTGGACTGGAGTAAAAATGGGTATTAAGAAAGGTTTAACTCACGCCCCAGAAGAAATGAATGAATTAAAGGAAATTACTTTAAATCAAAAATTTATATCTGGTGATGGAAGCGAAAAATTAATTAAAGATTTTCAACAGGTTTATAAAGATGATCTAATAAAAAAAAATAAAATTAATAAAAAAATTAAAGCAATTGTTGCTTGTGGAAATGGCACAGCAGGAATTTTTGCTCCTGATATTTTAAGAGGTATAGGCTGTGAGGTTATCGAGCTTGACTGTAACTTAGACTGGACTTTTCCAAAGTATAATCCAAATCCAGAAGATTTAGAAATGCTTCACGAAATTGCTAAGGCAGTAAAAAAAAATAACGCAGATATAGGATTTGGCTTTGATGGAGATGGTGATCGCGTTGGTGTTATTGATGATACTGGGAATGAAATATTTTCAGATAAAATCGGTTTGTTAATTGCAAGAAATTTATCAACTAAACATAAAAATTCAAAATTTGTTGTCGATGTAAAATCTACAGGATTGTATAATAAAGATGAGGTATTATTGAATAATAATTGTGAAACAATTTATTGGAAGACTGGTCATTCACATATTAAAAGAAAAGTTAATACTGAAAAAGCATTGGCTGGCTTTGAAAAAAGTGGTCATTTCTTTTTTAATCAACCTTTGGGCTATGGTTATGACGATGGTATAAATTCTGCTATTCAAGTTTGTCTTCTCTTAGATAATCAGGGTAAAAAGATGTCAGATATAATTAAAGATCTACCAGTGACATATCAATCACCAACAATGGCTCCTTTCTGTAGAGATGATGAAAAATATGAGGTTGTAAATCAAATAGTTAAGAAAATTACAGAAATTATGAATAATAAAACTTTAATTGATGAACAAGTGATAACTGAAGTAATTACAGTAAATGGGGTAAGATTTTCTTTCGATGACGGGTCTTGGGGGCTTGTAAGAGCATCATCTAATAAACCCTCATTAGTGGTGGTTACTGAGAGCCCAACATCAGATATTAGAAAGAAAAAAATTTTTGAATTTATTGATAAATTGCTTCAAAAAACTGGAAAAATTGGAGAATATGATCAAAAAATTTAAAAAAGCTTCACTCGTTTTAGATCTAATATTAATAAGACATTAATTATTGTAAAGAGTCTAATTTAGAAATCTCAGAGAATTCAATTTCCACTAGAAATAAATAAAAAATATTTATTAAATATTAAACCCAATTTATTAAGAATCAGATAATAGCAAACGGCTATGTTAAAAAAGTCTTTATATTTTTTTTGCCTAATTCTTTTGTCAAATTGCACTATGTCTGGGACAGCTTTTTTAGGCCCTGCTTTTACAGGTGTAAAAACTGGAAGTGTCTACCAAAGCTCTTTATCTTATGGCTCGAATAAAATTATTAATCATATGAAATTTAAAGAAAAAATTAAAAATGCAGAAATAAAGAAAAGTTTAAGAAAAATAATAGCTATTCCACAGAAAATTTATTTTGTTGATAAAGATCCAGTTATTCTTATGGACTATAAGGTAGATAACGTTGAATTCTCTGAAATTTCTGAACCAGAACCTTTGCCATAATTAAAATCTCATCAACTGTTGATAAAAAAAAAATTCAATTATTACGAGCTATAAATTTATTATAGAATCGTCTATTCTCAATTTCAGGGTGGTAGAGGGAGACTGAAGCCACCCGAACCCTCTTAGTAAACTGATTAATTTAATGGCAGACAAAAAAATCAGGTCAATTGCAAAAACTTTTTCTTGGAGATCTTTAATATTCATTTATTGGATGGTTTTTGGTTATATTTTTACTGGCTCAATTAAAGTAGCTGGAATACTAGGTATTGGATCAATAATACCACTTTTTTTTTATTACTTTCATGAAAGAATTTGGAATCAAGTTAAGTGGGGAACAGACAAAGAATAGCTTTATAATTTTTTCATTAATTGATCTGAAATAATTATTTTTTTCTTATTAATATAATCTTCATGATTTTTTTCAATATTTTTAAGTTCATAAAGATAATTTACCATTACACCAAAAGATCTGTTTAATCCAACTTCTGATACATTAGCATTAATATTTATGTCATCAATGATAGCCCCATTACCTAAATGAAATCTACATACATCATTGATTGGATGGCCTTTTTTATTTTTTTCATTCATTAAATAATGAGCAACTAATTTAATTATTGCTTTTTTATTAGATACAATTCGTGCATCACCAACTTTTAAACCTGCAGATTTTAAAAATGATACATTATTGTAAGGTATTTCTCCTAAAATATTTTGAATAATCTTTTCATCTAGAGTGGTGAACCAATCTCTAAAACCAGGAATCGGAGAAAGGGTGCCAAAATTTTTTATATTTGGTAACTCTTCTTGAATTTCATACACGACCCTTTTTATTAAAAAATTTCCAAGTGTGACTCTTGAAAGCCCTTCTTGACAATTACTTATAGAATAAAAAGTTGCAGTATCGTATTTTTTTGCTCCCTCAGAGCTTGGTTTCATTATTTCTTGAATAGATTTTCCTAAACCATTAGTAAGTGCTACTTGTACAAATATTATTGGTTCATCTTCAAGTGCTGGATGAAAATAAGAAAAAAATCTTCTATCTTCCCCAAGTCTTCTTTTAAGTTCATTCATATCTTTTATCTTATGAACTCTTTCATATTGGATTATTTTTTCTAAGACTGCTGCTTTTGTGTTCCAGGTAATCTTGGTAAGTTTAAGAAATCCAGGATTAAACCAAGATTTAAATAATTCTCTTAAGTCATCATCAAACGGTTTTAATTCTTTATTTTCATTAAGTATTTTGAGAAGATCTTCTCTTAGAGATACAATTGTTGAAATCCCATTAGGTGACATATTCATTCTTCTAAATAATTCTCTTCTTTGACCTTCAGAAGTAACAAATAATTTGAAAAGATTTTTATCATTTTGTTCTGACTTATATAGATTAATAGCCTCAATTACTTTAGTATGATTGGGTCTATATTTTTCATTTATTTTTTTAAAAAATAATAGTTTTTTCTCAGGACTTAATGTTTGATATAGATCAGTAATATCTCTTGCAACAGTAATACCAAATGCAGCTCCTTTATTTGAGATTAGATCATCACATAATGAAATAATTGACTCTAAATCATTTTTTTTAACTACACTTTTTTTGAATAACTTTTGGCCTACATCAGCGATTGAGGAAATAATTTCTTTTAAGTTAAACATAAAAAACCTTAATAAAAAAATTAGTTATAAATATCAATTTATTGATAAATACTCAAAAAAAGATCTTATTGAAACAATAATTAGAAAAGTTCCAAATATCTTACTTAGTAATTTTTTGTTAATTTTATACACTGCTTTTGCACCTATTCTAGCCATTATCGTCGTCACAGGAACAAATACCATAAAACCCAATAGATTTATGTAACCAACACTGAAAGGAGTATTAATGTTGTCGATTATTTTGCCCCCAGTTATCATGGTAATAGTTCCGCTTGCAGCTATCAAAAAACCTACCGCAGCGGCAGTGCCTATTGATTTTCTGATATCATATCCAAAAGTTCTCATAAACGGGACCATTAAAGAACCGCCGCCGATACCAAGGGGTACTGAAATAAAGCCAATTATTATTCCAGAAATATTTTTTATTAAATCAGATATTTTTTTTGGATTCTCCATTAGTTTTTCTCTAACAAAAATAAAAAATAAACCTACAATAAATGCAAATATTGAAAAAAATAAAACTAAAGCCGGTGTTTTTAAATTTACCGCTAAAAAAGTTCCAGCAATAACACCTAGAAGAATAAAAATACCAAATGATTTTACCATTTTAAAATCAACAGCATCGTACTCCATATGTGTTTTGGTTGAGATAATAGATGTTGGGATAATAATTGCCAAAGACGTTCCAACTGACAAATGCATACGAGTTACAATATCAAAATCTAATACTGTAAAAGCATAATATAATGCTGGCACCATTATAATTCCCCCACCTACGCCGAGTAACCCCGCCATAAAACCAGCTACTGCTGCTGCAGATGCTAAAACAATTAATAAATTAATTAATTCAGATAAATTTAATATTTCCATTTAAGAGCTAACTTGATTAGCTTTTTCATTATTTTGAACAATCGTCATAATGTGTTTTGCTTTTTGAAAATCTGAATCTCTTGCCATCATATTATCACTTAAGTATCTTTTCCATTCCTTTGATCCGACCTGACCATGGTATAAACCAACGGTATGTCTCATTATATGATTTACCTTTGTTCCCAATTTCACTTCTTTATCTAAATATTCTAAAAGTTTTTCAACTATTTGTTCCCGAGATGGATTATCTGGTGTTTTAAATATTTCTTTTTCAATTTCAATTAATGAATAAGGATTTTGATAAATTGATCTGCCAATCATTACCCCATCACAAAAATTTAAATGATTATTTATTTCTTCAACTTTTGTAATACCGCCATTGATAATTATCTCTAGTTTTGGGTTTTCTTTTTTAATATCATAAACCATATCATAATTTAATTTAGGTATATTTAAATTTTGTTTTGGAGACAAACCAGAAAGCATGGCTTTTCTTGCATGTAAAATAAACGTTTTTGATCCAGCATCCCTCATTTTAAGAATAAAATTATTTAGATAGTCAAATTCTTCTGTATTATCAAAACCAATTCTAGTTTTTGCTGTTACAGGAATTTTACATGCTTTTACCATTGAATTAATACATTCAGCTACTAAGTCCGGCTCTTTCATTAAACATGCACCGAACATATTCTTTTGAACTTTTTTACTTGGGCAACCTAGATTTATATTAATTTCATCATATCCCATATCCTCAGCAATTTTGGCTACTTCTGCTAACTCATTTTTATCTGATCCACCTACTTGTAATGCTAATGGCTTTTCTTCTGGACTGTAAGATAAGATTTTTTTTCTATCCCCATGAATTGCTGACTTGGTAGCCACCATTTCAGAATACAACATCACATTTTTGCTCATTAATCTTAAAAAAAAACGATCGTGCCTATCAGTGCAATCCATCATTGGAGCAACTGAAACTTTTCTATTTATCTTTTTTTTAGAATCCAAGATCTTTACCCATAATTTTGTCTGGTAGCCATGTCACTATTTCAGGAAAAATGCACAAAATTAAAATAGCCAAAGCCATGATAATCATGAACGGTATAGATCCTTTTAAAATTTCTGACAAACTAACGTCTGGGGTAATTCCTTTAATAATATAAAGATTTAAACCTACTGGAGGAGTTATTAATCCAATTTCCATATTAATTGTAAACACTATTGCAAACCAATAAGGATCAAAACCTAATGTCGTTATGACTGGTAATAATATAGCTGAAGTCATTACAATTACTGCAACTGGTGGCAAGAAGAAGCCTGCAATTAAAAGAAATATATTTATTAATATAAATACAACCCATTTATTTGAGCTTAGATCTACCATACTTTGTGCTAGAGATTGGGTCACATAAAGTTGTGAAAGTGTGAATGCAAATAAATAAGAGGCAGCAATAATGAACATGATCATCACACTTTCTTTCATTGAAACTTTAACAATATTCCAAATTTTTTTAGGCTGATAAATTTTGTAAACAACAGCTATCAAAACAAAAACTAAAAATGCTCCAACCCCTGAGGCTTCAGATGGCGTTGCTACTCCACCATATAAAACATACAAAACTCCTGCGATGATTGCTAAAAAGGGCAGTATCCTTGGCAATACTTCAAGTTTTTCTTTTAAAGTTGGTTTTACCCTATTTCTTAAAGCTTTTGCTGCGTCTTTATCGATAAAATAACTATGGATAAGCGCCCAAATAGCAAACATACCCGCCAACATGAAGCCAGGTACAAGACCACATAAAAATAGTCTTCCAATTGATGTACCAGTTGCGATCCCGTAAACAATTAGAACAATACTTGGAGGAATTAAAACTCCCAAAGTTCCACCAGCAGCAATAGTTCCGGTTGCAATCTGATCTGAATATCCCCTTTTTCTCATTTCAGGTATTCCCATAGTCCCAATTGCTGCACAAGTTGCAGGACTAGATCCACTTAATGCTGCAAATATTGAGCAAGCTCCTATATTAGAAATAACCAATCCTCCTGGTACCCTCCAAAGCCATCTATCTAATCCTGTATACAAATCTTTACCAGCAGGAGAATTAGCAACTGCCATTCCCATCAAAATAAACATTGGTATCGAAAGTAAGACAAATGAATTAAGTCCAGCAAAAAATGTTTCAGCAAAAACATCTAACATTTGAAAACCTTCAAATGAGACCAAAAGAACTATTGATACAAAACTCAAACCGAAAGCAATTGGAATTCCAGAAAAAAGTACCACTAGTGTAAAGACCGCAACAATTATAGCTATTATTAATGGGTCCATTAATTCTGATCCTTATCGTCAATTAGTTTTATAATTTCGGCAATATACTGAAGTATCATTAAAACAGCTCCTATCATCATTGATGAATATGGTATCCATAATGGTGGGTCCCATACAGTACCTGTTGAATAATTTTTAGTAAAAGCTTCCTCTACCATTATAAATCCAAAGTAAAATAAAATTAAGAAGAACGATAAACTTAATAATGAGGTAAAAATTTTTAATTTAATTATATTTTTTTTTGATAGAAAATCATAAATCCATTCCATGCTAACATGGGCTTTTTCACTTAATACGTATACGCTTCCTATAAAAGTTGAGGCAACTAGAAGCATAGTAACAAGTTCTGTCTGCCAAGTGA
>CABXRL010000003.1 GCA_902514605.1 uncultured Pelagibacteraceae bacterium
GTGCTACAAAAGACACAAGAATCGCAATGGCAAATTTAGCCATAGATAATATTGATGAATTTTTTAAAACAGGAAACTGTAAAAATAAAGTTAATTAATTCTACCTAGGATTGTATAAAATTCAACTTCTGCGGCATCTATCCCTTTTTTTTAAAAGACTCTAATCTTTTTCTGTGTTTAAATTATTCAGTTAATTAACTATTAGAGGAGAAATAAATAATGACGAAAGAAAATAAATCATTGAGGATTAAAACATCTTCAAGACGTAAGTTCTTTAAGACTGCAGCGAAAGCAGGTGCCGTTGCTGCCGCTACAGTTGCAATGCCTAACATTGCAAGATCTGATGGTCATGTAACATTAAAGATGCAGGCAGCTTGGCCTTCAGGCGCAAACATCTTTTTTGAAATGGCTGGAGATTATTGCAACATGGTTAAAGAAATGTCTGGAGGTTCGCTTAAGATCGATCTTCAACCAGTTGGTGCAGTTGTAAAAACTTCAGAAATAGGAGCTGCTGTTAGTGATGGTAACCTAGATATGGGTCACTGGGTAACAGCTTACTGGTATGGTAAAAATCCAGCTGCTTCACTTTTTGGAACTGGTCCTTCATATGGAATGTCATCTCAAGAAGTAATGGGATGGATGGAGTATGGTGGAGGAAGAAAATTATATGACGAAACTCTTGCGAAAGTAGGATTTGATTATATTGGTTTTTTCCATATGCCTATGCCAGCACAGCCTTTTGGTTGGTTCAAAAAGAATGTAACAAAAGTATCTGATGTAAAAGGTATGAAGTACAGAACAGTTGGTCTAGCCACTAACGTTTTAACTGCAATGGGAATGGTCGTAAGACAATTACCAGGCGGTGAAATTCAACCAGCAATGAAAACTGGTTTGATTGATGCTGCGGAATTTAACAACCCAACATCAGACTCACAGTTTGGAATGCAGGATGTATCTAAACACTATCACTTAGGTAGTTTCCACCAGTCTCAAGAAATGTTTGAGATACCGGTGAACAAGAAAAGATACAACAGCCTTTCACCTGCTCATCAAGCTATCTTGAAGAATGCTGCTTATGCTGCAAACTCGGATAACTATTTTAAAGCTTTGGTGAGATATTCAGCTGACTTAGCTAAGTTAATGAATACACACAAGGTTAATGTATACCAAACTTCCGATGCTATTTTAGCTGAACAGTTAAAAGGTTGGGATAAAATTGTTGCAGAATTTTCTGGTAAAGATCCTTTCTTTAAGAAAATTATTGCATCTCAAAAAGCATACGCTAAGAGAACAATGAAGTATCTGTTGATGAATCAACCGAACTACAAATTAGCTTATGAAAATGAGTTTGGTCCAATCGGAAAAGTTAAAATTTAATTAACTTTAAAAGATTTAAATTAAAGGGGGTTTAAAAACCCCCTTTTTTTTTACCTAAATTTATTATACCTTTAAATTATGATGACTTCTTACATTAAATTTGCAGACACTCTTAGCACATCTATGGGCAAAGCCTTTGCTTGGTGTATTGTGATTTTAATGGGAGGAACAGTTTATGAAGTAGTAATGGCTTATGTATTTAATAAGCCAACATTATGGAATTTTGATTTTAGTATGCAGATGTACGGGGCTATATTAATGATGTCTGGTGCTTACTGCCTAGCAACAGAAGCTCACGTCAGGGGAGATGTAATTTATAGATTATTTAGCCAAAAAACACAGGCATGGATTGATTTAGTGCTTTACTTTATTTTTTTCTTTCCAGGAGTTATAGCTTTAGCTTTTTATGGTTACGAGTATGCCGCCCAAGCTTGGAAAATAAAAGAAACTAGTTGGAGTAGTCCTGCCCAAATTCAAATTTATATGGTTAAATCAATGATACCAGCTGCAGGAATTATGCTAATCATCCAAGGAATAGGAGAAGTGTTTAGATCGATAATTTGTATACAAACAGGACACTGGCCTGCAAGGATGGTTGTAGCTGAAGAAACTGAAAAAATATTAATGAGAACTTCTCAAGAGGAAAAAAATTAAATGTTATTTGGTCTAACAAATCCTGAAGTAGCTATTTTAATGATGGGTGTTTTCCTTTTTTCTGTTTTATTAGGATTTCCAATAGCTTTCACTTTGATGGCAATGGGAATAGGTTTTGGTTATTATGCTTATTATGATCCAGTTTTAATGGATCACATTTTTGATAATAGGATATTTTCTCTATTTGTTAAAAATACTTATACCGTAATGGATAACAATGTACTCACCGCAGTACCACTTTTTTTATTTATGGGATATTTAGTGGAAAGAGCAGGAATTGTTGCAAAATTGTTTTTTGCGATAAGATTAGCCGCACATAGATTGCCAGCATCAATGGCTGTAGCAGCTCTTATTACATGTACCTTATTTTCAACAGCTACAGGAATTATTGGAGCAGTAGTAACTTTGATGGGACTATTGGCTTGGCCAGCGATGGTTAAAGCAGGATATGACAAAAAATTTGCATCTGGAATAATTTGCAGTGGTGGTTGTTTAGGAATTTTAATTCCGCCAAGTATTATGTTGATTGTTTATTCTGTAATTGCACAATTGTCTCCTTTAAGACTATTTGCTGCAGCAATTTTTCCAGGATTAATGTTAGCTGGTTTGTATATTGCTTATGCAGTTACAAGGGCATGGCTTAATCCTTCAATTGCCCCAAGACCAGCAGCTGAAGATATCCCACCTAGAGCAGAGATTTTAAAAGAGGTGTTGGTTTCTTTTGTACCTTTATTTGGTCTGATAATGCTTGTCCTTGGAACAATTTTAGCGGGAATAGCTACACCAGCTGAAGCTGCAGCAGCAGGAGCTTTTGGCGCTTTAATTTTATCATGGTTTTATAAAACTCTTAAATGGCAAAATTTTAAGGAGTCTGTTTTTCTTACAGCAAAAACCACTGCAATGATTATGTGGTTATTTATTGGATCGTGGACTTTTTCTTCAGTTTTTTCTTATTTAGGAGGACATGAAGTATTTGAACATTTCTTTACATCAATAAATATAACGACTTGGCAATTCTTAATTATAACCCAAATTATAATTTTTCTTTTAGGATGGCCTTTAGAATGGACAGAAATTCTAATTATATTTGTACCAATATTTTTACCATTGCTAGAAATATTCAATGTTAATCCATATTTTTTTGCAATGCTAATTGCATTAAATTTACAAACTTCATTTTTAACCCCCCCAATGGCTATGTCAGCTTATTATTTAAAGGGAGTTCAAAAAACTAATGTTGAATTATTAGAAATATTTAAAGGAATCATGCCATTTTTGGGTATAGTTATATTTGGAATGTTTTTGATGTACATGTTCCCTGGAATTGCTTTATGGCTGCCAGATGTATTGTTTGCAGACTAAAATAAATGATTGATATATTTTCGTTAAGAGTTGAAGAGCTGGCCTCAAAAATTAAAGAGGGTCACATAAGCTCAATTGAAATTTGCAAAAAATATATCGAAAGAATAAGTAAATTTGAAAAAGATATTAAGGCATGGGCTCATTTTGATAAAAAAGTTTTATTAGAGAAAGCTGCTGAGGCAGATGAACATAGGAAATCAGGAAAGCCAGTGGGTCCATTACATGGAATTCCAATAGCTGTAAAAGACATTATTGGAACCTTAGATATGCCAACCGAATGTGGAACCTCAATAAGAAAGGGCAAATCTTATTCTCAAAATGCAGAGATAGTTGAACTCCTGCATTCTGCTGGTGGTATTGTTATGGGTAAAACAGCTACATCAGAATTGGCATACTTAGGACCACCAAAAACAACTAATCCCCACGATTATTCGCGTACACCAGGTGGTTCTTCAAGCGGGTCAGCTGCTTCAGTCGCCTCTCTTATGGCACCACTTTCAATCGGATCACAAACAGGTGGATCAGTCATTAGACCAGCTTCCTACTGTGGTGTTGTTGGGTATAAACCATCTTATGGTCTTATTTCAAGAAATGGTGTTTTACAAACTTCGTACATACTAGATCATATTGGCCTATTTGGCAAAACAGTTGAAGATGTTGCCTTACTAGCCAAAGTTTTAATTAAAAAAGATCACCATGATCAAGCGACCGTATATTATTCAGCTGAAAATATTTTAGAGGAAACAAAAAAAGGTCCAGCATATGACCCAAAGTTCATTTTTTATAAATCAGATTACTGGAAGATAATTGATAAAAAATCCAGAGAGTCTTTTGAATATTTTATCAAATCGTTTAAAAATATTGAGGTATTCGATACACCATCATATTTTAAAGATATTCATAAATATCATCAAATCATTCATGAAACAGATTTAGCTAACAATTTTGCAATGTATTATAAAAAATACAAAAAAAAATTATCAAAATATATGCAAACTGCTATAGCTAAAGGCAATAATTATTCAGCAAAAGAATACGCCGAGGCAATTGATTTTAGAAAAAGGAGCTATGAGTCTTACCAAGAAGTTTTTGAAGATTACCACGGCATATTATCACCTGCTAGCCCTGGTGTTGCACCTAGGGGCTTAAAAAGCACTGGAACAGCTGAATTCAATAAAGTGTGGTCTTATCTCGGAACACCTTGTATTTCTCTTCCATTGCTAGAGGGTGAAAACAATTTACCATTAGGAGTTCAGCTTGTAGGAGACCGCTATGATGATCATAGATTTTTAGGGGTTGCTAATTGGTTGGAAAAGGAATGTAATAATTAAAATGCAAAAGTTTACAACATTATTAGGCTCTTTACTTGCTATAGCTTTTTTAGTAGGCCTTGCTTTTACATTAACCAGATCATCTATGATAGGTTTTTTTGATGTGCTTCCTGTTTATATTTTAATGGGAATAGCAATTTTTATGATGATCTATGAAGCTTTTTTTGACAAGAAATAAGTATTCATAAATTTTGAAAAATTGAGCACAAAAACAAAAAATTTTTTAGCGTTTTCACTTTTGTTTATTCAGCCGATTTTTATGGCATCAAATTTGGTAGTTGCAAGAGGTGGAGTTGAATATGTTCCACCGATTTCTCTAGCATTTTGGAGATGGACGTTGGTTTTTTTTATTCTTTTGCCATTTACTTACATATCTTTAAAAAAAAATTTTAGAGTTATAAAGAAAGAACTTAAAAAGCTATTTTTTTTAGGAGCTATGGGTTGTGGAGTATGTGGGGCCTTCCCCTTTTTGGCAGGACAGACTACAACAGTCACCAATATGGGAATTATATACACCTCCTCGCCAATATTTATAATTTTAATTTCAAGTATTTTTTTTTATGAAAAAATTGATCTTACAAAGATTGTTGGTCTCATAGCTTGTTTAGCTGGTGTCTTTGCTATCATCATAAAAGGTGATTTTAATTTGTTGATAAATCTAAATTTTACAATTGGTGATTTATGGATGTTGGCTGCTGCTATTGGATGGGCTCTATATTCTGTTTATTTGTTTTATTGGAAAACAAATCTTGAAATTTTTCAAAGGTTTACTTTGGTTGCTTTTTTTGGAGCTCTTAGTTTACTGCCTTTTTATATTGGAGAGGAAATTTTTTTTGTAAGAACTGTATTTAGTAATCAATTTTTTTTGTGGGTTTTTTTTGCGGCTATCTCCCCTGGAATTATTGCTTTTACTCTTTATACAATCACACAAAAAAAGCTTGGTGCCTCTTTAACTGGATTTACATTGTATATTTTCACAATTTATGGCGCAATTTATGGTTATTTTTTATTCGATGAAAAACTTGAAATTTATCATTTGATTGGAACTGTTTTAGTATTTATTGGCGTATATTTAGCAAAGAAAAAAAATGTTAAAAAAATTTAGGAAAAATTTGTTGCAATTTATTTTAATTATTTCTTTTATTTATTTTTTGGTTTTAGTATTTTTATATTTTTATCAAAGAAACCTGCTCTACCATCCTAATGTTAATAGTTATTCAGGAGATAAAATTTTAGTAGATATAAAAAAGGTTAAAATACTAACATCCGATAATATTGAATTAATTGGATGGTTTCATGAAAAAAATCTTAAGGATTTTAAAACATTAATTTACTTTCATGGAAATGCAGGATCTTTAGAAAACAGAATTCATAAACTTAATCATTTTGAAGGAATGAATATTAATTTCTTGATAATAGCTTGGAGAGGTTTTAGTGGAAACAAAGGTACTCCATCTGAACAAGGGCTTTATGAAGATGGCAAAAGTGCAATTAATTGGTTAATAAAAAAAGGAGTAGAAGAGGAAAATCTTGTTGTATATGGAGAGTCTTTAGGAACAGGTGTGGCTACCCAACTAGCTCAAAATAATAACTTTGCAGGAATAATTTTAGAAACTCCATTCACATCAATGGTTCATGCTGCAAAAATATTTTATCCCTATGTCCCAGTTAATCTGATACTTAAAGACAAGTTTGAAAACTATAAAAAGATTAAAAATATCAATTCACCTATTTTAGTAATGCATGGTGAAGCTGACCAAATAGTTCCATTTTCAATGGGTAAAAAAATTTATGAAATAGCAAATGAACCTAAATATTCTTACTTTACTAAATATGACAATCATATGATGGAATATGATGAAAAGTTGGTTTTAGCTCTCAAATCATTTATTAAAAGTTTAAATTAAGACACATTCCAACCAAATAAAATTCATTATTGTTCGTTAATTTTTTAACATGAGTAAAATTTTTTTATTAATCATCTTTATTTTTTCTCTAAATAAAATTGCTGTTGCAAAAGATAATGAATTTTTAGCTGATGATCTTTTTCATATTGATCAAATGAATTCTCATAATCAAAATTTTGCTTTATATTTTAAGGGCAGAGAAAAATCAATTTTAGCTAGAGGTGAAAAAAATAATTATATTAATGATTATCCTAAAGATCTTTATATCTATGATTATAAAACAAAAACTTCATCACCTTTAATTTCGTATGAATGGTTTCCAGCTCAAGCCAAGTATTTTCTTGAAGAATATGATTTTCCAGTCTTTCCAGATGACTTTGCTTATTATCTTTTGAAAGACAATAAGACCTTAGTTATGATTAGTGCAGTCAAAAGTTTAAACGCTAATTTTAAATTTGATATTTCTGAGAAAAAATTGGAGCTTTATCCTACCAATGGAAAATTTGATTTTATCATCTCCTCTTTCGCAAAAAACTGTGGTCATTTTAAATTTGAAGATAATTTTAAATGTAGTTTCTATAAACCATTAATTTCAAGCAATCTAATTAATTAGGTTGTATAAAAGCTTCAGCAAATTGTTCGGCTTTAAATACTTGTAAGTCGTCTTCTTTTTCTCCCAAACCTAAAGCAATAATTGGAAGTTTATATTTCTTTGCTAATGCTAAAAGTATACCACCTTTTGCTGTTCCGTCTAATTTTGTCATGACGATACCTGTAATTGGAATAATTTTATTAAACTCTTCCACTTGATTAATCACATTTTGACCAGAAGTTGCATCTAAAACTAAAATAACATCGTGTGGCGCATTTGGTTCTATTTTTTTTATTACATTCGCAATCTTTTTGTACTCTTCCATCAAATTTTTTTTGTTCTGAAGTCTTCCAGCTGTATCAACTAAAACTTGATTAAAATTATTAGTTAAAGCCTCTTCAATTGCCTTATATGCAACGGAGGCCGGATCAGAGCCTTGAGTCGATTTAGTAATTTGAATATCAACTTTTTCAGCCCAATTTTCTAATTGTTCAATTGCTGCAGCACGAAAAGTATCTGAAGCTGCAAAGATTACTTTGTTGCCATTAGATTTTAAAATTTTACCTATTTTACCAATACTAGTTGTTTTGCCAACACCATTTACTCCAGAAATTAAAGTTACATTGAGTTTTTCTTTTTTTATAAAAAATGAATTATTCTCCAGGGGCTTCATTAAAGAAATAATATATTCTTTTAAAATAAGATTTATTTCCGTCGTTAAATCTTTATTTGGATCAACCTTTTTTTTTGAAATTATTTCTTTTATTTCAGAGGCAGCTTCAATTCCAACATCTGATTGAATTAAAAATTCTTCAATCTTATTTAGATTTTCATCATCAATTTCTTTTTTTATGATTATTTCTTTTAAACCAACCGAAAATGCAGAGGCACTCTTTTGAAAACCTTTTTTAAATTTATCGAATATTCCCATTATAATTTTATTGAAATTTCCTCTATATCTGAAACAGGGCCTTTCATATGTATAGAGTCTTTCTTATCTATAAAAATTGACAATTTTCCATTTGTAAATTCTATATCGGTATGATCTTCAGTTAGATTATTTAATTTGCCAGCAAAAGCTGCTGCACATGCTGCAGTACCACAGGCTTTTGTTAACCCAGCACCTCTTTCCCAAACTTTAACTTTGATTAAATTTTTATTAATAACTTTAGCAATTGTTACATTACATTTTTCAGGAAACATCTTATGATTTTCAATTTCAGGACCTATTTTCGCAACATCAAAGTCATCTATATTATCTACAAAAAAAATAACATGGGGATTACCCACATTTATAGCAGTACCACCAGAATGTTCTTTATTGTTTTGATCACTAATTTTAATATTTAAATTTTTTGTATTTAATTCATCCGATAGTGGGATTTCATTCCACTTAATTTTTGCATTCCCAATTTCTGTTGTAACAAGGTTATTGCCTAATATTTCAGATTTTAGATTTCCAGAAACAGTGTTTAAAATTATAGTTTTATTATTTTTCTCTTTTGAAATTAAATCTGCAACACATCTTGTGCCATTGCCACATGCACCAGACTCCCCACCATCAGAGTTATAAAATTTTAAACTAGCATCAGATGAACTATTTTTTTCTATTAGGATTAATTGATCACATCCAATAAAATTTCTGTCACAAATTTTGATTATTTGTTCTTTTGATAATTTAATAATATCTTGTCTATTATCAATGATTACAAAATCATTACCTAATCCATCCATTTTAAAAGCTTTAATGTCCATATATAGTTATTTAACTTATTTATTGACTTTTTGAACCTCTATTATAATTTGTGGCAGTTTCCGCAAAAACATTAAATTTGCGGTGTCTTTGGAAACAAAGAGATCGACACTAGTCAGCGAGGGTTCGCCCACTAGTGCGATTACTGCTGTGTGTAACAAATATGTTTGAAAATTTGACAAATAAATTTGAAGAAATTTTTTCTTCTTTAAAAAAAGCTCCTTCACTTGATGAAAATCAAGTTGATGAAGGTTTGAGAGGTATTAGGCAAGCGCTCCTTGAAGCAGATGTATCTTTAGACGTAGCTAAAGAATTTATTGAAAAAGTTAAGCCAAAAGCTTTAGGACAAGAAATAATTAGATCTACATCACCTGGAGATATGGTGGTTAAGATTGTTTATGATGAATTAGTAAGTTTGCTTGGTGAAAAGAACAATGATGTAAATCTTAATGCAGTTCCACCAGTGCCGATAATGCTAGTTGGATTACAGGGCTCTGGTAAAACAACTACAACCGCTAAACTTGCAAGGTATTTAGAGGGTACAAAAAAGAAAAAGGTAATGATGGTTAGTTTGGATATTTATAGACCAGCGGCTCAGGAACAACTAAAATCTTTAGGGGAGCAAAATAATATATTAACTCTTCCAATAATCGAAGGACAGAAACCTGCAGACATTTGTCAAAGAGCCATAAGCGCAGCTAATTTAAGTGGTGCTGACATTATATTATTTGATACCGCAGGCAGAACGCAGATTGATTTACAAATGATGAGTGAAATAAAACAAATTGAAAATACTATAAATCCTGCAGAAACTTTTTTAGTTGCAGACTCACTTACTGGACAAGTGGCAGCGTCAGTCGCAAAAGAATTTAAAAATACTGTAAATCTCTCAGGAATAATTTTAACAAGAGCAGATGGTGATGCCAGAGGTGGAGCAGCTGTAAGTATGAAATTTGTTTCTCAAGTTCCTATAAAATTTTTAGGAGTAGGTGAAAAAATTGAAAATCTTGAAGTGTTTCACCCAGATAGAATTGCGAATAGAATTTTGGGTATGGGAGATATTGTATCTCTTGTGGAAAAAGCAGCTCAAGATCTTGGCGAAGAAAATATTAGAAAGGCTGAAGAAAATTTAAAAAAAGGACAATTTTCAATGCAAGATTATTTAACCCAATTAAGACAAATGAAAAAAATGGGTGGAATAGAAGGAGTAATGTCTTTTATGCCAGGTGTATCTAAAGTTAAATCACAAATGGATGCAGCAGGTATAGATGAGAGTGTAATTACAAAAAATGAAGCAATAATTTTATCTATGACAAAAAAAGAAAGAGAGAACCCAAAAATAATTGATGGTTCTAGAAAAAAAAGAATTGCTAATGGTTCTGGAACTGATCCGGCCACTATCAATAAATTGCTAAAGCAATTTAAAATGATGTCTGAAATGATGAAAAAAATGTCCAGGGGAAATTTGAAAGGTATGTCTGATAAAGGAATACCACCAGAATTATTTAATCAATTAAAATAAATAAAGGAGAATGAATGCTTAAGTTAAGGTTATCAAGAGGTGGAACTAAAAAGAGACCTGTTTACAAACTTGTTGTAGCAGATAGTCGTTTTGCAAGAGATGGAAGATTTATTGAAAAAGTAGGTTTTTTTAATCCCTTACTTCCTAAAGAGAAAAAAGAGAGAATTGGACTTGAGGCTGAAAGAATCAAGTATTGGTTAGGTCAAGGTGCACAACCAACAACAAGAGTAGCAAGAATTTTAGGCGAAAATGAATTAATGCCTATGCCTGCAAATGGAAATAATCCTCAAAAAGCAGTTCCAAAGAAAGATAGAAAAAAAGAAGGATCTGAAGAAGCTCCAAAAGCAGATGCAGCACCAGCAGCAGAAGCTAAAAAGGAAGAAGCTCCAAAAGCAGAAAAAAAATAATATAAATTTTGTATATGTTTCAAGCTCAAGTATTCACTCTTTATCCAGAAGTTTTCCCTGGACCATTGTCTAAAGGTCTTTACGGAAAAGCTTTATTTAATAAATTATGGGATTTAAAAGTAATAAATATTAGAGACTCAGCAAATGATAAACACAAAACAGTTGATGATAATCCATATGGTGGTGGAACAGGGATGCTAATCAAACCGGATGTTTTAGCTAAATCAATCGATCAAAATATTGAGACGGGAGAGAGAGTTTTTTATCTTTCACCAAAAGGAAAAAAATTTGATCAAAAACTTGCTCAAGATTTATCAAAAGAAAAATCAGTAGCATTGATATGTGGCCACTTTGAAGGAGTTGATGAAAGAGTATTAAACACAAGAAATATTGAAGAAATAAGCGTTGGAGATTATATTTTGTCTGGAGGTGAAACTGCTGCATTAGTAGTTCTTGATAGTATTTTACGACTTCTACCTGGTGTTTTAGGCAACGAAAAATCCTCAATGGACGAAACCTTTGAAAATGGTCTTTTAGAGTATCCGCAATATACAAAACCACAAATTTGGGAGGAAAAATCTGTTCCAGAGGTGTTATTATCTGGAGATCACAGTAAAATTAAAGACTGGCGTTTATCTCAATCTGAGGCTATAACACGCGTCCGAAGACCAGATTTGTGGCATAAATATAAGAAAGACTAATTTGTTAAGTATTGAAATGAAAACCATTGAAGAGATAAATCGACACAACATCAAAAAAATTTTATCAGAAAAAAAAATCCCTGATTTTTTTCCTGGGGATGTTGTTAAGGTTGGTGTTAGAATTACAGAAGGTAAAAAAGAGCGTATCCAGTATTTTGAAGGTGTCTGTATTGCTAAAAAAAATAGAGACCTAAATTCGTCCTTTACAGTAAGAAAAATTTCTTTCGGAGAAGGTGTTGAGAGAACTTTTCCATTATATGGAACTGTAATTGACTCAATTAAAGTTATCCGGTCAGGAAAGGTAAGACGGGCTAAACTTTATTATTTAAGAGATAGAACTGGTAAATCCGCAAGAATAGCAGAGAAAATTAGAAAAAAAATCGGTATCGATATCGATGTAAAACCAGAAAAAGTGAACGAGGAAAATTTAGCTCCAGCAATACAAGAAACCGAAATTGTGTCTAAAACAGAGAATCCTAGCACTCCAGAGGTTAAAGATAACGGATTGGCTAAAAAAGAACCTCAAAAAGAGGCTTCTATTGGCGAAACTAAAGTTGAAAAAAAACTTGAAAACCCAATAGAAAAAAAATAATTTTTTTTTCAATGCCCAATACTCTTTACGATAAAATTTGGAACGATCACTTGGTTGATCAACAAGATGATGGCACAGCCTTAATATTTGTTGATAGACATTTAGTTCATGAGGTCACAAGTCCTCAAGCGTTTGAAGGACTAAGAAACTCTAACCGCACAGTAAGACATCCAAAATTAACACTTGCGGTTGCAGACCACAACGTTCCAACAACTGATAGATCAAAAGGCATTTCAGATGAAGAGTCTAAAATACAAGTTGATACCTTAGAATCAAATTGCAAAGAATTTGGGATTCAATTATTTGGGATGGGAGATAAAAGACAGGGCATCGTACATATAATTGGACCAGAGCAAGGTTTCACTCAACCTGGAACAGTGATTGTTTGTGGTGATAGTCATACAGCGACACACGGTGCATTTGGTTCCTTAGCATTTGGAATTGGGACATCAGAGGTAGAACATGTATTAGCAACCCAAACTTTAGTTCAAAAAAAAGCAAAAAATTTTAGAGTAAATGTTGACGGTAAACTACCGTTAGGAGTTACTTCTAAAGATGTAATTCTTCAAATAATTGGAAAAATTGGTACCGCTGGTGGAACAGGCTGTGTAATAGAATATGCAGGTGACTTAATTAGATCTTTAAGTGTTGAGCAAAGAATGACTATTTGCAATATGACTATTGAGGGAGGTGCAAGAGCAGGATTGATAGCACCTGATGAAAAGATATTTAAATATTTAGAGGGCAAACCAATGTCTCCAAAAGGCGAAGCTTGGGATAAAGCTATAGAATATTGGAAAAAATTGAGAACAGATGACGGCGCTAAATTTGATAAAGAAATAAATCTTAAAGCAGAAGAAATCTTACCAATGATTACTTGGGGAACATCCCCTCAAGACGTAATTACAATAGATGGAAAGGTTCCAAATCCTCTAAATGAAAAAGACGAGGATAGAAAAAATTCTTTAGAGAGATCTTTGAATTATATGGGCTTAAAACCCAACATGGCAGCAAAAGATATTAAGATAGACAAAGTATTTATAGGAAGCTGTACCAATGGAAGAATAGAAGATTTAAGAGAAGCTGCAAAAATTTTAAAAGATAAAAAGATAGCTGCTCATGTTCATGCTATGGTTGTTCCTGGCTCAGGTTTAGTAAAAGAACAAGCAGAGCAAGAAGGATTGGATAAAATTTTTGTTAATTCTGGTTTTGAATGGAGAGAACCAGGATGTTCAATGTGTTTAGCTATGAATGCGGATAAATTAAAACCACAAGAAAGATGTGCATCGACATCAAATAGAAATTTTGAAGGCAGACAGGGTAGAGGTGGTAGAACTCATTTAGTAAGTCCAGGTATGGCAGCTGCAGCTGCTATTTCCGGAAACCTTGATGATGTTAGAAAGTATCAAAATTAAAATGCAAAAATTTAATACATTAAAAAGTATTCCTGCTTACTTACCAATTGTCAATATTGATACAGATATGATAATTCCAAAACAATTTTTAAAAACTATTAAAAGAACTGGTCTTGGCAAAAACTTATTTTTTGAGATGAGATATGATGACAATGGAAATGAAATTAACAACTTTGTTTTAAATAAAAATCCTTTTAATAAATCGAAAATTTTAATAGCTGGAAAGAACTTTGGGTGTGGTTCTTCAAGAGAACATGCCCCATGGGCATTACTAGATTTTGGGATTACTTGTGTTATTAGTTCTAGTTTTGCTGATATTTTTTATAGCAATTGTTTTAAAAATGGAATCTTGCCAATTATTCTTGATGATGAAAAAATCAAAGAGCTGTCAGAATATGCAAACAGAAAAGAAGAAATTTCAATTGATCTAAGTGAAGAAAAGATTGTTTATGGAAATAGTAAAATTAATTTTGAAATAGACCCATTTAAAAAAAAATGCTTGTTAGAAGGGTTAGATGACATAGCTTTATCTTTAAAAAAATCAGAAAAGATTAAAACTTTTGAAAATAATTTAAAAATTAGAAAGTCCTGGATTTTTAATGATTAAAGTCAAAAAAAGAAAAATTTTGTTGCTACCAGGTGATGGAATTGGACCTGAAGTTATTGGCGAAGTGAAAAAAATAATTAATTGGTTTAACGATAAAAAATCTCTTGATTTTGAAATAGACGAAGATCTTGCTGGAGGTTGTTCTTTTGATAAACATGGCACTCCTATTACAGATGAAGTATTTTATAAAGCATTAGAAAGTGCAGTTGTAATGCTAGGAGCAGTTGGAGGACCTAAATGGGACAACGTTGAGTTTTCAAAAAAACCTGAAAGAGCATTATTAAAACTTAGAAAAGAGCTGAAGTTATTTGCTAATCTTAGACCCGCAATATGTTTTAAACAATTAGTTGATGCTTCTACTTTAAAACCAGAAATTGTTTCAGGTTTAGATATAATGATTGTAAGAGAACTTACAGGTGGAATATATTTTGGCGAACCAAGAGGAATTAAGCCAGTCGAAAATGGAGAAAGAAAAGGAATTAATACTCATACTTACACTAGCAGTGAAATAATAAGAGTAGCTAAGGTTGCTTTTGATTTAGCAAAGAAAAGATTAAATAAAGTTACGTCGTGTGAAAAATCTAATGTAATGGAGGCAGGACAACTTTGGAAAGAAGAGGTTCAAGCTTTACATGAAAAAGAATATAAGGATGTAGAATTAAGTCATATGCTTGCTGATAATTGTGCGATGCAATTGTTAAGAAATCCAAAACAATTTGATGTGATTGTTACTGATAATTTATTTGGAGATATGTTATCTGATCAAGCTTCGATGCTGACTGGATCTTTAGGACTTTTACCTTCAGCATCATTAGGTGCAAAAAATAAAGATGGTGAAATGAGAGCTATGTATGAACCAATTCATGGATCGGCTCCAGATATAGCAGGAAAAGGGATAGCGAACCCGATTGCTACTATATTAAGTTTTGCAATGGCTTTGAGATATTCCCTGGACCTAGATAAAGAAGCTGGAGCTTTAGAACAAGCTGTTCAAGATGTGTTAAATGATGGCTTAAGAACAAGGGATATTTTATCGGATAAAATGAAAGAGGTTTCTACCTCTCAAATGGGTGATGCGATAATTTCAAAATTGCAATAATTCATTAATTATCTTAAACTAATTTAATGCCAAGCTATACTGCACCAGTAGAAGACATGATGTTTCTTTTTGAGAAATTAAGAGACAATAAAAATTATAATGAACTAGAAAAATATAAAGAAGTCAGTGTAGACCTCGTTAAAGATATTTTAGAGGAAGCAGCTAAAATTAATCAAAATATAATTTTACCACTTGCTAAAGTTGGAGACGAAAATCCTGCAGTTTTAGAAAATGGAGTTGTAAGAACCCCTCCTGGGTATAAAGAGGCATATCAGAAATATATTCAAGATGGTTGGACATCGCTATCCTGTGATCCAAAATATGGTGGTCAAGGGATGCCAAAAACTGTTAGCGCGTTTTTTGATGAGATGCTTTCCTCAGCGAGTTTATCGTTTAAACTTTATAGTGAACTAAGTATTGGTGCGTATAATTGTATTCATCATCATGCTTCAGAAGAAATAAAAAACAAATATCTACCAAAAATAGTTGAAGGTAAGTGGAGTGGTACGATGTGTTTAACTGAGCCAATTTGTGGAACTGACTTAGGACTTCTGAAAACTAAAGCTGAAAAACAAACTGATGGAACATATAAACTTAGTGGTCAAAAAATATTCATTACCTCTGGTGATCAAGATCTTACAGAAAACATTATTCATTTAGTAATTGCTAGAGCTACGGATTCTCCTGCAGGAACAAAAGGAATAAGTTTATTTTTGGTACCAAAGTTTAAAGTTAATGATGATGGAAGTGTAGGTCCTAGAAATGGAATATCAACAGGATCGATAGAAAGTAAAATGGGGATCAAAGGCTCTGCAACATGTGTACTTAACTTTGATGGCGCAACTGGTTATATGATTGGAAAAAAAGATAAAGGTTTAAGTGCTATGTTTACAATGATGAATTTGGAAAGAATTGTTGTTGGTATTCAAGGGTTAGGTATTTCAGAAATTGCTTATCAAAATTCACTAGCTTATGCAAAAGAGAGAAAACAAGGAAAAACTAATAATACTCAATCATCAAATGGTGCAGATTTTATTATTGAGCATGCCGATATCAGAAAATCATTGTTGAATATGAAATCAATAATAGAGGGAGAACGGGCTTTATGTTTTTGGTTATCTCAGCAAACTGAGGTTAGCTTAAATCATCCAGATGAAAAAATTCGACAGGAAGCGTCTGATTATGTCTCCTTAATGACTCCTGTAGTTAAATCGTTATTTACAGATTTAGGCATGGAAATAACAAATGATGCAATGCAGATTTTCGGAGGATATGGTTATACAAAAGATCAGGGAATTGAACAATTATATAGAGATAATAGAATTACACCAATTTATGAAGGCACTAATTCGGTTCAAGCAGCAGATCTAGTCTTTAGAAAGCTATCAAATAAAAATGGAAATATAATCAAAAATTTTTTAGATTTAATTAAATCTGAGACTAATTCTAACGATGATAGAATTAAGCCATTTATTGTGAAATTTGGGTATTATTTAGATATTTTATCTAGATTTAGTGAATGGACCATTGAGAAAGCAAAAACAGACAAAGATGATGTTAGTGCAGGTGCAAATGATTACTTAAAAACACTTGGTTACGTGTCCGTCGCTTATGCTTGGATTAAAGTTTTGGAGGTAAGCTTTAAAAATTTCGATGAAAATAAAAAATTTTATGAGGATAAAATAGATACAGCAAAATTTTATTTTGACAAGGTTTTGCCTCGAGCTGAACTGCATCATAAATCTGCTATTTCAGGGAGTTCAAATATAATGAATTTCAAATTTAGTTAAAATGAGTCATTACGATACAAATTTAGATAAAAACAAAGCAAATTATGTTCCATTAACCCCTTTGTCTTTCTTAGAGAGAGCTAAGGATATTTATCCTAATTATGAGGCAATCGTTTATGAGGATCGAAAATATACTTGGAGTGAGGTTTACAAAAGAGCAATTAAATTTGCTAGTGCGTTGGATAAGATTGGTATAAAAAAAGGTGATACGGTATCATTTTTAGCTTTTAATACACCAGAAATTTTTGAAGCACATTATTCAGTTCCTATGAGTGGCGCTGTATTAAACACAATTAATATTAGATTAGACGCCAATACTATTTCATATATCTTAAAGCATAGTGACGCTAAGGTATTAGTTGTAGACAGACAACTTCATCTTGAAGTAAAAAAAGCTCTTAATCAATTAGACAAAAAGATTATTATAATTGATATCCAGGATAAGTTTGCCGACCAGTCTAAATTAGGAAAAATTGGAGATTTAGAATATGAAAGTTTTTTAAGCACAGGTGATGATGACTATATTTGGAAAAAGCCAGAAGACGAGTGGCAAGCTATATCTTTAAGTTATACTTCAGGGACTACAGGAAATCCTAAGGGGGTGGTGTATCATCATAGAGGATCTTACTTAATGTCAACAGGAAGCGCTGTAGCATGGAATATGCCAAATAGATTAAATTTTTTAACAATAGTTCCTATGTTCCACTGTAATGGTTGGTGTTACCCTTGGACAGTACCAATGTTAAATGGTAGAACAATATGTCTTAGAAATATTGATATTAAAAAAATTTTTGAATTAATAGAAAAATATAATGTTACACATTTTGGTGGTGCTCCAATCATATTAAATATGATTACAGGTGCTCCTGAAAGTGATAGAAAAAAATTAAAACATAAGGTTCATGTTTTAACTGCTGGTGCTCCACCACCAAGTATTATTTTTAAAAAGATGAAAGAATTAGGTTTTGAGGTTATGCATGTATATGGTTTAACAGAGACTTATGGTCATGTTACTCAATGTGCTTGGAATGACGAATGGAGTAAGTTTGATGAGGATAAACAAAACGAAATAAAAGCGAGACAAGGAGTAAGGTATCCTAATTTAGAAGGTGCAACCATAATGGATCCTGAGACCATGAAAGAAGTTCCAAAAGATGGAAAGACAATTGGAGAAATTATGCTTAGAGGTAATGTGGTCATGAAAGGTTATTTTAAAGATAAAGATGCAACTGACAAAGCAATGGCAGGTGGGTGGTTTCATTCAGGTGATTTAGCTGTAATACACCCTGATGGATATGTAAAAATACAAGATAGATCAAAGGATATTATTATTTCAGGAGGAGAGAATATATCCTCAATAGAGATAGAAAATACATTATCTAAACATCCATCCGTATCTATTGCTGCTGTAGTTGCAAAACCTGATGAAAAATGGGGCGAAGTTCCATGCGCATTTATTGAAATGGTTAAAGATAAGCCTGTTAGCGGCAAAGATCTGATTGATTTTTGTAAGGAAACTTTAGCAGGTTTTAAAGTTCCAAAAGAGGTGATTTTCTGTGAATTACCAAAAACGTCAACAGGAAAAATTCAAAAGTTTGAATTAAGAAAAAAATTCTAGCTATCCAGTTGATCTTTGACACTCAAAATAAAAGTGTCAATTCCCGATGTGCACTCATGATTATGATTGAAAAAGCATTTGAAATAAGAGAAAAGAATAAAAAATTTAAAAAAAATGAAAAATTTTCCAATTGTGAAGTCTAGAAGATTGAGAAGCACACCTTATACTGACAGGATTGAGACCCATGGTGTAAGTAGCTACACAGTCTATAACCATATGCTTTTACCTGCATCATTTAAGTCTCTAGAATCTGACTATCATCATTTGAAAAAGTTTGTTCAAGTATGGGATGTAGCTGCAGAAAGACAAGTTGAAATTTCAGGTAAAGATTCTGCACAATTAGTTCAATTAATGACATGTAGGGATTTATCTAAATCAAAAGTAGGGAGATGTTATTATGCACCACTAATTGATGATCAAGGTTTTTTAGTAAATGATCCAATTATAAATAAGTTAGCAGAGGATAGGTGGTGGTTATCAATTGCTGATTCTGATGTAATTTTTTTTGCAAAAGGACTTGCCGCAGGAAATAAATTTGATGTTGAAATTAAAGAACCAAATGTAAATATATTGGCTGTTCAAGGTCCTTCCTCAGATGATTTAATGGCAAAATTATTCGGCGATGAAATAAGACAATTAAAATTTTTTAATTTTAAATATTATGAATTTAATGAAAAAAGATATTTTATTGCTAGATCAGGTTGGTCGAAACAAAGTGGTTTTGAGATTTATGTAGAAGACAATTTAGCTGGTCAAGATTTATACGATTATCTTTTTGAATATGGATCAGAATTTAATGTAAAAGCAGGGTGTCCTAATTTGATTGAGAGAATAGAATCTGCACTATTGTCTTATGGAAATGATTTTGATAACAGAGACAACCCCTATGAAGCAAATTTTGATAAGTTTATAAATTTAGATAATGAAATTAATTTTTTAGGTAAAGAAAAATTAAAAAAAATAAAAAAAGAAGGTGTATCAAGAAAGTTAATGGGAGTAAAAATTGATCATGATAAAATCGACATGTATTGTGAAAAGACACTTTTTGATGATAATGATAAAATTGTAGGCTATGTTCGATCAGCTGCATATTCCCCAACGTTTGATAAAGTTATTGGTATAGCTATGATAAACAAACCTTATTGGGATGGTAAAACTCAATTTAAAATAGATATTAACGAAAAAATATTTGTAGGAACAATTTGCGATTTACCCTTCATTTAGTATAAAAATAAACGTTAATATGAATATAGCAATTGTGGGTGCAACAGGAAATGTTGGCAGGAAAATCTTAGAGGTTCTTGAAAAAAAAGAATTTAAAATAGGGAATCTATATTTAGTCGCCTCATCAAAAAGTTTAGGAATAAAAATTAAATTTAGGGGTAAAGAACATGAGGTAGTAGATTTAGATAATTTTGATTTTTCAAAAACTAAGATTACTTTTTTTGCAGCCGGTAGAAAAATATCTGAAAAATTTGCAAAAAAAGCTTCAAAAAATTCATTTGTCATAGACAATTCAAGTTTTTTTAGAATGGATCCAGAAGTTCCTTTGATAGTTCCACAAGTAAATTCTAAGGATTTAAACAATATAAAAAAAAACATTATTGCAAATCCTAATTGCTCAACTGCACAATTAGTAATTGCCTTAAAGCCTTTGCATGATTTATTTACAATCAAAAGAGTAGTTGTCTCTACTTACCAATCAGTTTCAGGAGGTGGAAAAGCACCTATGGACGAGCTGATTGAACAAACAAAGTTTGCGATAGATGGAGAAAAAATTGATCCAAAAAACTTTACAAAACAAATTGCTTTTAACGCTATTCCGCATATTGATGTTTTCTCTGACGATGGTTACACAAAAGAAGAATTAAAAATGAGTTATGAAACAAAAAAAATTTTAGATGATAAAATTGATCTAACAGCAACATGTGTAAGATTACCAATATCTATTTCGCATTCTGAGTCGGTAAATTTACAATTCGAAAAGCCATTTACTTTAGCTAAAGTTAGAGAAGCATTAAATAATTTTGAAGGCTGTAAAGTAATAGATGAAAGATTAGATGGAGGTTATATAACTCCTTTAGAGGCCGAAGGAAAAGATGAGACATTTATATCAAGAATAAGAGAAGATAAAACAATTGAAAATGGATTAAATCTTTGGATTGTTTCTGATAATCTTTTAAGAGGCGCGGCTTTGAATGCAGTAGAAATAGCCGAAAGATTAATTAAGAATGATTTTTATGCAAAATAAAGAACCGCTATCTCCCCATATTCAAATTTATAAATGGCATATTTCTTCACTAGTATCCATCTCTCACAGAATAACAGGAATAATTAATATAGTTGCAATTACTTTTATCTGTCTAATCGCTTCTCTTCTTATCCTTGGAGAAAATAATTATGAAATGATAAAATTTTTTATGAGTTCCCTTTTAGGTAAATTTGCAATTCTTGGAATTACTTGGTCTTTTTCTTTTCAAATTTTAAGTGAGATAAGACATTTAATTATGGATTTAGGATATGGATTTGAAATTAAAACAACTAATGTAACTGGTGTAATAGTTATATTCGGTTCAGTAGTTTTGACTGTATTTTTTTATTTAATTGGAAAATTTTTTTTGTAGAATGATCAATGCAACTAGAAAATGGATATTTCTAAAAATCAGTGGAGTAATACTGATTCCATTAATGTTGTGGTTTATTATAAATTTTATAAAAATTTATGATCAAGATTATCTCACAATGGTTAGTTTTTTTTCAATACCATTATCTAAATTTTTATTTAGTATCTTTATCATAAATGCATATTTTTTTTCTTCATTGAGTATTAGTGAGGTTTTTGAGGATTATATAGAGAATGATAAAATCAAAAATGTCGCAAATAGACTTTTATATGCATCTGCAGTGGTAATTCCTTTAATTACAATTATATTAATTTTTAGATTATGAGTTCATATAAAATAATAGATCATGAATATGACGTGGTAGTTTTGGGAGCTGGAGGATCTGGTTTAAGAGCTGCTGTTGGCCTTAGTGAAGCAGGATTAAAAACCGCATGTATCTCAAAAGTATTTCCAACTAGAAGTCACACCTCAGCCGCTCAAGGTGGAATTTCTGCTGCTCTAGGAAATATGGGTGAGGATGATTGGCGTTGGCACATGTATGATACTGTAAAAGGAGCTGATTGGTTAGGAGATCAAGATAGCATCGAGTATTTATGCAAAGAAGCACCTAAGGCAGTTATTGAATTAGAAAAATATGGTGTTCCTTTTAGTAGGACTGACGATGGAAAAATTTATCAAAGACCATTTGGTGGTATGACTAAAAATTACGGTAATGGGATTGTCCAAAGAACTTGTGCAGCTGCAGACAGAACTGGTCATGCAATTTTACATACTTTATATGGTCAAGCTTTAAAACATAAGACAGAATTTTTTATAGAGTATTTTGCATTAGACTTATTAATGAAGGACGGCGAGTGTAAAGGTTTAATAGCATGGAACTTAAATGATGGGACTATTCACAGGTTTAGAGCTCACTCTGTAATTATTGCTACAGGTGGTTATGGTAAAGTTTATTATTCAGCTACATCTGCACATACTTGCACAGGTGATGGAAATGCTATGGTTTTAAGAGCAGGGCTTCCATTACAAGATATGGAATTTGTACAGTTTCATCCGACTGGAATATATGGCCATGGTACATTAATAACAGAAGGAGCAAGAGGTGAAGGTGGATACCTAACAAATTCTAAAGGTGAAAGATTTATGGAAAGATATGCACCTAACGCCAAAGATTTAGCATCTAGAGATGTTGTTAGTAGATCAATGTCGATTGAAATCAACGAAGGAAGAGGAGTTGGAAAAGATAAGGATCATGTTCATCTTAATTTAAATCATTTAGATAAAGATATTATAGAAAGTAGATTGCCGGGTATAACAGATGCTGCAAGATTATTTGCCAATGTTGACGTAACCAAAGATCCAATTCCAGTTGTGCCCACTGTTCACTATAACATGGGAGGTATTCCAACCAACTATAAGGGTGAAGTTTTAACAGTAAATGGTTCTGAAAAAACTGTTCCTGGATTAATGGCTATAGGAGAGGCAGCGTGTGTTTCAGTTCATGGTGCAAATAGACTAGGATCTAACTCTTTAATTGATCTCGTAGTTTTTGGAAGAGCTGCTGCAAAAAGAGCGGCAGAGCTGGTTAAACCAGGAACCCCACATGAGGAAATCGGAGAGTCAGAGACAGAAAAATGCCTTGATAGATTTGATAAAATAAGAAATGCAGATGGAGATAAAGGAACTGCAGAATTAAGATTGTCAATGCAAAAAACAATGCAATCTAAATGCGCAGTTTTTAGAACAGAAAAAACACTTAAAGAAGGAGTTGAAGAAATAAGAAAAACTTATGATGGGCTAGGCTCTTTATCTGTTAAGGATAAATCATTGATATTTAATACTGATCTAGTTGAAACTTTAGAGTTCGACAATTTGATAAGACAAGCAGTCGCCACAGTCGACTCTGCATACCATAGAAAAGAGAGCAGAGGAGCTCACGCAAGAGAGGATTTTCCTAAGAGAGATGACCAAAAATTCATGCAACATACTCTTGCTTGGTGTAATGGTAAAGAAACAAAAATAAGCTATAGAGACGTGCATAAATCAACACTAACGAATGAAGTACAGTACTTTCCCCCGCAAGAACGGGTTTATTAATGGTACAAATAAATTTACCAGAAAACTCCAAAGTAAAAAAAGGTAAATACTTTAAAGATAAAACAGGTTCAAAAAATTTAAAAAAAGTCAATATTTATAGATGGGATCCTTCCTCAGGTGAAAATCCTAGAATTGATACCTATGAAGTTGATATGGACAATTGCCCATCAAAAGTTTTGGACATCCTTAATAAAATTAAAAATGAGATTGATCCAACCATCGCTTATCGAAGATCATGTGCACATGGAGTGTGTGGTTCTTGTGCAATGAATATGGGTGGTAAAAATGGCTTAGCCTGTACCACACCTCACTCAGAAATTACGGGAGATATTGATATTTACCCTTTGCCTCATTTAAAAGTTAAAAAAGACTTAATAGGTGATTTAGATGGTTTGTATAAGCAATATAAATCCATTGAACCCTGGTTAAAATCAAATTCTAAATCAGAGACAACTGAAATTATACAATCTAAAGAAGATAGAAAAAAATTAGATGGTGCTTATGAATGTATTATGTGTGCTTGTTGTTCTACCTCTTGCCCAAGCTATTGGTGGAATGGTGATAAATACTTAGGCCCAGCGGTTCTTTTACAAGCGTATAGGTGGATTGTAGATAGTAGAGATGAAGAAAGAGAAGAAAGGTTAAAAAAAGTTGCAGATGAGTTAAAACTTTATAGATGTCATACCATATTGAATTGCACAAGTGCTTGTCCAAAAGGTCTAAATCCAGCAAAAGCAATTGCTGAAATCAAGAAAATGTTAGCTACAGCTAATGTTTAAATAGACTAATAAGTATTTTTGTTTTAAAAGATCCTACTCATGAGATTAATTGAACACTTTGTTGACGGAAAATTATTTTCAGGATCTTCTGATAGGAAAGGTAAAGTTTTTAATCCAGCTACTGGTGAACAAGGATCTGAAGTTAAATTAGCTTCAAAATCAGATTTAGATAAAGTAGTTGAAATAGCAAAAAAAGCTTTTGAAACATGGGCATTAAAACCTGCTCTTCAGAGAGCAAGAGTAATGTTTAAATTTAAAGAATTAATTGAAAAAAATTCTGATGAGTTGACAAAACTAATTGTTTCTGAACATGGAAAAGTTTTTGAAGATGCCAAAGGCTCTTTGACAAGAGGACTTGAGGTTGTTGAATTCGCTTGTGGAATACCTCACCTACTTAAAGGAGAATTTTCCGAAAATGTTGGAACAAATGTTGATAGTTGGTCAATGAGACAGCCTTTAGGGGTAGTTGCAGGCATTACTCCATTTAATTTTCCTGCCATGGTTCCAATGTGGATGTTTCCAATTGCAATCGCATGCGGAAATACTTTTATCTTAAAGCCATCCGAAAAAGATCCTTCATGCTCTATTATGTTAGCTCAATTGCTTACAGAAGCTGGTCTTCCAGACGGTGTGTTTAATGTAGTGAATGGTGACAAAGAAATTGTAGATGCAATATTAGAGGACTCAGATGTTAAAGCAGTAAGTTTTGTAGGCTCAACTCCAATAGCAAAATATATTTATGAAAATTCAGCAAAAAATGAAAAGAGAGTCCAAGCACTAGGCGGTGCTAAAAATCATTTGGTAGTAATGCCAGACTGTGATTTAGATGGTGCAGTTAATGGTTTAATGGGTGCAGCTTATGGCTCTGCTGGTGAAAGATGTATGGCCCAATCAGTTGCAGTGGCTGTTGGAGATATTGGAGATGAGCTTGTCTCAAGATTATCTAAAAAGGCTGAGGCTTTAAAAGTTGGTCCTGGAATGGATAAATCATCTGAAATGGGTCCTTTAGTAACAAAAGAACATCTAGAAAGAGTTAAAGGATATGTAGATATAGGCGTTAAAGAGGGTGCTAAATTAATTGTAGATGGAAGAGGTCTCAAACTTCAAGGTTATGAAAATGGATTTTATATTGGTGGATGTTTATTTGATCATGTTAATAAAGATATGAGAATATATAAAGAAGAAATATTTGGTCCAGTATTGTCAGTTGTTAGAGTTAAAACTTTTGAGGAGGCTGCAAAATTAATTAACGACCACGAATATGGAAATGGTGTTAGTATTTATACTAGAGATGGAGATGCTGGAAGAACATTTGCTAGCAAAATTCAGGTAGGTATGGTCGGTATTAACGTTCCTATACCTGTTCCGATGGCCTTTCATAGTTTTGGGGGTTGGAAAAGATCTTTATTTGGAGATAGTGCAATGCATGGCATGGAAGGAATAAAATTTTATACAAAACTTAAAACAGTTACATCTAGATGGCCTTCAGGTATCCGTTCAAATGCCGAATTTGTAATGCCAACAATGAAATAAAAGGAAAATAATGACAAAAATATCTTTGATTGGTGCGGGCCAAATTGGTGGAACACTTGCTCACCTGATTGGCACAAAAGAATTAGCAAATGAAGTGGTGTTATTTGATGTAGCAAGTGGTATAGCAAAAGGAAAAGCATTAGATATAGCTCAATCTTCATCAGTTGACGGTTTTAATGTAAAATTTTTTGGAACTGACGATTATAAAGATATTAAAGATTCAGATGTAATCATTATTACAGCAGGAGTGCCAAGAAAACCAGGAATGAGTAGAGATGATCTACTAGGTATAAATTTAAAAATTATCAAACAAGTAGCTAATGGAATAAAAGAAAATGCTCCCAACGCATTTATAATATGCATTACTAATCCATTAGACGTCATGGTCATGGCTCTTCAAAAATTCTCTGGTCTACCTGCTAATAAAATTGTAGGTATGGCAGGAATTTTGGACAGTTCACGATTTAAATTATTTTTATCATTAGAGCTAAATGTTCCTGTAAAAGAAATTGATGCAATGGTAATGGGTGGACATGGAGATACTATGGTTCCAATGCCAAGATTTACAAAAGTTTCTGGAAAACCTTTACTAGATTTAGTTAAAGAAGGAAAAATATCTCAAGAAAGACTTGAGGAAATAAATCAACGAACAAGAGATGGTGGAGCTGAAATAGTTAAGTTTTTAGAGAAAGGTTCAGCGTTCTATGCACCTGCGGCTTCTGGTGTTCAAATGGCTGAAGCATATTTAAATGATCAGAAAAAATTATTACCTTGTGCAGCTCAATTAAATGGAGAGTACAATGTAAATAATGTTTACGCTGGAGTGCCCGTTGTAATTGGAAAAGGTGGTGTTGAAAAAATTGAGGAAGTTAGTTTAGATGATAATGAGAAAAAAGAGTTTATGCATTCAATAGATGCTGTAAAAGCTCTTTGGGAAGCTGCATTAAAAATAGATACTGATCTTTCCAAATAAAGATGAATATACACGAACATCAAGCCAAACAAATCTTAAAAAAATATGGTGCAGTAGTTCCAGAAGGGATATTTGCTTTAAATGTTGAGGAATTGCTTGAGAAAGTAAAATTACTTAAAACTGAAAAATACGTTCTGAAAGCACAAATACATGCTGGTGGAAGAGGAAAAGCTGGAGGGGTAAAAATTTTAAATACAATTGATGAGTTAGAAGTAGCAGCGAAAGAGCTACTTGGAAAAACACTTATTACTCATCAAACAGGCCCAGAGGGAAGAGAGGTTAAAAGATTATATGTTGAAGAATCCTCAAACATAGAAAAAGAATTTTATTTATCTTGTCTTGTTGACAGAGCTAGCTCAAAAATTGCTTTCATATCAAGTGATCAAGGAGGTATGAATATTGAGGAAGTAGCGAGTAAAACACCACAAAAAATTCTAACTACAAAAGTTGAAATTAATGAGGAAATTTCAAACAATGATTGTGAAAAAATTATAAAAATTTTTAATTTAAATAACGATACAAAAAATCAAGCAATAACTTTAATTAAATCAATTTATAAAATGTTTATTAGTACAGATGCTAATATGGTTGAAGTAAATCCTTTGATTTTAACTAAAGAAGAAAAAATAGTTTGCTTAGATGCAAAAGTAAATTTTGACTCTAATGCCTTGTTTAGACATCCTGAAATTGTTGAACTTAGAGATCTTAATGAAGAAGATCCAACAGAGATTGAGGCAAGCAAACATGACCTTGCTTATATAAAGTTAGATGGAAGCATAGGCTGTATGGTCAATGGAGCAGGTTTAGCAATGGCAACAATGGATATAATAAAATTATATGGAAATGAGCCAGCTAATTTTCTGGATGTAGGAGGTGGTGCATCAAAAGAAAAAGTTTCTGCAGCTTTAAAAATTATTCTTTCTGATAAGAATGTTAAAGGGGTTTTAATTAATATTTTTGGTGGGATTATGAGGTGTGATGTACTTGCACAAGGGGTAGTAGATGCAGCCAAGGAAATAAACATTAGCGTCCCTTTAGTGGTTAGACTTGCAGGCACAAACTTTAAGCAAGGTAAAGAAATACTTGATAATTCTGGTTTGAAGTTAATATCAGCAGAAAATTTAGATGATGCTGCCAAAAAAATTGTTGAGGCTATAAAATAAATGTCAGTGTTAGTAAATAAAAATACAAAAGTTATTTGCCAAGGCTTTACAGGAGCTCATGGCACTTTTCACTCAGAGCAAGCGATAAAGTACGGGACAAATCTTGTAGGTGGAGTAACCCCTAAAAAAGGAGGCCAAAAACATTTAGATAGACCAGTTTTCAACACAGTATTAGAGGCAAAAAATGAGGTAGGTGCAGACGCTACTATGATCTATGTTCCTGCAAAATTTGCAGCAGCTGCAATCATTGAAGCAATTGATGCATCTATAGACCTTATAGTTTGTATAACAGAAGGCATTCCAGTTCAGGATATGCTTAAAGTAAGACAAAGTCTGGCTAGCTCAAATAGTCGTCTTATCGGTCCAAACTGCCCAGGAATAATTACTCCTGATGAATGTAAAATTGGAATAATGCCTGGAAATATTCATAAAAGAGGTTCAGTTGGTATCGTTTCTAGATCAGGTACACTAACTTATGAGGCAGTAGCTCAAACTACTGAAAATGGCCTTGGTCAATCAACTTGTATTGGTATTGGTGGAGATCCAATCAACGGTACAAATTTTATAGATTGCTTAGATTTATTTTTAAAGGATGAGGAAACACAATCTATTTTAATGATTGGAGAAATTGGGGGTACTGCAGAGGAAGAGGCATCAGAATTTGTAAAAAGCCATAAAATTAAAAAACCTATTGTGGGATTTATTGCAGGAATAACTGCCCCTCCTGGACGTAGAATGGGGCATGCAGGAGCAATTATTTCTGGTGGAAAAGGTGGAGCTGAAGATAAGATTAAAAAAATGGAAGAGTCCGGAATAACTGTTGCTAAATCTCCTTCTATAATTGGAAAAACTTTATTAAATAAACTGTCTAATTGAAAAATTTTTATCTAAGCCTATATTAAACCTAACAATGTCATCAACAAAAAATCTAGAATTTAAAAAAACAGCATTTTTAAGTAAATCAAATAGTGCCTTCATAGAAGAAATGTATACAAAGTTTGTTTCTAATGACCCTAATTTGCCAGACAGTTGGAGAAAATATTTCGAGGAAATTGGAGAAGAATTAGATGTTATTGTTAACGAGTTAAATGGCCCATCATGGAGTCCTGCTCAAAAAATTTCTATAAAAAAAGATCAAGAACAGAGTAATCAATTTGATAAATCAAGTGGTGAAGACATCACAAATTCTAATGCAAATTCGATTAAGGCAGTGGCTATGATAAGGTCTTATAGACAAAGAGGACATCTTATTGCAAAGCTAGATCCTTTAGAAATGCTCAAATCAGATTATCTTGAAGAGCTTCATCCAGAGTCGTATGGATTTAGTAAAGATGATTATTCAAAAAAAATTTTTTTAGACGGAGTGATTAATAAAAAATATTCAAACATAAAAGAGATTCTTCAATTTTTAAGGGGAAAATATTGTGGTTCAATTGGCTATGAGTTCATGCATATTTCCAACCCTACAGAGAGGAAATGGTTTAGGGATAGAGTTGAAAAAACAGACGATTTTAATTTTACTCAAAATGGGAAAAAAGCAATCCTTAATAAATTAATACAAGCTGAAGGTTTTGAAAAATTCTTACATACAAAATATGTTGGTACAAAAAGATTTGGTCTTGATGGGGGTGAGAGCTTAATTCCTGCCCTCGAACAAATAATTAAAATCGGCGGTCAATCAAAAATTAAAGAAGTAAAAATCGGAATGTCACATAGAGGCAGATTAAATGTATTGGCTAATGTTCTGCAAAAGTCATACAAAAGAATATTTAATGAATTTGCGGGGGAGATTAATTCAGATTCAGAAGATGACACTGGGGATGTTAAATATCATCTAGGTGCCTCGTCCAATAGAGATTTTGATGGAAATCTAGTTCATGTAAGTTTGACTGATAACCCTTCACATTTAGAAGCAGTAAATCCAGTTGTTCTTGGTCAAACAAGAGCAAAACAATTTTTTCATAAAGATAAGGAGAGAAAAAAAGTAATTCCAATATTAATACATGGTGATGCAGCTTTTGCAGGGCAAGGGGTTGTAGCAGAATGTTTCGCTATGTCAGGTTTACCTGGTCATAATACGGGGGGAACAATTCATATAATCATAAATAATCAAATAGGTTTTACAACAAGCCCAAGATTTGCAAGATCTTCTCCTTATCCCTCGGATGTAGCAAAAATGGTGGAAGCGCCAATCATTCATGTAAATGGTGATGACCCTGAGGCAGTAGTTTATGCTGCAAGAATAGCTACGGACTTTAGATTAAAATTTAATAGAGATGTGGTAATAGATTTAATTTGTTACAGAAGGTTTGGTCATAATGAGGGAGATGAACCCTCTTTTACCCAGCCTCTTATGTATAAGAAAATTCGTTCTCATCCATCCTCAATAAAAGTTTATGGTCAAAAGCTCGTCAATGAAGGCTCTATTTCAAAAGAATATTTAAACAGTGAAATTAGAAATTTTAAAGATTTATTAGACGATCAATTTAAAAATGCTAAGAACTATAAGCAAAAAATCGAATGGTTTGAAGGTACTTGGTCTAGGTACAAACCAGAAAAAGGCAAAGATAAAAGAGGTGTAACTGGTTATGATATTAATAAATTAAAAGAAATTTCTAGTAAAATTAATACAATCCCTAGTGAAATAAATATTCATAAGACCATCTCAAAAATTTTGGATAATAGGAAGCTGTCTGTTTCTAGTGAAAAAAAAATTGATTGGTCAACTGCAGAGTCGCTTGCTTTTGGTTCGTTGTTAGAGGAGGGATATCCAGTTAGACTGGTAGGCCAAGATACTGGCAGAGGAACATTTAGTCAAAGACACTCAGTTTTAAGAAATCAATTAGACAACTCAAGATATGTGCCTCTTAACAACATATCAACTAATCAAAAGAATTTCGAGGTGGTGGATAGTTTCTTATCAGAATTGGCTGTATTAGGTTTTGAATATGGTTATAGTTTAGTAGAACCAAATACCCTCACATTATGGGAGGCTCAGTTTGGTGATTTTGCCAATGGTGCCCAGGTTGTTATTGATCAATTTATTGCATCAGGAGAAAGAAAATGGTCTAGAGCATCAGGTTTGGTCATGTTATTACCCCATGGATATGAAGGCCAAGGGCCAGAACATTCATCGGCTAGATTAGAAAGATTTTTACAATTATGTTCAAATGACAATATGCAAGTAATGAATTGTACTTCGCCAGCAAATTATTTCCACGCACTAAGGAGACAGATGCATAGAGACTTTAGAAAACCTTTGATAATAATGACACCCAAATCTTTATTACGTCACAAATTTTGTGTGTCTGATTTGAATGATTTTAGCAAAGAAAATTCTTTTCACAGAGTTTTATGGGATCACGCCATTGATCCTAAAGCAAAAGGATTTATTAAATTAAAAAAATCAAACGAAATAAAAAAAGTAATTTTGTGCTCAGGTAAAATATATTTTGATTTAATTGAAGCTAGAGAAAAATTTAAAAAGGACGACGTTGTTTTTTATAGAATTGAGCAACTTTATCCTTTTCCTGCTAAAGCTCTTGCAAAAGAACTTAAACCTTACATCAAAACTGCCCAGTTTTATTGGTGTCAGGAAGAACCAAAAAATATGGGAGCTTGGTTTTCAGTCAGAGATTATATCCAATGGACATTAGATAATATTAAGGCTAATAATAATCAAGTTTCTTATATTGGAAGGAGTCCGGATGCATCACCTGCAACAGGATATATGAAAAGGCATATCTCTCAACAACAAGAAATTATTAAAAATGTTTTTAAATAAATAATAATGAGTGAGAAAATTTTAGTCCCAGTACTTGGAGAGAGCATTGTAGAAGCTACAGTCTCTAAATGGCTAAAAAATGAGGGTGACTCAGTTGAAGCAGATGAACCAATCGTTGAGCTGGAAACAGATAAAGTAAACTTAGAAGTCCCTTCTCCTACCTCAGGTATATTAGAAAAAATTCATTCCAAAGATGGATCTGTTGTTGAAGTTGGTGCAACATTAGGATCAATATCGACTAATGGTTCGCTCACTATAAAAAATGATAATCAGGAGCCAAAATCATTAAAAACAGAAGTCAAAGATACTGAGATACAGTTGTCAGAACCAAAAATAATAGAAAAGCCAGAAATACAAATAACAGAAAATGAAAATTTAGATGAACCTCTTATATTAACCAATCAAGTTGAAGAAACTAAGAAAGATGAAATTTTATCTCCTGCAGTCAGAAAAATGGTAAGTGAGAACAAAATTGATATTAATAAAGTTAAAGGCTCAGGAAAAGATGGTAGAATTTTAAAAGGTGACTTAATAAACCTGATGGGTGTCAACCCACCTCCTTCCGAAAGAAAAATAAAATACGGTCAAGAAGAGAGAATTAAAATGACTAGGTTAAGACAAACAATTGCAAAAAGATTAAAACAAGCACAAGAAAATGCTGCTTTACTTACTACATTCAACGAAGTTGATATGACAAGCGTTATGGAGATGAGAAAAGAAAATCAAGATGATTTTCAAAATCGTTATGGGATAAAATTAGGATTTATGTCTTTTTTTGTAAAAGCATGCGTTGTTGCTCTAAAAAATTTTCCAACAGTAAATGCAGAAATTGATGGAGAAGAAATAGTTTATAAAAATTATTACAATATTAGTTTTGCAGTTGGAACGGATAAAGGGTTAGTAGTCCCAGTATTAAGAAATGCAGATGAGTTATCATTTGCTGATATAGAAAAAAATATTAAAGGAATTTCAGAAAAGGCTAGAGATGGAAAATTAGCGATAGAAGATCTTCAAGGGGGAACATTTACTATAAGCAATGGTGGAGTTTATGGGTCTATGCTTTCAACACCAATATTAAATCTTCCACAGTCAGGAGTTTTAGGTATGCACAATATAGTAGAAAGACCAATGGTTGTTGATGGAGAAATAAAAATAAGACCAATAATGTATCTAGCTTTATCGTACGATCATAGAATTATTGATGGTAAAGAGTCGGTGTCATTTCTAAAAATGATAAAGGAAAATTTAGAAGACCCAAGAAGGTTGTTTTTGGATATTTAGATGGCAGAAAAATTTCAAGCAGTAGTTATTGGCGGTGGACCTGGTGGATACGTTTGTGCGATTAGACTTTCTCAATTAGGATTAAAAACAGCATGTATAGAATCTAGAGGTTCTTTAGGAGGCACTTGTTTAAATATTGGATGTATACCATCAAAGAGTTTACTAAATTTATCTGAAGAGTTTCATAAAGTTAAGAGTTTAGCAAATAAAGGAATAGAGGTAGGAGATGTTAAGCTAAACCTAGATAAAATGATGAAGAGCAAGGATAAAGCTGTCACCGTTCTAACAAAAGGAGTCGAGTTTTTGTTTAAAAAAAATAAAGTTACTTATTTTAAAGGTTATGGCAGCTTTAAGTCTAAAAATGAAATTTTAATAAAAGATAATGAAAATAAAGAGACCATTATACAATCTGAAAAAACAATAATAGCGACAGGATCTGTAGCTTCTTCTTTGCCAGGAATTGAAATTGATGAGCAAAAAATAGTTTCTTCAACAGGCGCATTAAAGCTTGAAAAAGTTCCAAATAAAATGGTTGTTGTAGGAGGTGGTTATATTGGATTAGAAATGGGATCAGTTTGGTCTAGACTGGGTTCTGAAGTACAAGTGGTAGAGTTTTTAGATCACATCACTCCAGGTATGGATACAGAAATATCCTCAGAATTTATGAAAATTTTAAAGAAGCAAGGCATAAAATTTAACATGCAAAATAAAGTTGAATTAATCAAAAAAAATAAATCTGGGTTAGTAGTTTCGACTGTGGACAAAGATGGAAAAAAAAATAACTTTGATTGTGATGTGGTTTTAATCGCTGTTGGCAGAAAAGCAAATACTGAAGGCTTAAATTTAGAAGCAATAGGAGTTGAATTAGATAATAGAAAAAGAATAAAAACAGATAAATCATTTAAAACGAATTTAGAGAATATATACGCAATCGGAGATGTAATCGTGGGACCAATGCTTGCTCACAAAGCTGAAGATGAAGGAATTGCGGTTGCTGAAAATATTGCAGGGCAATCTGGACATGTAAATTATGATACTATACCAGGTGTCATATATACTACTCCAGAAGTTGCATCGATTGGAAAAACTGAAGAACAGCTAAAAGACTCAAAAATAAAATATAAAGTAGGAAAATTTTCATTTATGGGTAATTCGAGGGCAAAAGCTATAGATGATGCAGAGGGTTTTGTGAAAATTCTAGCTGATGAAATAACAGATAAAGTTCTAGGTGCACATATAATAGGTCCACATGCAGGCGAGTTAATTGCAGAAATTGGTATTGCAATGGAATTTGGTGCTAGTGCTGAGGATATCGCCCGTACATGTCACGCTCACCCAACTTTTTCAGAAGCAGTAAAAGAAGCAGCCTTATCGGTGGATAAACGAGCAATACACTCTTAAAATCTATTAAAATCCTATGTCAAAACGCGCTCTTACTAAAATTAAATAAAACTATAACAACATTTAAATGACATCTTCTAATGACAAATTAAATTATAGAATTTCAGATGCAGCCGATATCAGTGAACCATGGGACAAGGACAATCAAGCCTGGTGGGACTGGTATGTTAGTCTTGCGAATAATGATGCTAAGGAATATGAAATTATTAACGCTGATCCCTTACCAGATATTGTAATACCCAATGATGATGAAGTTATCTCAGAATTAGGTGAGCCCTACCATTTAACTATTGATCAAATTCATTTTTTTAAAAAAAATGGTTTTATAAAACTTAAGAAGGTTTTTTCACCTGGAGCCGTGCTTAAGCTTAGAACTGAATTAATTAATCTTTTAAAAGAAGAGTTTAAGGTTGATCCAGATAAAGGAGCACATAACCGTTTCCTTAGTCTTGAAATGATTTGGCCTGACAACGCACTTCTTCGTGCTTACGTATTATCACCTCGTCTAGGGCAAATTTCAGCAGATCTTCTTGATGTACCAGCTGTTAGACTTTATCATGACAATGTACTAGCTAAACAAGCCGGTTGTGGTAGAACCCCATGGCATTTCGATGATCATCATTTTCCACTAGATACTAATGACGTAGTTACCGCCTGGGTTCCAGCGCAACCAATACCTCTTGAGATGGGACCACTCACTTTTGCGTATCCACTCGACGTCCATGAATTAGTTAATGCTGTTACTTTTGAAAAGACTGGTACTGGGTATGATCGCGGGGTCTCAGATGTTTTTTCAAAAAATAATGTGAGTGTTAATGAAACTCCATTTGAACTAGGTGAAGTTAGCTTTCATCATAATTTAAACTTCCATACTGCCTCAAGTAATCGGACTAATCGTAGCCGAGTGGCTCTAGCCAATACTTATTATCGAGATGGAGCGAGAGTAGTTAATGCTCCCACGATGGTCTCGGGTGACTGGCAGAAATTTATGCCTAATGTCAAACCAGGTGATGTAGCTGCTAGTCCGTTAAATCCAATTTGTTGGCCAGTTAAAGATAAATCATGAAAGACGTGAATAATCAAGAAGGACTAAATTCGATCTGGACTGATAGTCTCACTCGTAATCTACGTCCTAATGGAAATGCGTTAATTGATCACTTAAGAACTGTACATCAAAAACATACTGGGTTTACCGAAGAGTGCGCAATTTCTTGTCGTGATGAAGTTGGGCGTAATAGTTATGAGTGGTTAGCTGAACTTGTACCTAACAATAGTAGTGTACGAGTATTAGATCTTGCTTGTGGTTCGGGGCCTTTATTAAAAATGTTATTTGATCGCAATAAAAATTTAAATTTAAAGGGTGTAGACATGTGTCCTGAAGAATTAGCATTAGCTAAGACTCGACTTATAAACAGTGGGACTAATTTTTTTGTGTCAAAAGCACAAAATTTGTCGGCAATTAGTGATAACTCTATTGATATAGTACTGTGCCATTGGGCTTTAACATTAATGGACCCGATAGCTCCTGTTTTAGATGAAGTTAGACGAGTTTTAACTTCAGAGGGTCGGTTTGCAGCATTAGTTGATGGACAAATGAATACAGCACCTGGTTATAAAGAGGTACACGATTTAATTTATAGTTATGTGCAAGAAGAAATACCTAGTTATGGAAAGATTGATTTAGGCGATCCAAGGATAAGAGGATCCGAGAGCCTTAGCAATCTCATGCATAAGGCTTTTCCAAAGTCAAATATAACTATCGAATCAAATGTTGTGTCTATGGAGGGACCAGTTAATCAAGTAGCTGAAATTGCTGCAGGATTCTTCTATGCTGCATTTGTCTTGAGGCCAGATAAAAGAAAATTAATGATAACAAGTCTATCTAATCTTCTTGCTATATCTAAGGACAGCACAGATGGTGAAAGACAAGGACGATTTTCAATGCCAATTAGTCGTCTTCTAGTTATGCCTGATATAAAATGAAATCATTTTTACAAGAGGTAAGCCTAGGTTTAAGCAAAAAAAACAAGAAGTTAAGTTCAAAATGGTTTTATGACTTTCATGGATCAAAACTTTTTGAAAAAATTACAAAGTTGAAAGAATACTACCCAACACGAACTGAAAGAAAAATTTTAAAAGATAATAAAATTGAAATAGCTGACAAAATAGGCAAAAATGCAGTTTTAATTGAGCCAGGCGCTGGAGACATTAAAAAGATAGGTATTTTCCTTGGTAGCTTAGATAAGCCAAAAAAATATATACCTTTAGATATTTCTGAAGACTATATAAACAAAATATCTAAAGGTTTTAAAAAGAAATTTCCAAAAGTGAGTATTACTCCAAAAGGATACGACTTCTCGATTAATAATAGATTGCCTTTTAAAATTAATTCATCAGAAAATGTAACTATTTTTTTCCCTGGATCAACTATTGGTAATTTTGAAAAAAAAGCTGCTATTAAATTTTTAAAAATGCTTAAATCAAAATTTAAAGCAAAAAAAATTATCATCGGTGCCGACTTAGTTAAAGATATTCCGACTCTTATTTCTGCTTACAATGATAAAAAAGGGGTTACTGCAAAATTTAACAAAAATATTTTACAAAGAATAAATACTGAACTGGGTGGGAATATAAAGTTAAATTCCTATAAACATTTAGCGATTTATAATAAATCAAAAAAAAGAATTGAGATGAGGTTAAGGTCTAAAAAAAAAAATTATATTAAAATTAATGGTTCAAAATATTTAATTAAAAAAAATGAAGAGATTCACACTGAAAATTCTCACAAATATACCATCAAATCCTTCAAAAACTTAGCTAATGAAGCTGGATGGAAAATTAAGAAAACCTGGGTTGATGGCAAAAAACTTTTTAGTGTTCATTGTTTAGAGAGAACTCCTTAAGTCTATCTGTTACATTTTTGGCATGTAAATAAAGAAGATTAGTTTGATCAAAAAAGCTTTGAGATACAACGATTATAGACTGTTGATAAAAAGAACAATACACTCTTAATTTTTTTCCATATTATTTAAAAATGAAATATCCGATTCTATTACCGAATATATTTAATCATCCTTTTACATATGAGAGCGATTTTGATTTAAAAATCGGTGAATACGTATCAGTACCATTTGGTAAAAGTAAACTTACTGGAGTGGTATGGGATAAATTAGAAGATAATGAGAAAAAAAAATTTAACTTAAAAAAAGTTTTTAAGAAATTAAAAGTTCAGCCAATTAAAAAAACAACCATAAACTTTTTGAATTGGTTTTCTGAATATAATATTATTCCAAAAGGTATGGCGTTAAAATTAATGCTGTTAAGCAATGGCGCAATTGAAGATAATAATAATAAAAATTTTAAACTCTTTAAAAACAGTATAAAAAAAAATTTGATAAAACTCTCTCAAGATCAAAAGAAATCTCTTAAAGAGATGACTGTTTCAAACAATAAATTTAGAGTACATGTATTACAAGGAACAACTGGCTCTGGGAAAACTTTCGTTTATTTTGAGACATTGAAATCAATAATAAAGAAGGATTTTCAGGGTCTAATATTATTACCTGAAATAGGATTAACCAGCCAGTTTGAGCAAAAATTTGCTGAATATTTTGGTTTTCACCCAGCTGTTTGGCACTCAGGAATTTCTAAAAAGAAAAAAGAGATAATATGGAATGGAATTTCTAATGGTAAAATTCAGGTTATAATTGGAGCAAGATCGTCTTTATTTTTACCATTTAAAAAACTTGGAATAATTATTGTTGATGAAGAACATGATCAGTCATTTAAACAAGATGAGGGAGTAACTTACAACGCAAGAGATATGGCAATAGCTAGAGCATCATTTGAAAATATTCCAATAAATCTCATAACTGCAGTTCCGTCTGTTGAAACATATGAAAACATAAAAAAGGGTAAGTATAATTTATCTAGATTAAACCAAAGATATAATAATGCTTCTCTACCTAACTATGAAATCATAAACTTAAATACATCTAAACTAGAAAAGCAATCTTGGATATCAAATGAAATTATTCAAAAAGTAAATTCTCATTTAAAAAAAAAAGATCAAGTTCTATTTTTTCTTAACAGAAGGGGTTTCTCACCTTATGTACTATGCAATAAATGTTATACAAATTTTTCATGTCCAAACTGTAGTGTCAATTTAGTTTATCATAAAAATAAAAATAATTTGCTTTGTCATTACTGTGGATATAAATCTATTTTAAAAAGAGACTGCTCAAAAAATGGAAATTGTGAATTTATTTTCAGTGGTCCTGGTGTTGAAAGAATATCGGATGAAGTAAAAAAAAAATTTCCAGATAAGAAAATTGAAATCTTTTCCAGTGACACAATGAACAAGAAAGACTCAATAGATAAATTGAATAGAATTATTAAAAATGAAACTAATATTCTAGTTGGAACCCAATTAATTTCAAAAGGATTTCATTTTCCGAGCCTAAATTGCATTGTAGTTGTTGACATCGATCTTTCATCTCATGGACATGATTTAAGAGGAGCTGAAAAAAATTTACAACTTTATCACCAACTTTCTGGTAGAGCTGGCAGAACAGGAAAACCAGCTACAGTTTATTTTCAAACATATAATCATAATACTAAAATGATTGATGATATTACCAATAAAAATCCTGATATTTTTCTGGACAAAGAATTAGAGATTAGAAAAAAAAATAAACTTCCTCCATTCCAAAGATTTATTGCATTGATACTTACAGGTGAAAACGAGCGCAAATTAGAAACAGAGGCCTTAGGATTTAAAAATTTTATAGAAACCAAAATTGATGGAAGGGTACTAGGTCCAGTAAATGCACCCATATTTAGGTTAAAGAGAAAATTTAGAGTTAGATTACTTATAAGAGGTGTCAAATCTATGAAAATACAGAACTCAGTCGCAAAAATTATTCCAAATTATAAGTTTGCAGCTGGAATAAAACTTTCAGTTGATGTTGACCCTATAAACTTCAATTAATCCTCAAAAAAAGGTCTTTTTTACAAATCGGTTACTTGAAGACCTAAAGGTCATATGTTAGTTAATTCCTGTTTTAATTTTAATCTTCAACATAATAGAGGGACTAAGTTGAGCAAAAGCACGGGATTTTCAATAACTTCAGCAGAAAGATATTCGCTTGCGCTTTATGAGCTATCGAAAGAGAGCAGTCTTTTAACCCAAACTGAAGAACAGTGTTCATCAGTCCTGGCTTTAATAAATTCTAGTGAAGATTTTAGAAACCTAATAAAAGATCCTACAACAAAAAAAGATGATTTATTAAAGGTTATGAGCTTAATTTCAGAAACTTACAAATTTGAAATTTTATTTAAGAATTTTTTAAACTTTTTAATTCAAAAAAGACGATTATTTTTTTTAGAAAAAATTCTTAATAGTTTTATTGAAATATGCTCAAGAAAAAGAGGAGAAATTAAAGCAGAATTAAAATCAGCAAAAGAATTGTCGAATGGTGAAATATCAAAAATTTCAGAAGAACTTACCAAAAATTTTAACTCAAAAATAAAACTAAGTTACATATATGATAAAAGTTTAATAGGAGGTTTAGTGTTGCAAGTTGGAAGCACTATGGTTGACACTTCAATTAAAAATAAATTACAACAAATTGAAAATAGAATGATAGAGGTTTAAATGGAAATAAATCCTTCAGAAGTTACAAAAATATTAAAAGAACAAATTAAAAATTTTGGAGAAAAGACTGATGTTACTGAAGTTGGACAAGTATTATCTGTTGGAGACGGTATTGCTAGAATTTATGGACTTGATAATGTTCAAGCTGGAGAGATGGTTGAATTTGCTGATGGTTCAAAAGGCATGGCCCTCAACTTAGAGAGTGAAAATGTTGGTGTTGTGATTTTTGGTGATGACAGAAATATTAAAGAAGGTGATATTGTAAAAAGAACAAAAAATATTGTTGATACACCTGTTGGAAAAGAACTTTTAGGTAGAGTAGTAGATGGTTTAGGAAATCCAATTGATGGAAAAGGAGCCTTAAATAAAAGTGTTAAGAAAACAAGAGTAGAGGTTAAAGCTCCTGGAATTATTCCTAGGCAATCAGTAAGTGAACCAATGCAAACTGGATTGAAATCTATTGATAGTTTAGTTCCAATAGGTAGAGGTCAAAGAGAATTAATTATTGGAGATAGACAGACAGGCAAAACTGCTGTGGCTGTTGATGCGATTATAAATCAAAAAAAAATCAATGAGTCAGGTGATGAGAAACAAAAATTATATTGTATTTACGTTGCAGTCGGACAAAAAAGATCAACAGTAAGACAAATTCAAAAAACATTAGAAGAAGCTGGTGCAATGGAATACACAACTATTGTTGCTGCTACTGCATCAGACTCAGCACCATTACAGTTTTTAGCACCTTACACTGGTTGTGCTATGGGTGAATATTTCAGAGATAACGGGATGCATGCATTAATAATTTATGATGATTTATCTAAACAAGCCGTTGCATATAGACAAATGTCTCTTCTCTTAAGAAGACCTCCGGGAAGGGAAGCTTACCCAGGAGACGTATTTTACTTACATAGCAGATTATTGGAAAGAGCAGCAAAGTTAAGTGATGAACATGGTGGCGGATCTCTAACAGCACTTCCAATAATTGAAACTCAAGGAGGGGATGTTTCAGCATTTATTCCGACAAATGTAATTTCAATTACAGACGGTCAGATATTTTTAGAAACAGAACTTTTTAACCAAGGTATAAGACCAGCAATAAATGTTGGGTTATCAGTATCAAGAGTTGGATCCTCAGCTCAAACAAAAGCCATGAAAAAAGTATCAGGGTCAATGAAACTTGAATTAGCGCAGTACAGAGAAATGGCGGCCTTTGCACAATTTGGATCAGATTTAGATGCTTCAACGCAGCAGCTTCTTAATAGAGGCTCAAAGTTGACAGAGCTTCTAAAGCAAAAACAATATTCTCCCATGACAGTTGCAGAACAAGTAATATCTGTTTTCTGTGGGGTTAAAGGTTATTTGGATGATATTGATTTAAAAGATGTTTCAGAGTTTGAAACTAAAATAATCGATAAGTGTAAATCTGATAAGCCTGAAATAATTGAGTCAATCCAAAGTTCTGGAAAACTTGAGGAAGATAAAGAAAAACTATTAATTGAACTAATCACCCAACTTAAACAAAACTTTAAATCATAATAAAAAATGGCAAGTTTAGACGACCTAAAAAAAAGAATAGCAAGCGTCAAATCTACACAGAAAATCACGAAAGCTATGAAGATGGTTGCTGCAGCAAAACTTAGAAGGGCTCAGGATAGTGCAGAAAAAGGAAGACCTTATTCAGAAAAAATGAATAACATTATTTTAAATCTGTCTCGTGGAATATCAGATAAAGAGAATGCTCCAAAACTTTTATCGGGAACGGGGAATGATAATGTTCATTTATGTATTATAATGACTTCTGACAGAGGATTATGTGGAGGTTTTAACTCCAATATAATTAAAAAAGCAAAAAGTTACTTCTCAAAAATTTTAAATGAAGGAAAAGAACTTAAAATCATAACTGTGGGCTCGAAAGGAAATGACCAGTTAAAGAGAATGTATGGTGATAAGATTATTGAAAATATTTCCTTCAAGGAATCAAAAAATGCAAATTACTTTGATGCTGACAAAGTGAGAAAGGTAGTGATAGAAAAATTTGAGAATAGCGAATTTGATATATGTACTATTTTTTATAATCAATTTAAAAACGTAATTACTCAAATTCCTCAAGCTCAACAGATAATCCCTTTAAATAGTGAGGATAGTGAAGAAGAAACTTCAGAGGAGAGTTATGAGTTTGAACCAGATGAAGATGAGATTTTAAGCAATCTGTTGCCAAAGAATATTTCAACACAAATTTTTAAGGCAATGTTAGAGAATTCGGCTAGTGAACAAGGGTCAAGGATGAGTGCAATGGACAACGCAACACGAAACGCGGGAGAAATGGTTGACAAACTTACTATCAAGTATAATAGAAGTCGTCAGGCAGCAATAACAAAAGAACTAATAGAAATTATATCAGGAGCAGAAAGTTTATAATTATGAGCAAAGGAATAATCACACAAGTTATTGGAGCAGTAGTTGACGTAAAATTTGAAGGAGAACTTCCAGAAATTCTAACAGCCTTGGAGTGTAAAAATGGCGATAACAGATTAGTTTTAGAGGTTGCTCAGCACCTAGGTGAGACAACAGTTAGAACAATTGCTATGGATGCTACTGAAGGTTTAAAAAGAGGTGATGAAGTAAAAAATACTAGCGCGCCGATACAAGTTCCAGTGGGCCCTGAAACTCTTGGAAGAATTATAAATGTAATTGGTGAGCCTATTGATGAGAGAGGTGAAGTTAAAACAAAAGAAAGTTGGCCAATTCATAGAGCTGCCCCAGAATTTAATGATCAGTCAACTGAAACAGAAATACTTGTTACAGGTATTAAAGTTATTGATCTACTAGCGCCTTATGCCAAAGGTGGAAAAATTGGATTATTTGGTGGAGCAGGAGTGGGTAAAACAGTTTTAATTATGGAATTAATCAACAACGTTGCTAAAGCACATGGTGGATTTTCAGTTTTCGCTGGAGTGGGTGAACGAACTAGAGAAGGTAATGATCTTTACCACGAGATGATAGAGTCTGGAGTTATTAAACAAGATGGTCCTGGTTCTAAAGCCGCATTAGTTTACGGTCAAATGAATGAGCCCCCAGGAGCAAGAGCCAGAGTTGCACTTACAGGATTAACTGTAGCTGAATACTTTAGAGATCAAGAGGGGCAAGATGTACTCTTCTTTGTTGATAATATTTTTAGATTTACTCAAGCAGGTTCTGAGGTTTCTGCTCTTTTAGGAAGAATTCCATCTGCAGTTGGTTATCAACCAACTTTAGCAACCGACATGGGCAATCTCCAAGAAAGAATTACAACAACTAACAAGGGATCAATTACCTCAGTTCAAGCTATTTATGTACCAGCTGATGATTTAACTGATCCAGCTCCGGCAACATCTTTTGCACATTTGGATGCAACAACAGTTCTTTCACGACAAATAGCTGAGATTGGAATTTATCCTGCTGTGGATCCACTGGACTCAACTTCAAGAATTTTAGATCCAAGAATTGTTGGTGATGAGCATTATAGAGTAGCTAGAGATGTACAAAGAATATTACAATCTTATAAATCATTACAAGATATAATAGCTATTTTAGGTATGGATGAATTATCTGAAGAGGACAAATTAGTGGTGGCAAGAGCAAGAAAAATTCAAAGATTTTTATCTCAACCTTTTTTTGTTGCTGAAGTATTTACAGGATCTCCAGGAAAACTTGTTGACTTAGCCTCTACCATAAAAGGATTTGACTCAATTTGTAAGGGTGAATATGACCATCTACCGGAAGCCTCGTTCTATATGGTTGGTACTATTGAGGAAGCAATAGAAAAAGCAGAAAAAATGAAAAAAGAAACAGCTGCTTAATGAGTGAAGAATTTAAAATTGAAATAGTTAATCCAGAAAAGTCTTTTCTTTCTAAAGAAGATGTCACGGAGGTAATTATTCCTGCATTTGAAGGTGAAATGGGAATACTTAGAGATCATATTCCTATAATTTCTTTTTTAAAACCAGGCATATTAACAATTATGACTAAATCTGGAGAGCATAAGTATTATGTTGAAGATGGTATAATTGAATTTAAGAGTAATAATTTATCAGTTTTAACTAGCTCAATTTTAGATCTAAAAGAGATAGAAAATAATAAGCTGCAAAGCTTACTTAAAGAAGCAGAAGAAGAAGCTAATAAACAAGAAATGAATGATCAATCAAGGTATTTAGTTGATCAAAAAATTGAAGTTTTGAAATCGCTTAATTAATTATTTTTTTAATTTTTTCTTTGAGCTCTTTATAGATATGATGTTTGAAATCTACCGCAATATCAGTAATCATATCTAAATCTATCCACTTCCATTCTGAAAATTCCGGCTTATCTGTTTTAATATTTATATCTTTATCACTACCTAAATATCTCATTAAAAACCATTTTTGTTTTTGACCTTTGTATCTGCCTTTCCATATTATTCCTAATAAATGATCAGGAAGTTCATAAGTCATAGTTCCATCGATTTCTTGAATTAATTTTACATTTTTTATGCTAGTTTCTTCCTCAAGTTCTCTATAAGCTGCAGCTAAAAAACTCTCACCTTTATCAACACCACCTTGTGGCATTTGCCAATGATATTTTGGATTATCTATTCTTTTTGCCACAAAAACTTTGTTTTTATCGTTTAAAACAACAATACCTACTCCATTTCTTAAAGGTAAATTTTTAAATTTTTCTTCCACATCAACCGTTGAGTAGTTTGATAGCGTAATTCAATTGGTTATCTGTTTCTGTTTTAATTCTAAATTCTTCAGTTTCCTCTTCTATTTCAATATCTGGAGACACACCAACTTCCGAGATAGATTTTCCTGAAGGAAGATAATATTTAGCTATTGTTAGCCTTATAGCTCCGTCGTTCTTTAATGGTATTATTGATTGCACTGACCCTTTCCCGTAACTATTTTCACCCAACAGTATTGCTCTTTTATGATCTTTCAAAGCACCTGCAACTATTTCGGAAGCAGAGGCTGACCCATAATTAATTAAAACAATTAATGATTTTCCGTCTGTCAAGTCACCTTTCTTAGCAAACCATTTTCTATTTTCAGAGGCCTTTCTGCTTTTTGTTGATACTATTTCTCCATTATCTAAAAAAAAGTCAGCAATTTTTATTGCTTGCGAAAGAAGACCACCTGGATTGTTTCTTAGATCTAAAATATATGCTTTTACGTTTTTATTTTCTTCTAATTCTTTTATTTGCTTTTTAATTTGAGTATCACTATTTTCATTAAAAGAAGTCAGTCTTAGATAGCCAATGTTTTTTTCCAGCAAGTCCGCTTTTACTGATTGGATCTGAATGATCTCTCTCACAATTTTAAATGTAAGCGCTTTCCTTTCACCCCTTCTTCTTACAGTCAACTCAATTGCAGAGCCAATCGGGCCTCGCATTAAATCTACTGCTTCGCTTAAAGATTTTCCTTGAACTTGAATTTCATTTATTTTGACAATATAGTCTCCTGCTTTAATACCCGCTTTAGAGGCTGGTGTGTCGTCTATAGGTGATATAACTTTTACAACACCAGATTCCATGCTGACCTCAATACCAAGTCCTCCGAATTTTCCACTTGTCTCTGTTTGCATCTCATTAAATATTTCAGGCGACATATAAGCTGAATATGGATCTAGAGATTGAAGTAGACCGTTTATAGCTGAATCCATACTTTCGGACTGATTAATTTCGTCTACATATTCTTTATTAATTTTTTCAAGAACCTCACCAAACAAATCAATTTTTTCATATATATTGTTTTCTGATGAACTTACTAATGGAAAGGAAAATAAATTTAATAGAAATATTATTAAAAAGAATTTTTTTTTTTCATCATATTATCAATTTCTCTTTTGGAATTAATTCTGCCCACATTTTTTTCTAGCTCATAAAATTTTCTTTTTTCAGGATGAAAAATATGGATTACCAGGTCAATACCATCTACTAATTTCCATTCACTGCTATCTTTACCTTCAATTTTAGAATCTTTAATACCATTATCTTTTAATTTATCTAAGACTTGTTCAGATAAAGATTGAATATGTCTTGATGAGGTACCGCTTGCAATTATCATGTAATCAGCCATGGAACTTTTATGTTTTAAATCGATGCTGACTATATCCAATGCTTTGTTGATATCTAAGGTTTTTATTATAATTTTTTTAAGATCTGATATTTTGTCCATTAACTACCTGAAGATTATCAAATTTTTCTTAATTGAGAAGATGAAATATTGACTTTATTAAATTTAATAAATTTTAAATTACTGTTGTTTATCCTGTTAAAAGTTATGGAATTTAAAGATTTTTTTTTGTAACCATAACGGTCAAACACCAGGATCTTACATTTTTGTAAAATTGATTTCCATTTATACCATTTATGAAAATTAATTAAATTATCTGCACCCATTATAAAATAGATATCATTTCTTTTATTTTTATTTAGATAATTAATTAAATTAATAGTTTTATTTGATTTAATTTTATCTTCATAAAATCTAACTTTGATAAACTTATTTTTTCCTATAATCTTTTTACAAAATTTAATTCTTTCAAAGAGTTTTGTTGTGCTTTGTTTTTTAAAAGGGTTTTTTTTTGTGATTGCCCAAATAATATATTTAAGACCAAATCTTTTTTTTGCCTCTTTTGAAATTACTACATGACCTTTGTGAGCAGGATTGAAGGACCCACCAAGAATTCCGATTTTTTTTTTCTCTGAATTCAATTTACTCTCTTACTTTTCCTTTGCTAGATACTTGATATTTGTACGAGACTAATTGATTTAAACCAACAGGTCCTCGTGGCGGGAGAGTATTTGTTGAAATTCCTACCTCTCCACCAAAACCAAATTCACCTCCATCAGCAAATTGAGTAGAAGTATTATGCATTGCGATAGAACTTTTAACTTCTTTTAAAAATTTTTTGGCTGTAAAATTATTCTGAGTGATTATCGCGTCAGTATGCATTGTACCATATTTATTTATATGATTTATGGCCTCATCTAAGTTTTTTACAGACTTTACAGAAACAATTGGTGCAAGATATTCTTTTGACCAATCTTTACTTGTAGCTTTTTGAACTTTCCCTTTATAAAATTTTTTAATTTTATTGTCTCCAATAATTTTACAACCATTTTTTTCAAGATTTTCAAGAATAGAATTACCCAATTTTTTTAATATTTTTTCATTGAGCAAAATAGTTTCCGTTGCACCACAGATAGACGTATTTCTTAATTTAGAATTATGTATGACTTTTTGGGCAATTTTTGGATTTGCATCTTTATCAACATAGGAATGACAAACACCTTCTAAATGACCAATGATTGGTAAAGTAGATTGATTGTGAACTTTTTTTACTAAGCCTTTTCCTCCTCTTGGAATTATTACATCAATAAATTTATTCATTTTAGTTAATAAAAAATCAACCACGTTTCTTTTTTTTAAATTAATAAACTGAACAAAATTTTGGTCTATTTTGTTTTTTTTTAAGGACTTTCTAAATAAATTAGAGAGTATATGATTTGAGTAAAAGGCCTCAGAGCCACCTCTCAAAATCACAGAATTTCCAGACTTAAAACATAACGACGCTACATCAGCAGTAACATTTGGTCTACTTTCATATATGACATTTATAACTCCAATAGGGATTGTTACTTTAGAAATTTTTAGACCATTTGGTCTTTTCCATTTTTCTAAAATTATATTTGTTGGATCTTTTAATTTGATTATATTTTCTATAGATTTAGTAATATTTTTAATTTTCTCGTTATCTAACATTAGTCTTTTAATTAGATTATCTTTCAATTTTTTTTTATATGCGTTTTTGACGTCCTTATTGTTTTCCTTAAGTATACGTTCTTTATTTTTATTAATTAAAATACAGTAATCTTTCAGAACTTTATTTTTCTTTTTTACATCCACTTGGTTTGAAAATGCTTTTTTCGATTTCTTACCAATTCCTATTAATAATTTTTTCATTATAATTCCACCATATCATCTTTATGAACTACTTCAGACTTTGAGACATAACCAAGTATTTTTTGTATTTCATTTGAATGACACCCCATAATCTTATTAATTTCATCTGATGAAAAAGAGCTTAGTGCTCTTGCAAATTCTTTATTTTTATTATCCAAAATCTTAATATGATCACCTTTATCAAATTTTCCAATAACTTTTTTTATGCCTGCAGCTAATAAACTCTTCCCACTTTTAATTGCTTTTTTTGCACCATCATCAATTAGAAGTTCACCTTTTGGAGAAACTGAGCTAATTATCCATTTTTTTCTAGCTTGTAATTTTGAAATTTTAGAAACAAACCAAGTGCAGTGACTTTTTTCTTCTATCTGTTTTATCGGATTCAAATACAACCCATTAGCGATAATCATATTGCATCCAGATAAGTTACAAATCTTAGCTGCTTCAATTTTTGTATCCATTCCACCACTTCCAAGATCGGTTAATCCTTTAGTATTAATATTAAGAATATCTTTATCTAAATTGTTAATTTTCTTAATTAATTTCGCGTCTTTAAATATTTTAGGATTTTTCGTATATAGCCCATCAACATCTGATAATAATATTAACATATCTGCATTTGTAATTTGAGCGACTCTTGACGCAAGTCTATCGTTGTCTCCATATTTAATTTCAGAAGTTGCAATAGTGTCGTTTTCGTTAACTATAGGTAGATAGTCAAGTTTGAATAAGTTTTCAAAAGTTCTTTTGGCATTAATTGATCTTTTTCTTTCCTCGGTGTCTTCAAGGGTAATTAAAATTTGAGAAATATTGATTTTACATTTTGAGAATATTTCTGAAAAAAGATACATTAATTCTATCTGTCCTATAGATGCTATAGCTTGACTTTTATCAAGTTTGAGATTTTTTTTATTATAATTCATTTTTTTACATCCAAGAGCAATAGCTCCTGAACTTACAATAATTACTTTTTTATTTTTTGATCTTAATTTCCCCACATCTTTTGCAAAACTGGTAAGCCATTTTTTTCTAACTCTTTTATTTTTATCTACCAATAAGGAAGAACCAATTTTTATAACAATTATTTTAGAGTTTTTAAGAAGCATAATTAATTAATTTTGCCTTAACTTGTGATATTGATTTTTTTTGAAATGTGGATAGCAGAAAAACTTCAGATGAGGTAATTTTTGAAAATTCTTTTAGAATCCTTTTAATATTATCTTTATCAACTAAATCAGTTTTATTTAAAATTACTAACTCTTTTTTTTTTAAAAGTTTAGAGCTATATTTTTTTAATTCATTTTTGACTTGTTTATAATCTTTTCTAATATCCTTATTGGTAATATCAATCATATGAAGGAGATACTTACATCTTTCTATGTGTTTTAAAAATTGAATACCGAGACCAGTTCCTTTGTGTGCACCTTCTATTAAACCTGGAATATCAGCGATAGTTACTTCTTTGTTATCATAATTGGCAACACCTAGGTTAGGGTTTAGTGTTGTAAATTGATAATTTGCAATTTTTGGGTTTGCATTAGTAATTGCAGCCAATAAACTTGATTTACCTGCATTAGGTAAACCAATTATCCCAATATCAGCGATTGTCTTCAATTGAAGCCAAATAACAAACTCTTCCCCAGCACTTCCTTTTGTAAATCTTCTTGGTGCTCTATTAGTAGCGCTTTTGAATCTTGTATTTCCAAGACCTCCCTTACCACCTTTGGCGGTAACAAACTTTTCTCCAACTTTTACAAAATCATAAATTAAAGTTTTATTATCCTCCTCAAAAACTTGTGTGCCCAAAGGTACTTCCAGCACTAAATCAACTCCCCTTTTACCTGTTCGGTTTTGACCGGAGCCATTATTCCCTCTTTTGGCCTTATGATGTTGTTGATATCTAAAATCGATTAAAGTATTCAGATCTTGTTCAGCTTTTAATATCACTGAGCCGCCATTTCCACCATCGCCGCCATCTGGTCCACCATATTCAATAAATTTTTCTCTTCTAAAGCTAGCAGAACCATCTCCACCATCTCCAGCTTTAATATAAATTTTTACTTGATCTAAGAATTTCATAATACAACACTAGTTTTAAGTTGTACTATTAATTGGGTTTTACTGAAACAAAAGTTCGATCTGATCTTGACTTTTTAAAAACAACTTTACCTTTAATCACTGAAAAAATTGAATGATCTTTACCCATGCCAACATTTTTCCCTGGGAATATCTTGGTGCCTCTTTGTCTAACGATTATATTTCCAGGTATAACTGTCTGACCACCATATTTCTTTACACCTAGTCTTCGGCCAGCACTATCTCGACCATTTCTTGAGGATCCACCTGCTTTTTTTGTAGCCATAATTCGTTCCTAGTTATTTACTTTTCTCTTTTTCTGGCACTTCTTTTTTTGAAGGCTTAGAAATTTTTTCAGCTTCAGATAAAATTTTACCATCTTTTGAAAAAATTTTATTTATTTTTATCATGGAATATTCTTGTCTATGACCATTTTTTCTTCTTGAATTTTGTCTTCTTCTTTTTTTAAAAATCAAGATTGTTCTATTCTTACTATTTTTTAAGACATTGGCTTCAACTTTTGCACCTTGAACAATAGGCTCGCCTATCTCTATTAATTTGTTATCGCCGTAAGCTAAAATTTCTTTAAATTCAATTTTTGCATCAGCTTTTACGCCTGGCAATTTTTCGATTTTTAAAATCTGACCAGATTTTACCTTGTATTGTTTACCACCCGTTTGTATTACCGCGTAAGACATATTTGAATTAATTTTAATTAACGCAATATAGTCTCAGTAAGGTTTTAGTCAAGCTCTATCAATTAAAAATTATCCTTTAAATCTCTCAATTTTGAAAAACTTTTAACATCTTTTGCTTTGAGAAAAATGTTACACTTTAATTCGTCTTTTAAAAATGTTGGTATTGTTGGAAGACCATCTTTTAATTTTCTTTCAATTTCTAAGATTTTGTTTTTTAAGTTTAAATTAG
>CABXRL010000004.1 GCA_902514605.1 uncultured Pelagibacteraceae bacterium
TTTTTTAATAATCTTTAAAGTCTTAAAAGTACCATCCAGTCCACCATCCAGAGCTAATTTTGGCTCGAAATTACTAATATCCTTCTCCAAATATTTTATTTCACTAGTTTTAATATATGGAGGATTAGATATAATTAGATCATATTTTCCAATACAAAAATTGTCAACATCTGTTTTTATAAATTCTACTCTATTTTCAATACTTAATCTCTTAGCATTACGGTTACTTAAACTAATAGATTTACTACTTATATCTATTCCTTTGCCATAAAAACATGGTTTTTCTTTTAAGATCGATAGTATTATGCAGCCTGAGCCTACACCTATATCTAAGATACTAGCATAATTTTTATTTTTATAGATTTCCAAAGTTGCCTCAATAAGAGTCTCTGTATCTGGTCTCGGTATTAAGGTGCCCTCTTCAATTATAAATTCTGAATCCCAAAAATTTTTTTTTTTAATCAAATAAGCTATGGGCTTACCTATGGACCGTTGATTAATTAAATTTTTATATGTTTCAAGATTTTCTTTATGTATTTGTTTATCTAAATTAAGAATTAAATACTTTCTTTGTTTTTTGAGTACTTTTGCTAACAAAATTTCACAATCTAGATCGGGATATTTAATATTATTTTTTTTTAAAATTTCAGCTCCTTTTTTAATTGCGGCATTAATATTCATAATATTATAAATTAATTAAACTTTCTTCTTGTGCTCGTAAAGTCAAAGACTCTATCATTTCATCAAATATTTCTCCTTCCATAAATTCATCTAATTTATGAAGGGTTAAATTTATTCTATGATCAGTTACTCTACCTTGAGGAAAGTTATAAGTTCGTATTCTCTCAGATCTATCACCTGTGCCTATTTTGCTTTTTCTATCTTTAGATCTCTCTTGATCAATCCTATTTCTCTCTAATTCATAAAGTCTTGAACGTAAAATTTTCATGCCCTTAGCTTTATTTTTATGCTGAGACTTTTCATCTTGTTGAGATACTGATAGGCCTGATGGTAAATGAGTAATTCTTACTGCGCTATCAGTTGTATTAACCGATTGCCCACCAGGACCACCTGCTCTAAAAACATCAATTCTTAAATCAGAGTCATTTATTTTTAAATCAACTTCCTCTGCTTCGGGTAAAACTGCTACAGTTGCTGCAGATGTGTGGACTCTACCTTGTGTCTCGGTGTCTGGCACCCTTTGAACTCTGTGAACTCCACTCTCATACTTAAGAGTAGAATAAATGTTTTCTCCTTTAATTGATGCTATAACCTCCTTTAATCCTCCCGCTTCACTTCTCGAAATGGAAATTAATTCTACATTCCATTTTTTTTTATGACTAACTTTTTCATACATTTTAAAAAGGTCTGATGCAAACAAACTTGCCTCGAGACCTCCTGTACCTGCCCTAATTTCTATAATTGCATTTTTTTTATCTGCTTCGTCTTTAGGTAATAAGAATAATTTTAATTTTTTTTCATTTTTCTCATATTGAGTTTCTAAGTCTCTAAGTTCTGTTTCTGCCATTTTTAAAAATTCTTTATCAGAGTTTTTATCTTTTAGGATTTTTTCTAATTCGATTTTATCATTTTCAAACGATAAATATTTTTTTGCATCTGTTATTATTTCATTTAACTCTGAATATTCTTTTGATTTTTCAGCAAAGAATTTTTTATCTATTTTTGCAGAGGATAAGTCTTTTTCTAATAATACGTGTTTACTTATAAGTTCTTCAATTGTTTTACGCGGTATCATTTTAATTATTTTCTAGTTCTGAAGCTTTCTTTTCAACCTCACTTACAACTTTTTCGATCATATTCTTTGTTAGAACTTTTTCTGATTGTACGCCTGATAAATAAAGCATGTTGTTTCCTTTTTTTCCGCCAGTTATACCTACGTCTGTCATTGCGGCTTCGCCCGGTCCGTTTACAACACATCCAATAACAGAGAGAGTAATTGGAGTTTTTATGTGAGAAAGCCTTTTTTCTAAGATCTTTACGGTTTCTATTACCTCGAATCCTTGTCTTGCACATGAGGGACAAGAAATAATTTTTACTCCCCTCTCTCTTAAGTTAAGAGATTTCAATATCTCGTTTCCAATTTTGACTTCTTTAACGGGATCATCTGATAGAGACACTCTAATTGTGTCACCTATACCCTCTAAAAGTAATGTACCTAGTCCGATAGAAGATTTTACGCTCCCCGGAACAAAGCCACCTGCCTCTGTAATGCCAACATGTAGAGGATAATCACTAACTTTTGATAATTGACGGTATGCCTCTATTGATAAAAAGACATCAGATGACTTAACGCTTACCTTTAAATTATCAAAATTTTCATTCTCTAAAATTCTAATATTTCTCAAAGCGCTTTCAACTAATGCCTCTGGACAGGGTTCTTTGAATTTTTCTAATATATCTTTTTCTAATGATCCCGCATTAACACCAACCCTTATGGAGCAATTGCTATCAATCGCTGCTTTTACAACTTCCTTAATTTTATTTACGCTGCCTATGTTTCCAGGGTTTATTCTTAAACAGCTCGCACCATTTTCAGCAGCCTCGATAGCTCTTTTATAGTGAAAATGAATATCAGCCACTATAGGTATATCAACATGACTCACTATCTCTTTTAAGGCTTTAGTGGATGATTCATCTGGACAAGAAACTCTAACAATATCAGCACCTTCCATTTGAATTTGATTTATTTGCTTTATGGTTGCTTTCACATCGGTGGTGAGAGTATTGGTCATAGATTGAACAGAAATAGGATTTTTTCCTCCAACTTTTATTGAACCTACATTAATTTCTTTTGTTTTTTTTCTTTTAATGTCTCTAAATGGTCTAATGCTCATTTACTAATACCTAATTTAAATTCATTATGTAACGCGATTAATGCTTTTTTTGTGTCTCTATTATCTATTAAAACAGAGATTTTTATCTCAGAGGTAGAAATGACTTGTATATTTATTTTTTTACTTGCTAGTGCTTGAAACATTCTAAAAGTAACACCAGGTGTAGTAACCATCCCAACACCTATAATTGAAATTTTAGAAACCTCTTTTTTTAATAGCAATTTTCTAAAATTTATATTTTCATTTTCTCTTATAATTTTTTTCGTTTTATTTAAATCCTCTGTTTTAATTGTAAATGTCAAATCTGTTTCTTTACCATTAGCAGAAATATTTTGAACAACCATATCAACATTTATTGAATTTTTTGATAATGGTTTAAAAATAGAGGCTGCCACACCAGGCTTATCTTTTACTCCAATAAGGGAAATCTTTGAGTCATTTTGAGTGGAAGAAATACCAGTAACAATTTTATTGTTAAGTATATTTGATCGTTTCGTTATAATAGTACCTGGTTTATTTACAAAAGATGATCTGACCTCGATATCAATTCTATTTAATCTTGCATCTTGGATTGAAACTGGTTGCATTACTTTAGCTCCTAAAGAAGCCATTTCTAGCATTTCTTCGTATGAAATTACTTTAATTTTTTTTGCTTTAAGAAGTTTGTTTGGGTCAGTCGTGTAAATACCTTCAACATCTGTATATATTATGCACTTTTCAGCTTTAAAAAATTTAGCTATCATGATTGCACTTGAGTCTGAACCTCCACGTCCAATAGTGGTAATTCTATTATCATAATTAACTCCTTGGAAACCAGTTATAATTGGTATTCCGCCCTCTTTGAGATATTTTATGATTTTATTTCTATTAACTCGGTTAATTCTAGAATTCTTATGAACGGCATTGGTAATTATTGGAATTTGCCAAGATAACCATGATCTAGATTTATAACCTTTGTGGATTAACCTTCCTGCTATTAAAGAACAAGCCACCTGTTCTCCTGATGAGACCAGAACATCATATTCTGACTCAGAAAAATCATTGCTTATTTCTAAAGATTTTTTTATCAAATCATTTGTCACACCACTCATTGCAGATGAAACGACTATGACTTTATAATTTTTTTTTTTATAGCTAGAAACTATTTCGGCAACTTTTTTAATCTTTTTTATTGATCCGACTGAGGTTCCACCGAATTTCAATACTACAATTTTCATGCTAAGTTATATATTTAAATAAAAAATATTGAATAAATACATGTTGAATATAAAGTCAACTCTCTTATGAAAAATAACACAATTAATAAAAAAGAAATAGAAAAATTTACAAAAATTGCTGAAGAATGGTGGAATCCGCATGGTAAATTTAAACCATTGCACAAATTTAACCCTATAAGGATTTCATACATAAAAGAAAGTATAATTAATGAGTTCAAACTTAAAAAAAAAGTGAAACCTTTGGAAAAAATTAAAATTTTAGACATAGGCTGTGGAGGTGGATTGTTGTCTGAACCAATGAGTAGATTGGGTGCTGAAGTAACGGGTATTGATGCCTCAGGTAAAAATATTGAGATAGCTAAATATCATGCAAGAAAAAATAATTTAAATGTAAAATATTTCTGTGCCTCTCCTGAAAGATTTGATACGACTACAAAATTTGATGTAATATTAAATATGGAGATAGTAGAACATGTTAAGGATGTAGATTTTTTTTTACAGTCATGCTCAAAACTTCTAAAAAAGAACGGGATCATGTTTGTTGCAACACTAAATAAAACATTGAAATCATATTTTTTTGCAATAATTGGGGCTGAATATATTTTACGTTGGCTTCCAATTGGAACACATGAGTGGGATAAGTTTGTAAAACCTAATGATTTGGTGAGTATTTTAAAAAAATATGATTTAAAATTAGACTCATTAGATGGAATGAAGTTTAATTTACTTAAAGATGAATGGAAAATAAGCTCAGATAAATCTATCAATTACATAGGAAGATTTATAAAAGATTAATTACTTTTATCATCAAACCAGGGTATAGATTGACTTTCTATTCCCTCTTCTTTTAGTTCCGTCAAATCCTGCTTAGATGCTTTCCCAAAAATACCTTTTTTTCTTTTTTTTTTTTCATAATGAATGCTTCTTGCTTCATAAGCAAAATTACTACCCACATAATCAAAATTCTTTTTGATAAAATTTTGGTATTCTTTGATTGTTCTTTTAATATTCAAATTAACATCTTTTGAAATTGGTTCTCTGTGACTTTTATTTTTATTAAGCACGTTAGGTTTCATTAATGATTTTTCAATTTGTATAGAATTGCATTTATGACAACTTAGAAATTTCTTTTTTTTTAATCTTTCAAATTCTTTAGACGACGCGAACCAACTATCAAAAACTAAATTACAATCATTACAAATAAGTTGATATTTTATCATAAATTATATTTAAGTGTTATATCTCTAGTTTCAATATCGATTAACTTCTATAATCTGCGTTTATTTCGATGTATCTCTTGGTAAGATCCATTGTGTATACTGTAAATGCCTTCTTACCAGCAGAAATATCAACCTCTATATCGATAGCATAATTTTTCATGTACTCTTTGACAATACTTTCCTCATACTTTTCGTATAGCTTTCCGTTAATAACAATCTTTAAATCTCCAAATTTTATAGACAATTTTTGGACGTTAAATTCTATTCCAGATTTACCAATAGCCATAACTATTCTTCCCCAATTTGGATCCTCGCCAGCTATGGCTGTTTTAACTAATTTTGAATTTGCAATTGAAAAGCCGATCTTTTTCGCGTCTTCCTCTGTCTTTGAATTTTTGACTTTTATAGTTACAAACTTAGAAGCACCTTCTCCATCTGAAACTACTCTTTTTGCTAAATTCAATAAAACTTTATTTAAAGAAATATCAAATTCTTTCAATTTTTTATCCGTAAAATTTAAGATTTTTTGATTATTAGCCTTACCTGTTGAAAAAATTGATATCATATCATTTGTACTTGTGTCACCATCACAACTAATAGCATTAAAAGTGTTAGTAACATTTTTTTTTAGTAATTTTTTTAAAATATCATTTGAGAGATCTGCGTCAGTAAACACATATCCTAACGTCGTAGCCATATTGGGATGTATCATTCCTGAGCCTTTAGCAATACCATAAATTTTAACCTTAGCGCTACCAATCTTACATTCCTCCATAGCTAGCTTTGGTTTTGTATCAGTGGTCATTATACCTAGTGCTGCTTTAGTCCAAATATACTTGTTTTGAGTATATTTAATTTGTTCTAATAAATTTGGTATACTCCTCTTGATCATTTCAAGTGGGAAAACTTCACCGATTGTTCCTGTACAGCCAAAAATAACATGATGTGAATTAATTTTTTCAGGATTGTTGTCATCATTTTTTTGTTTTTCTGTTAATTTAATAGAAACTAGATCTGCAATCTTTTGCAAAGATTGATAACCTTTAGTTCCAGTAAAGGTATTTGCGTTTCTAGTATTTACAATTAGTGAATATATTTTTTTTGTTTTTTGACTTAAATTCCATTTAATATTTTCAGATATTATTTTAGACTGAGTATATAATGAAGCGAAATTTGCTCCATCTCTAAAATAAAACATCACCAAGTCATCTCTTGTATTATTGTATAAATTTGCAGAAATAGTTGATATAGCTACTCCATCTAAATGATCAAGACTCTGATAATCTCCCATCTTATTGTTGTTTTTTTGAGAAGATAAAAAGTTTTTAAAATTTATTCCCATTGTATTTAAAATATAAATTTAATAATTATATAATTATTTAATATATTATAATAAATCAAAAACTAATGATTAATCCACTCAAATTTGTTTCAAAGATCTTTAAATCCACAAATCAAAGGGAGCTGGATAGGCTAAAAAAAATTACTGAAAATGTTAATTCACTAGAAAAAGAAGTTGAAAAACTAGAGGACTTAGAATTTCCTAAAAGAACAAAAGATCTTAAAGAAAGACTTAATAATGGAGAAAGTGTAGATAAATTACTGCCCGAGGCTTTTTCTTTAGTAAGAGAGGCTTCAAAAAGGACTAGGGGCGAAAGGCACTTTGATGTGCAAGTAATTGGTGGAATAGTATTGCATGAAGGTAAAATTGCTGAAATGAAAACCGGTGAGGGTAAAACCCTCACTATCACCTTAGCTGCTTACCTAAATTCATTGTATGGAAAAGGAGTTCATATAGTAACTGTAAATGATTATCTTGCTAAAAGAGACTCAATAGAAATGGGTAAAATTTATAACTTTCTTGGTATCTCCTCAGGTTATATTAATAATGATCAAGACGACTACCAGAGAAAAAAAAATTACAATTGTGATGTCACTTACGCTACAAATAGTGAACTCGGTTTTGATTACTTAAGAGACAATATGAAATTCTCGAATGATGAAATGGTTCAAAGAGAGCATTTTTTTTCGATAGTAGATGAAATTGACTCTTGCCTAATTGATGAAGCACGAACACCTTTAATTATATCTGGAGCAGCCGAAGATAAAACAAATCAATATCTTGCTATCGATGGCTTAATCAAAAGATTAAAAAATGAGGATTTCGAGATAGATGAAAAAGATAAAAATATTATGCTTACTAACAGTGGCATCAATAATGTGGAAAAAATATTCACAGAAGCGGGAATTCTAAAAAATAACAACTTTTATGACCCTGAAAACCTAACATTAGTTCATCATGTAAACCAGGCATTAAGAGCTAATCATTTATTCACTAAAGGCAAGGATTACATTATTAAAGATGGTGCTTTAAAAATTATTGATGAATTGACAGGTAGAATTCTAGAAGGTCGTAGGTATGGAGATGGCCTTCATCAGGCACTTGAAGCTAAAGAAAAAATTGAAATTCAAGCTGAAAATCAAACTTTAGCATCTATCACATACCAAAATTATTTTAAACTTTATTCAAAAATATCTGGATGCACAGGAACTGCTGTAACAGAGTCTCAAGAATTTTTTGAAATTTATAATCTTTCTGTGATTGTTATTCCTACAAACAACCCAATGATTAGAAATGACTTTAATGATCAAATATTTAGAACTGAGAAAGAGAAAAATAATGCAATTATACAAAAAATAAAGGAATGCCATTCAAACGGACAACCATTACTTATTTTTACTTCTAGTATTAATAAATCTGAAATTTACTCTGAACTATTACATAAAGAAAAAATAAAACACGTAGTTTTAAATGCGAAAAATCACGCAAACGAGGCTGAAATTATTGCAAATGCTGGAAAAAAGAATTCTGTGATTCTTACAACAAGTATATCAGGTAGAGGAGTTGACATTCAATTAGGAGGCAAAAAAGATATATCTTCAGATGTCAAAGATGAGGATGAAAAAAATATTATAAAAAATTTAGGAGGTTTATTTGTAATAGGCACTGAAAGAATGGAATCAAGAAGAGTTGATAACCAAGCTAGAGGTAGATCTGGACGACAAGGAGATGAAGGTTGTTCTATTTTTTTTGTTAGTCTTCAAGATGACTTAATGAGAATATTTGGCTCTGAATCTATGAATAATGTCTTAGAAAAACTAGGCCTTAAGGATGGCGAAAGTATAGATCATCCTTGGATTAATAAAGCTATTGAACGAGCACAGCAAAAAATAGAGGCAAGAAACTTTGATATAAGAAAAACACTTATAAAATTTGACAACGTTCTTAATGATCAACGTCACGTTATTTTTTCACAGAGAAAAAAAGTTATTGCTACCAAGAATATTTTTGAATATTCCGATGAATTCTTACAAGAAATTATTAATGAAATAATTAAACTTAAATTGAAGAAAAATTCAGATATTAAAAATAATGAATTTGAGAATAAACTCAAAACAATTATGGGGAAAAAATTTGATTCGTCTAAAGCTCAAACTCTAATTAACGAAACTGATAAATCTTTAGAAAATCATTTCAAAGAACAATTTAAATTAGCAAGAGATGAAAGAATCAAAGTTTTAAATGATACACATGCTCAAGAAATCGAACGAAGGATTTTTTTACAATCAATTGATTTAAATTGGAAGTCCCATATTCAATATTTAGAGCAGTTGAGACAAGTAATAGGATTAAGATCTTACGGTCAGAGAGATCCGTTAATTGAGTACAAAAAAGAAGCTTTTGAACTATTTGAAAATTTATTGAATAAACTTAAATTAGATTTCATTACAATTTTGCTAAATTTGGAAGTAAACGTAAAACCAATTGAAAAGGAAACTATGAACAAGCCAAAAAGCATAGATCCAAAATATATTGGTAAAAAGATGAGTAGAAACGAACCATGTTTTTGTGGATCAGGAAAAAAATATAAACGATGCTGTGGGGCCTTATAAAATAAAATATAAAACTATTATTAAAATAGCCAATCCAGTAAACACTTTTATCTTATTTTTTTTGTACAATTTTAAATATAAGTTAAATTTATTAGATGGTTGACTTAAATCACTTATTTCCTCTGGATTATTGATAAAACCTTTATCTCTCCCAATTTTCAAAAATTTATTTTTTCTTTGATTTAGAATTTCTTCTCTACTTACATTTTCAAATGCCTGTAAATTTTTAGTAAGAGTATTTTTAACATTATCTAAAATTTTATTCTTATCTCTATGAGCACCGCCTGTAGGCTCACTGATAATTTCATCAATGATGTTTAATTCTAACAAATCTTTAGCTGATAATTTCATAGCTTTTGCAGCATCTAACATCTTTTTCGGATCTCGCCACAATATTGTTGCACATCCCTCTGGGGATATAACTGAATAAATCGAATTTTCAAACATAATAACTTTATTAGATGAAGCTAAAGCAATTGCTCCACCAGAACCTCCCTCTCCAATGATAATCGCAAAAGTTGGAACTGTTAAGCTCATACAACATTCGATTGATTTTGCTATAGCCTCTGCCTGTCCTCTTTCCTCTGCACCTACTCCAGGGTAAGCACCCGGGGTATCTATAAAAGAAATTATTGGAATCCCAAATTTTTCAGCTAATTTCATAAGTCTAATTGTTTTTCTATAGCCTTCAGGACGCATCATTCCAAAATTTCTATTTATCCTACTTTCAAGATCTTCTCCTTTTTCTTGGCCAATAACTAAGACTGATTTTTGCTCAAATTTAGCAAAACCTGCAATCACAGATTTATCTTCTCCATAATACCTGTCCCCAGATAAAGAAATAAAATCAGTAAATAAATTTTCTATAAAAAATTTTGATTTTGGTCTGTCTTCATGCCTAGCAACCATTGTAGTTTGCCAAGGATCTAGGTTAGAATAAATTTCCTTGAGTTTTAAATTTAACTCTTCCTCGGTCTTGGTGATTTTTTGTGTATCTACTTGGGATAAACCCTCCTTATTATTATAAGGGTTTTTTAAGTTTTCAATTTCATTCTCAAGATCTTTTATTTCTGTTTCGAAATTGAGGTAGTTTTTCATAAATATTTTATCAGTCATTATTCACATAATTTAAAAAAAAGGCAATAAAATGGTATGTAAAAATGAAATTAAGCTTAAATCCATAATCCAGTGTGAATATTTTAAATATTGATCTAATATTTAAAATTAACATAGAATGACAATATAATTTAATAATTCAAATTTTAAGAATATGGAAAAGTATAGCAATATATCAAATTTAAAAGTTTCTAAAAAATTAGAAACTTTTGTTCAAAATGAATTACTAGAAAACCTTGACATCGAACCAAAAGTTTTTTGGAGTAAATTCGATAAAGCTGTACATGAGCTGGCTGAGATTAATTCAAAATTAGTCAAAAAAAGGGATGACCTTCAAAAAAAAATAGATGATTGGCACAAAAAAAGAAAAGGTGAAAATTTTAATTTAAGCGAATATAAAAAATTTTTAATAGAGATTGATTATTTGGTCGAAGGGAAAGAAAATTTTAAAATTAAAACTAAAAATTTAGATTCCGAAATATCCAGTATAGCCGGACCTCAACTTGTTGTCCCAATAATGAATGAAAGATACGCACTAAATGCTGCAAATGCTAGATGGGTAAGCCTTTATGACAGTTTATATGGAACAGATATAATTGAGTCAGAAGAGGGAGGAAGTGAAAGATATGATCCTGCCAGAGGTCAAGAGGTTATAAAATACGTAAGAAAATTTTTAGATGAACATATTCCAATAGATGGTACCAGTTGGAAAAATATTTCCAATTTAATAGTTAATAAAGGAAGTTTAATAATATATAAAGATGAGAGTGAATTTAAATTAAAAGATACTGATAAGTTTATTGGTCATAGAGGTGCTAGCAATAAACCATCAGCAATAATACTTAAAAATAATAATCTACATATTGAAATTATTATTAACCCTAGAGCTTTTAGTGCTGCTCATGACATTGCTGGAATAAGCGATGTGATAGTAGAATCAGCGGTCTCCACTATTTGTGACAACGAAGATAGTGTTGCTGCAGTGGACTCTGAGGACAAAGTAAAGTGTTATAGAAACTGGCTAGGTTTAATGTTAGGAAATTTAAATGTTAAATTTGAGAAAAATGGAAAAATTTTTGAAAGAAAATTAAATCCCGATAGAAGCTATATTTCTAAGAAGGGTAAAAAACTAAAATTACATGGAAGAAGCCTTTTGTTAAACCGAAATGTTGGACATTTAATGACTAACTCATCAATAATCTTAAAGGATGGATCTGAAATACCTGAGGGAATATTGGATGCATTTATAACTACAACAGCTTGTATACATGATTTGAAAAAAAGAGGGAATTCAAGAACAGGCTCAATTTATATAGTAAAACCTAAAATGCATGGGCCAGAAGAAACTGCTTTTACTGATTTAATTTTTACTAAAGTTGAGGAGGTTTTAAATTTAGAAAAATATACCTGTAAAATCGGTATTATGGATGAAGAGAGAAGGACATCAGCAAATCTTAAAGAGTGTATCAGAACATTAAAAAATAGAGTTTTTTTTATAAATACCGGTTTTTTGGATAGAACTGGTGATGAAATTCACACATCAATGGAGGCTGGACCAATGATTAAAAAAGGTGATATGAAACAATCAAAGTGGATTTCTGCTTATGAAAATAACAACGTAGATATTGGAATTGAATGTGGTTTCTCTGGTGTTGCACAAATAGGAAAAGGTATGTGGGCTATGCCTGATAAAATGTCAGATATGTTAAATCAAAAAATTGATCATCTTAAAGCAGGTGCAAATTGTGCTTGGGTTCCATCACCTACTGCTGCAGCTCTCCACAGCTTACACTATCATAAGATAGATATTTTCAATGAACAAAAAAAATTAGTAAAAAGAAAAAAAGCCAGATTAGACGATTTGTTAGCAATTCCAATAGCTGATAGACCAAATTGGTCGATGGATGAGATTAACTCTGAAATTTCTAATTCTGCTCAAAGTCTTTTAGGTTATGTTGTAAGGTGGATAGATCAAGGTATTGGTTGTTCAAAAGTACCTGATATTAACAATGTAGGATTGATGGAGGATCGAGCTACTTTAAGAATTTCATCTCAGCATATTGCAAACTGGATATATCACGGTGTAACAACAAAAATGCAGGTAATAGAGATTATGAAACAAATGGCAAAAATCGTTGATCAACAGAATATTAATGACTCAAATTACGAAAAAATGAGTGATAATTTTGAAAATTCAATAGCTTTTAAAACAGCATGTGATCTAATTTTTGAAGGTAAAAAACAACCATCTGGTTATACAGAGCCTTTGTTGCATTTTAATCGTGTAAAAAAAAAATCTAATCAGAACTAGAATTTAAATCTGATCTAAACTTAAATGCTGAATATAAAGTCCCATCATCTAGACTTTCTATTTCTCCACCTACTGGTAGACCTTGGGCTAATATAGTAATTTTTGCATTTGTATCTTTTAGACTATCTTGAATATAATAGGCGGTAGTTTGTCCCTCTACAGTTGCACTCGTCGCTAAAATTACTTCATCAATTTTCTCTCTATTGACCCTTTCAACCAATGAATTAATTAATAACTCTTCTTTCTTATTACCTACAGATGAAATTGTTCCACCTAATATATGAAAATATCCTTTAAAAATATTTGAATTTTCAATAGACCATTTGTCAGCTATATCCTCTACAACACAAATCTTATTAAATTTTTCTTTTACATTTTCGCAATTTAAACATCCACTAATATTAGATTTTAAAGAGCCACAAGATAAACATCTAGTTACATTTTTATAAACTTGTGCAAGAATCTTAGCTAGAGGCTTTACAAGCTCATCCTTCTCATTTATTAATTTAAGAACAATTCTTTTTGCTGATTTTGGCCCAAGACCCGGTAACTTTGAAATAATTTTAATTAGTTCTTCTATTTCATTTATATTTTGCATTACCTACAGCGGCCACTTAAATCCAGGTATATTAAATCCACCTGTTGTCTTAGAAATTTCTTCTGTAGTCTTTAGCTTTAATTCAGCTTTCGCTTTATTATGGGCGGCAACTATCAAGTCTTCAAGAATGATTTTATCTCCTTTTAAAATTTCGTCTGAAATTTCAATTTTACACATTTCACCCTCACCATCTAATATTACTTTGACTGAATTAGACCCTGAAATACCCTCAACTTTAATATTTTTTATTTTTTCTTGGCTTTCTCTCATTTTTGCTTCGAACTCTTTTGCTTTATCGAGTATTTTAGTAAAATCAGCCATTACTCTTCCTCATCTTTATTTTTAATATTTACTAACTTAATATCATTAAAATTTTTTTTTAGTTCTAAAAATAATTTTGATTTATTAATTTTTTCAATTTCTTCTTTTTTAAAATTAATTAATTTTTCTTTATACGAAATTTCACCTGCTATCTTACTTAAAGTTATTATCCATCTTTCACCAGTCCAATCATTAAGTTTAGATGTTAAATCTTTAATAAAGCTTTTATCGAGTTTTTCGTTAAAAGAGATTTCAATTCTGAAATTTTCAAACTTTACTAAATTTACATTGTTTTCTAATTCATATTTCAACTTAACCTCTTTTTTATCATTACAAATCTTAATTAAACTGCTGAATGAATTAATATTAATTTTTTTCAAACCTTCAGAAAAAGTCTTTAGTTCTTTTTTTGGCTCTACTTTAGTTGTCTGGGAAATATTCTTTATTTGATTTATGGTTTTGTTTGATTCTGAAAAATTTTCTTTTATATCTTTAGAAGAATCATCCGTTAAAGTTAAATCTTTATTTTTAAAATTACTCTCAAAACTTCCATTTTTTTTAACCCCTCCTAAGTAAATTAATCTTAACAAAAACATTTCGATTGATAAATTCTGATTCGAAACAATATCTAATTCAGTCATAATTTTAATAGTAAACTGCCAAAATAATATTAATGTTTTGTTATCAAGATTACCCGATATCCTTTTAATTTCATCATACTCAGTATCATTAAGGGAAAAGCTCGATCCTTCAAGGTTAAGTGAATTTATATTTTTAAAATAATATAATAACTCAAGAAAATCATTTATGAATACTTTTGGATCAATGCCACGATCATAAATTTTTCTATAAAGCTCTAAAGTCTTAGACTCATTTCCTTCTAAAATAACTGTAAATAAATCGATTAATTGAGCTTTATCAAAAAAACCAAAGATTTTTTGAACTTTTGATAAAGTTAATTCTTCATTTTCTTTGACTGACAATAGTCCCCTATCTAATAAAGATAAAGCATCTCTAACTGAACCTTCTGAAATTTTGACAATCAATTTTAAAGCTTCATCTGAAACATTTCCATCTTCTTTTAAAGATGTTTTTTTTAAAAAATCAAATAGTTCAGTTGACTTTATTCTTGATAAATCAAATCTTTGACATCTAGAAACAACTGTAACTGGTATCTTTTTGATTTCTGTAGTAGCAAATATAAATTTTAAGTATGAAGGTGGTTCCTCTAAAGTTTTTAATAGAGCATTAAATGCTTGCTTACTTAACATATGTACTTCGTCAATTATGAATATTTTATACTTAGCGGATGTTGGTCCATACCTAGAAAATTCGATCAAGTCTCTAACATCATCTACTCCAGTTTTACTTGCGGCGTCCATCTCTAAAACATCAATATGATTTGAATTAGATATTGATTTGCAATTTTCACACAAATTTTCTTCACAAGGATCGCCTTTTACATTTAAACAATTTAACGATTTTGCAACAATTCTAGCAATAGTGGTTTTTCCAACTCCTCTAATGCCAGTAAACAAATAAGCATTTGGGGCTTTATCAATTTTAATTGAATTTATAATTGTCTCTGCAATAGTCTTTTGACCAATCAAATCTTTAAAAGTTTGAGGTCTATATTTTAATGCTAAAACTTTACTATTCTTATTCATACTTTTTAGAGGAGACTAGAACCTGAATAACTGTCTCTACGATTGCTTCGGTTAAGATCTGGTCGGGTTCAAGCAGCATCCACCCCTAGCCTCCAGAACTATTATAGCAGTAATAATTTCAGTTCCACAAGAAAAGTTTAAAATTTATTTTTCCCTCAATTTGTCAGCTTCAAAAACACCTAGAACGTGAAAATCTTGACAATGTAAACCCAATTCTTCCAAAGATTTTTGAACTTTAATATCTTCAATGTGTCCATCTAGATCACACAAGAAAAAAAACGAGTCGAAAGAGTTTTTTTCAGGATAACTTTGTAATTTTGTTAAATTAACTCCGTTAATTGCGAACCCACCTAAGGATTGGTAAAGTGCAGCAGGTTTACTTTTTAATTTAAACAAAAAAGATGTAATATATTTTTTTTTGCCGTACTCTGGTTGAGAAACGTTTTTTCCCATCACCAAAAATCTTGTTAAATTTCCATTTTCATTTTCTATATTGTTTTTTAATATTTCTAAATTGTAAGTTTTTGCACTTAATGAGGAGGCTATTGCTGCTTTTGTTCTATCTTTACTTGTTGCTACCATCTCTGCTGAACCGGCAGTATCTGCCCTTACATGCTCAGTCAGTTTATTAGACTTTATGAATTTCGAACATTGAGACAATGCTTGGCCATGCGAATATACATTTTTAATCTCTGGCAGTTTTGCTCCTTTAAGGCCTAATAAATTATGTTCAATTTTTTGAAAGTACTCAGAATAAATATTAAGTCTATATTTAAATATAAGGTACTCAATTCCAATATTTCCTGTAATCCGATTTGACTCAGGTATTATTATTTTAGAATCGGAGTCTTTTGATGCTTTTAAGAAACACTCGTCAAATGTTTTACATGGAATAATTTCTGCATTGGGCTCTATAGATAAAGCTGCTAAGTGAGAATATGCTCCATATGTCCCTTGAAAGAAAATTTTACTCATTTTGATTTATATTCCATAATTTTTTTTATAGCCAGAAAATCCTCCTCTGTATCTACGCCAATAGGTGAAGTTTTTGCCAGAGCAACATTGATCTTGATATTATTTTCTAATGCTCTGTATTGTTCAAGTTTATATTTTTGCTCATTTGAGGATTGTTCATATGAAACAAAGTTTTTAAGAGTTTCTTTTTGATAACAATATATACCTAAATGTTGATAAATTTTTTTATTTTGATCTGATATTTTTCTAGAAAAGTTAATTGCTTCAGGAAAATTTTTGTTAGTCAATTCCTCTTTTGTTGTGACCTTAACAACACTTTCCTTTTCATATAATTTTTTATCTAAAATTGCTGAAGCGAGAGTGCCTAAATTAGTACTATTTTCGATCATTTGGTTATTTAAATTTTTTATATCATCTATATTAATCAAGGGTTCGTCTCCCTGAAGATTCATCACTAAATCAATTTTTGAATTATCAAATTTTACCAATGCTTCATAAATTCTATCAGTTCCAGTTTTATGACAATTCTTAGTCATGATTGCTTGACCACCATTTTTCTTTACGTCATCAACAATTTCTTGATCCTCAGCTGCAACTATTACCTCTCCAATATTTGCTTCTTCAGCTTTCTTAAAAACGTGTGAAATAATCGATAAACCATTGACTTTAAGCAAAGGTTTACCCGGTAATCTAGTAGCTGACAATCTAGATGGAATTATGACTAAGGTTTTCATTGGTCTTTTTGTTTTTTCATTAGAATATAAACAGAGGCAAAAATGTACATCAAAATATGTAAGCAATTTTATAGTTATAGTGCTATACGTTCAAAATATTTTTTTAAAAATGGACTCTTTTGAATTAAATAAAATAATAGCCGCTGTATTAATGGTCGCTTTACTTGTGATTGGTATCGGAAAGCTATCAGATATAATTTTTTATGTCGAAAAACCTAAAACACCAGGTTATTCTGTGGACATGGAACAAGCTGTTGTGGCTAACACTCAAGCTAATTCTGAGGAAGCTATGGAAAAAATTGATATGGCTGCTTTAATGGCTTTAGGAGATCTTGCAACCGGGGAAAAGGTATTTAAAAAGTGTGCAGCTTGCCATTCAATTGTAAAAGGAGGCAAAAACAATATCGGGCCAGCTCTTTATAATGTTGTAGGAAGACAGGTTGGAGCTGTAAGTGATTACAAATATTCCAAGGCTCTCTCTAAACATGGTAAAGAGTGGAGCTTTGAAGAATTAAATGGTTATTTAATAAAACCAGCTAAGTGGATTAAAGGAACCAAGATGGCTTTCGCTGGTTTAAGAAAAGAGAAAGATCGAGCATCAGTAATTTTATACTTGAATGAAAATACAGATAACCCTCTACCACTACCTTAGTTTCCCAAAGCAATAAAGCAATATAGATTTTTGTACATGAACTCTGTTAGCAGCTTGTTGCCATACTTTTGATCTTTTACTCAAAAAAACTTTTTCGTCTACTTCTCCACCTCTAGGTAAACAATGAAGAAAAATGCAATCTTTTTTAGCATAACCCATTAATTTTTCAGTAATTTTAAACTTCTTAAAATGATTTAACTTTTTCTTCTTATTAACTTTATCATTCATCGAGATTACCTTATCTGAAAAAATGACATCAGCATTTTTTACAGCTTTTTTAGGATCAGTGTAAATTGAAATTTTATTAGTGTTACTTTTTATATAACTCAAAATTTTTTTATTTGGTTGATAATTCTGAGGACAACCAATATTTAATTTAAACGAAAACTTAATAGATGCTGCTATTAAAGAATTTAAAACATTGTTAGAGTCGCCTATCCAAGAAATATTCAGTTTTGTTATCGGTTTTTTTTTTATCTCTTCAACTGTAAACACATCTGACAAAATTTGTGTTGGATGAGAAGACGGACTTAAACCATTTATAATAGGTATAGATAAAAATTTTCTAAATTCTTCGAGTTTGTTATCATCATCTGTTCTTAACATGAATGCGTTTCCAAAATTAGATAGTATTTTAGCAGTGTCTTTAATACTTTCCCCTCCTTTAGATAAATGTAACTCATCTGGTCTAAGTGTTAATGTGCTTCCACCTAATTGTTTAATGGCTAAATAAAAACTTAACCTTGTTCTAAGACTGGACTTTTCAAACATTTGAATTAACAATTTATCTTTTAAAGGTTCTTTCTTATCTATTTTAAGATTACTCAAATTTTTTCTTGCTGCTTTTCTTTTCTTTGCATCAGTTATGATTTTTCTGAGATCCTTTGGCGGTATATCTTTCAAATTTATAAAATGCTTCATCTTATTTAAGTTCTGCACAAACTTTAGTTATAATCTTTAGAGCTTGATCCAACTCTTTTTTTTTAACATTTAAAGGAGGTAAAATACGAACAACGTTTTCTGCTGCACGTATAGTCAAAAGTTTATTATTTATCAGCTTATTAATAAAGATTGTTTGATCTTTATGAAGCTGTATTCCAATTAATAATCCTCTTCCTCTAATTTCTTTTATTATATTAGGATATTTATCCTTAATATGATTCAATTTTAATAAAAAATAATTTGACACCTTTTTTACATTATTCAAAAAATTTTTATTAGAAACTATGTCCATGACAGTATTTCCAACAGCCATTGCTAAGGGATTTCCCCCAAATGTAGATCCATGGGTTCCCGGGGTCATTCCTGACGCAACCTTTTTATTCATTAAAACTGCTCCAATTGGAAATCCACCACCTATTCCCTTGGCAATAGGAACTATATCTGGCTTTACTTTAGATCTTTCAAAAGCAAGAAAGTCTCCAGATCTCGAAATTCCACATTGTACTTCATCTAATATAAGCAGTATCTTTTTTTTATTACATAGTTTTCTCAGCCCTTTTAAACAAAAATCTGGGATTACTTTTATTCCAGACTCCCCTCCAATAGTTTCAACCATAATTGCTGCTGTATTCTTATTAATTTTTTTTTTTAATGATTTATGGTCTCCAAATGTAAAATGATCGAATCCTGGGACTTTTGGTCCAAAGCCTTCTGTCATTTTTTTTGAACCACTGGCAAATATAGCTGCAATAGTTCTTCCATGAAAAGAATTTTTTATACATAAAATTCTATTTTTATTAGGTTTTCCTATTGAAAAAAAATATCTTCTGGCGATTTTAATTGCTGCTTCAGTAGCCTCAGTACCGCTATTTTGAAAAATAACATAATCTGCAAATGTTTTTTGACACAACTTTTTTGCTAATTTTTCACCTTCAGGAATTTCAAAAGCATTAGATACATGCCATAGTTTTTTTGATTGCTTTTTAATAGAGTCTATTAATTTTGGATGGGCATGACCAAGTGATAAAACTGCTATACCAGCACAAAAGTCTAAATACTTTATTCCATTAGTTGAATAGAGATAGCTTCCTTTTCCAAACTTGAAAGAAATTTTTTTTCTATTATAATTTTTTGCTAAATAGCTCATATTTATTTTTAATAAAACTTTTTATAAACTTAACGGTTAAATACAAGTAAGGATTGAATGGAGTTTAATAACTTTATTTAATTATGTTGATAAGTAACAATAATTACTTGTTTATTTAAAATTTTTATCAGTATATTGTGTTTTTAAATTTAATTTACACATTATATAGTAATTAATGAGCTGGACAGAAGAAAAAGTCAACAAACTTAGGGAATTGTGGGGAAAAGGAAAAACTGCAAGTCAAATTGCAGAGATTATTGGTGGAATTAGTAGAAATGCTGTTATAGGCAAGGCTCATAGATTAAATTTATCAGCTAAAATTAAAAATAGATCTCAAACATATAAAAAAATTGATGAAAGCTCAAGTTTTGATCAAAATGAAAAGCAAAAAAGAGGTAGAAGAAATCGATTTAAATCACTTATCATAGAAAAAGATTTTGAGCCGGAAAATCCTAAACAACTTGAAGAACTGGATGAAAATTCATGCAAGTGGCCTATCGGTCACCCAGATGAAAAGGCATTTTATTTTTGTGGTAGATCCTCACTTAAAGATTTCTCCTATTGTAAGTTACATCTATTGTATGCTTATCAGCCCAAGGGTAAAAAAGAGGATGCAGTTGAAAAAGATGAAATTCCTGAATTCATAGAAAAAAAGATTAAATCTGCTTAAAATGTTTAATCAAATGAATTGTTCTTAGAAAATTGGCCGCCATCTCTCCACATGTAACAATACTTTTTAATCTCGTTCTCAAAACTTTTTTTTGCAGGAACTCCAATGCTTGTGTTACTTGCATAATTATTTGAGACAACATTGTCGTACTTTAAAAGTCTCAATTGATCGGCAGTTAAAAGTGGATTAGGCATTAATTCAAATATTTTAGCAGTTATTTTTGCTACAAATAGAGGAAAAGGTAAAAAAAATCTTTTCTTACCAATTGATTTCAAAAGTATCGACAAAATTTCTTTGAAAGACAAAACTTCAGGTCCAACACACTCCACAATTTTAGAATCTATATTCTTTTTAATGATATTCAAAATTACGTCAGTTAAATCAGAGCAATGTATAGGCGTGAACTTTGTCTGTCCGTTATAATATAATGGAAAAATAGGAAGCCTATTTAAAAGTGTCATAAATGTTGTTGAAAAGTTATCATCTACAGAATATACAATCGATGGTCTCAAAATTATTGCTTTATTACAACTTTTTAAAATATTTTTTTCTCCATTGAGTTTACTAATTGCATACTCTGAATCTAGCGCTTTTTCTATTCCAAGCGCAGAGACATGAATTAATTGCTGAATTTTGTTTTGTTGAGCTAATTTGGCAAGCATTGTTGGAAAATTTGTGTGAATATTTGTGAATGAATTTCTTTTTCCTTTTTCAAATAATATTCCAATTAAATTGATGCAAATATCATTTTTTTTAAAAAAGGGTTTTATCTCATTTTCATTAAAAGGATTTGCTTCGACTATGTCTATATAACCAGCATTTGCCTGGGTTTTAATAAAATTGCCCTTTGTATGAATATTGCGAGTAATTACTGTTACTTTATAATTACTTGTAGCTAACTTTCTTATTAAATTTCTACCTATTTGACCTGTCCCACCAAAAATTAGACAATTTTTTGCTTTCATATATATATAATTAAAAAATGAATATTGATATTAAGCTTCACAAGAATGATTTACCAGATGATTTGAAATTAGGCAATGTAATAGCGGTCGATGGTGAGTTTATGGGTCTTAATGTTAAAAGAGATCCACTTTGTTTAATTCAAATTTCTACAGGAAATTCTGACGCACATATTATTCAGTTTGATAGATCTAAATATGATGCTCCAAATTTAAATAAAATTCTTGAGGATAACAAAATTAAAAAAATTTTTCATTATGGAAGAGCAGACTTAGCCCATATTAAATATTATTTAAAAACTGACACTAATAATATTGAAGACACAAAAATTGCTTCAAAGCTTGCTAGATCTTATTCAGACAATCATTCTCTTAAAACATTAATTAAAGAATTTAAAAATATTGATATTAGTAAACAATTTCAGAGCTCTGACTTTGGGGGTCAGTTGAATAATGCTCAATTAAAATACTGTGCTAATGATGTGGTTTTTCTGCATGAAATATATTCTAAACTTGAAGAAATACTTATTAGAGAAAAGAGAATAAATCTTTACAAAGAATGTCTTAAATTTCTTAAAACTAGAGTTGATTTAGATCTTGCCCAGTTCAAAGATGATATATGGTCTCATTAGATGAATAAAGATTCTTTAAAAAATATTGCAAAAGAAGTGATTAATTTAGAAATTGAAGCTTTAAAAATTTTAAAAAAATCTGTTAATAAAAATTTCGATAAAGCAGTTAATGCAATAGTGAATTGTCAATCCAAAATTATTTTATGTGGTGTAGGCAAAAGTGGTTTGATAGCCGCAAAAATTGCATCTACTTTATCATCTGTTGGCAGTCCTGCTTTCTCGCTATCGGCAAATGACTGTCTACACGGAGATTTAGGAAGTATAACAAAAAAAGATGTTCTGGTATTAATTAGTAACTCTGGGAGATCAGAGGAAATAATTCCTATTGTTAAATTTGCTAACAAGAATAAAATAAAATTAATAGGCATTGTGTCCAAAAAAAATTCTTTTTTATATAAAGGTTCAAATATAAAAATTTTATTACCTGATGTTAGAGAGTCTGGTCTAGGAGTCGTACCAACCTCCAGCACTAGTATCCAGTTAGCTATCGGAGATGCTTTAGCAGTTGCAGCATTAAAAAAAAAACAATTTAGCAGATATGATTTTTCAAGACTTCACCCAGGTGGAAGCTTGGGAAAACAACTTAAAACAGTTGGCGATATAATGGCTACTGGTATTAAGATACCATTTATTAGTGAAAATAAAAATATGAATGAGGCAATAAAAATTATTTCAAATAAAAATCTTGGTGTAGTTATTGCTAGAAATAGAAATAAAAAAACAACTGGTATTATAACCGATGGAAATATTAGGAAATTAAGACAAAGAAATATAGATTTTCAAAAAACTCTAGTTAAAGATGTAATGACAAAAAATCCAATTACAATTTCATCAGAATCGTTGGCTATAAAAGCCTTGAGAGTAATGAATGAAAAAAAAATAACCTCATTATGTGTTATCAAGGGAAATATTTCTAATAAAACAACAGGACTTATTCATATACATCATATACTTGAGACAAATATTGAGTAAATGAGAAAAGAGACTTCAATTCAAATTTTTCTCACAATATTAGTTTTGATAATTTTGATATCCATTTATCAAAAATATTTCAAAAAAGAATTCGATAAAAATACAGCTGTAATTAAAAAAGAAAATACTAATGAAGAAAACAATCTTATTAATATTGTTTATGAGTCAGTCGATAAAGAGGGTAGAAAATACATTATTACAGCAGAAACTGGTAATTTTAAGGAAGAAAAGCCAGACCTAATTTATATGACAATTGTGAAAGCTAAAATTTTTCTCTTAGATGGAAGTGTAATATATATAGACTCTTTAAATGCAGAGTATAATACCATGAGTTATGATACAAAGTTTTATAATGAGATAAAGTTAAATTTTTTAGAACATAATATTTTTTGTAATAATCTAAATATTTTTTTTAAAGATAATTTGATTGAAGCATTCAATGATTTGAATTATAAAAATTTAGATATCATTATGTTTGCAGATAAGATTGAAATAGATTTATTAACAAATAATTCAAAAATATATAATTTTAATGAAAATAGTGTTATAATTAAAAATAGTAATTAAATGGCAATAATTAAAAAATTTAGAATAAAATCTTTTAAAAATTTAAAACCTGCACTTAAATTAAATAAGGTAAGCTTTTCTTTTAAAGAAAGACCTATCCTAGACACGATTAGTTTTAATTTAAACCAAGGAGAAATTTTAGGTTTGTTGGGTCCAAACGGAGTTGGAAAATCAACAATTTTCAATTTAATAACAGGTCTTTTAAAACCAAATTTTGGGTCAATTATTATCAATGATAAAGATGTTCTAAACTATCCTATAGCTGAAAGGGCAACCACATTTAAAATAGGATATGTTCCTCAGTATGGGGGATATTTTCATGATCTTACCTTACTTCAAAACCTTAAGGCAATTGCTGAGATTCAAATCACAGATAATTCAAAAAGATTAAATACTGTTGAAAAAATAATATCCCAATTTGAATTTGACTCTATTATAAATATTCCTGCCAAATTTCTTTCTGGTGGACAAAAAAAAAAATTAGTGATTGCCTTATCCTTGTTGAACAGTCCCAAAGTTTTACTTTTAGATGAACCCTTCGCTGCACTTGATGTTTTGACAATTAAAATGTTGAAGGAACTAATAGTAAATCTTCAATCACAAGAAAAAATTAGTATTTGCATCTGCGATCACCAAGCTAGAGATCTTTTGTCCTGTGTTGACAATGCTATAATCTTATCAAATTGTAAAATCATTGCAAAAGGAACACCTACTCAGCTTGTAAATGATATTCATGCGAAAAATGCGTATTTTGGTGACTCGTTCAAATTTAATTAATTTTAATGGCAAATACTTTTGTAATAAAAAAAAAAATTAGTAGCTTTTATAACAAAATAGTAAATGTGAGTGGTGATAAAAGTCTAAGTATCAGATGGATTCTTTTAGCATCTTTAGCAAATGGTAAATCAAGATCCTTCAATCTTCTTAACTCAGATGATGTTAAGGCATCTATCAACGCGATTAGAAGACTTGGGATTAAAGTAAAATTTAAGAAAAATTTTTGTGAAATCTATGGCAAAGGTTTAAATGGTTATAAATATAAAAAAAATATTGTTTTAAACGCTAAAAATTCTGGAACCTTAGGAAGATTAATCTTAGGCTTGTTAGTGAATTCTAATGAAAAAATAAAAGTTATTGGAGATAAAAGCCTATCGAAAAGAGATTTTAAAAGAATTGCAGATCCACTTAAAAAATTTGGTGCGAAATTGAAACTTACCAACAATAGAAATTTACCTTTAAATATTTTAGGCACTAAGAATTTGAGACCAATTAAATATTATGAAAACAAAGGATCTGCTCAATGTAAAAGTAGTATAATATTTGCTGGTTTAAGAACCAATGGTACAACCATAATAAAAGCCAAAAAGTCTAGAGACCATACAGAATTATTATGCAAATATCTTAAACTTCCCATTAATTTATTTAAGAAAAAAAGTTATGATTTAATTAAAATAAGACAAGCCAAAAAAATTAATTCTTTTAATTATCGAGTCCCTTCAGATATGAGTTCAGCGTCATTTTTCATAGTGCTAACATGTTTAACAGAAAACTCAAATTTGATTTTAAAAAACGTCAATATAAATTCTTCTAGAATTGGAATAGTTATTATTTTAAAAAAAATGGGTGTTAAGATAATTTTTAAAAATAAAAGACTTTATAAAGGAGAGTTAGTAGCAGATATTTTTGTTAAAAGCTCAAAAAATTTAAAATCAATTAATTGTCCAAAAAAATTGAACAGTAGCTCTATAGATGAATTTCTTTTAATTTTTTTAGTTGCAGCAAAAGCAAGAGGGGTTTCTTTTTTTAAAAATTTAAGTGAGCTAAATGAGAAAGAAAGCCCTAGGCTCAAATGGGGCTCTAAAATACTTAATTTGATGGGGATAAAAAATATAGTAACTAATAGTTCGATTAAAATTTTTGGAAATCCTGATATAGATATAAAAAAAAGAATAATAATTAAGAATTATCTTAAAGATCATAGAATATTTATGTCTTCAACAATAGCTGCATTAACATTTGGTGGAGAATGGCACATACATGATAAAGACTCAATAAAAACCTCCTTTCCAAATTTTTTGAAAATTTTAAAAGACATTCAAAAATGAAAATTATAAAAAAAAAATTAAAAATTGCCATTGACTCTCCTGCTGCTGCTGGGGCTGGTACACTAGCAAAGAAAATATCTGATCACTATAATCTATACTATTTAGACACAGGTAAAATCTACAGATATATTGCTTATTTAAAAATAAGATATCCCAAAAAATTTAGAAATAGCTTTATAAAAAAACAAATTAAAAAACTTGATATAAAAAAGCTAAAAAAAAAAGAATTAGTTTCTGATCAAGTTGGGCTAGAAGCATCTATAATTTCTAAAGATATTTATCTCAGGAAACTTGTTCATAAGTTTCAAATTAAATGTGCTTATGAACCTCCAAAAAGTTATAATGGTTCCTGTCTAGACGGAAGAGATATAACTTATAACATTGTACCAGATGCAGATTTTAAATTTTTTATTACTGCAAACCTAAAAATAAGGGCACTTAGAAGATATAAGGAATTAAAATTGATTAATAAAAGAATAAATTTTCATGAAGTGCTTAAAAGTATTAAAAAACGGGACAAAAACGACTACAATCGAAAGGTGGCTCCACTCAAGAAAACTAAAGATTCGGTATTGATTAACACTACAAAGTTATCTAAAAGTTCCTGTTTTTTAAAAATAAAAAAAATTATAGACAGGAAACTAAGTATTAATGGAAATTTATAAAGATCTATCTAGTCCAGCATCAAAAGAATTCGAGGAACTTCTCAATAGTCAATTATCAAAAACACAAATTGAAGAAGGAAAAATTATAGAAGGAAAAATTAACAAAATCACTGAAAAATTTGTTTTTTTATTTGTAGAAGGTTTAAAAAGTGAGCCAGTATTAGATATCAATGAGTTGAAAAGTATGGGATTAGCTGAGAAAATTATAGTAGGTGAAAAAATTTCGGTATTACTAGAAAAGATAGAAGATAGGAACGGCGAAGTTTTGGTTTCAGCAAGTAAAGCGCAAAAAATAAAAGGATGGGACAAACTTGTTGAAGCTTATGAAAAAAATGAACCTATAATGGGAAAAATTACTTCCAAATGTAAAGGTGGGTGCATTGTTGAACACATTGAAACTGGATCGCTAATGTTCTTACCGGGGTCTCAGATTAGCGATAAACCATTAAAAGATATTAGTCATTTGATGAATGAACCACAAAAATTTGCATTAATAAAATTAGATAAAATTAGAGGTAACGCATGTGTTTCTAGACGAGAGATAATATCTAATTTTAAAAAAGAGGATAAAGCAAAAATTGTTGATAAGTATAAAGTCGGCGATATTATAAAAAACGCAGAAGTTAAAGGCTATAGTACTTTTGGATGTTTTTTTAATGTAAATGATGAAATAGATGTTTTAGTACACTTACAAGAAATTTCTTATTCTAGAGTAAATCATCCAGATGAAGTATTCAATATTGGAGAGAAGCATGACCTAAAAGTAATTTCTGTTGATAAGGAAAAGCTTCAAGTTGGTTGTTCAGTAAAACAATTATCTCCAGATCCATTCGAACATATTGAAAATTACGAATTAAATAAAGTCTATAAAGCTAAAGTTATGAAAATTATGGATTTTGGTGCTTTTTGTGAATTAGAACCTGGATTGACAACTTTACTTCATTCTAGTGAACTTAGCTGGTCAAAAAAAAGTCCCTCAGCAAAAAAAATGTTTAATGTTGGCGATGAAATTGACTGTGTCATTACTGAAATAGATAAAGAAAAAAGAAGAGTAGCTATTTCTCACAGATTGACAAAAGATAATCCTTTTGAAACATTTGAAAAAAAATATCCAATAGATACTATTCTAGAAGCTGAAGTGATTAATAAAAATGAATATTCCCTTTTCGTAAAAGCCGCAGATGTGGATGTAGACGCATTTTTACACTGTAATGATTTAACTTATTTAAATAATGGTGAGGAAGAATTATTAAAGTACAAAAAGGGTGATAAATTGAATGTAAAAGTATTGGAAATAAAAACTTCAGATCAAAAAATTAGGGTAGGACTAAAACAAACACAGCCAGATCCGTTTGATTGGTTTAAAGACAAAAAAATTAATCAAACAATAACAATTAAAATCATTTCTACAGATAATAAGGGATTAGTGGTTAGACCAGAGGGATGCGAAATGGATTTCATTATTAAAAAATCCCAAATTGCTATTAATGCTGCAGATGCTCGTACTAGTAGGTTTACAGGAGGTGAGAAGGTTGATTGTGCAATCGCTGAACTAGATTTAAACAAAAGAAAAGTTTCTCTAAGTATGAAGCTTTTAGAAGAAATTGAAAAAAAAGAAGCTCTAGATAAATATGGAGCTGAAGGGTCTGGAAAAAACCTCCCTTTTTCGTCACTTTCAGAAGATTTAAAAAAAAAGGGTGAGGATAAAAAATAAATAATTATTAAGGAATTTATTTTTGACTATTGTTAAATCTAAACTTTTAGATCAATTATCAAAAAATTTTCCAAATTTTTTGAAAAGAGATCTTAAGAAGTTCTCCGATATAATCTTAAAAGAAATCAAGAATACCCTTAAAAGGGGAGAAAGAGTTGAGCTTAGAGGATTTGGAGTATTTTCATCAAAAGTCCAGAAAGCAAGAATTTCAAGAAACCCTAAAACAGGTGAAAAGGTAAACACACCTGCAAAAAAAACTATACACTTTAAAATGTCTAAAGAAATGTTTAAAAAATTAAATAATGAAAATGAATAAAATTTTTGTTGCTTGTGATACGGTTAATATTTCAAAAGTAAAAGAAATAATAAAAAAAACACAAAATAATAAGATTAAAGTAGGCTATAAATTTGGATTAGAGTTCTTAAATTCCAAATATGGTAGAAATTTTTTATTAAAGTTAAGAAATAAAACAACTTTTGTTGATTTAAAACTCCATGATATACCAAACACATGCATCTCTACAATTAAAGCTATAAAAGACTTGCGACCAGATTACTTAACCATTCATATAAGTTCTGGCTTAAATGCGCTCAAAGTATGTAAAAAAAATTCTGGTAAAACTAAGCTGACTGGTGTGACAATTTTAACGTCTCTGAATAATAAAGCTTTAAAAGAAATTGGTTTTAATAAACAATTGGAAAAATTAGTTTATCATCAAGCAAAATTAGCAAAAAAAGCAAATCTTGATGCTATAGTTTGTAGTCCTCAAGAAGTAAAAATTGTAAAAAAAGTCTTTAACAAAGAAATAATAACTCCTGGAATTAGATTGAGCTCTAATAATAACGATCAAAAAAGAGTTTTGACACCAAAACAAGCATATAAAAATGGAAGTGATTGGTTAGTTATTGGAAGACCTATCACTAAAGGCAATATTAAAAAGAATATTCTGTCATTAATTGATCATTTAAGTTAATGATACTAAAATCAAAAATTTGCGGAGTTTCGGACACAAAAACTTTAGAATTTTTAGTTAATCATAACTATTCCCCAGAATTTATTGGTTTTATAGTTAATTATCCAAAATCTAAAAGGTATGTTAACAAAGAAAAACTAAAAAAATTACTTAAAATTGAAAAAAAAAAATCTTTATACGTAGCTGTATTAGTCAATCCAAAAAAAAAAATTCTCGAGGAAATTAAAGATTTACCTTTTGACTATTATCAGCTTTACGATTGCAGCTTTACAGAAACAGATTTTATTAAAAAAGAATATGATAAAAAAATTATTACAGCCATTACAGTGAGAAATGCACAAGATGTCAAAAAATATAAATTCTATAAAGATATAGCAGACATATATCTATTTGATAGTAAGGGTTATGAAAAAAGTATGTCTTTCAATCATTCATATATTAAAGAAATCAATTTTGATAAAGAAGTAATGTTGGCAGGTGATATTCAAATAAATGATGCTCTTGAAAAATATAAGAAATTAGCAGATATAATAGATATATCTGGAGGACTAGAGTCTTTTGGATTAAAAGATATTTCCAAAATAGAAATTTTTTTAAATAAAATGCAAAACTTAAATAATGAAAATTAAAAAAAATATACCTTTAATTGATCAGCACGATAAATTTGGATTCTGGGGTGGAAAGTTTGGAGGCAGTTTCATACCTGAAACTCTTAAAAAACCAGTAGAAGATCTCACAAATGAATTCAAAAAACTTAGAAAAGACCAAAAATTTATCAAAAAAAGGGATTTTTATTTTAAAAATTATGTAGGATCACCAACTTCTTTTACAAAACTGGAAAATTTATCGAGTTATTTAAATGGAGCACAAATTTGGACAAAAGTAGTCTCTGAAGCAAATGGTGGAGCTCATAAAATATATAATGCAACAGTTCATGCTCTCATTTGTAAAGCTATGGGGAAAAAATATATCATCGGTGATACTGGGGCAGGATATGCAGGTAAAATGCTAAGTATGGCTGCAAAAAAATTTGGCTTAAAGTGCAAGATTTTTATGGGGGCAAAAGACATGAAAAGACAAAAGCCAAATTGTGATGCTATCAGAAAGAATGGTGCAGAAATTGTGCCTGTTTATTCTGGTAGCCAAACTTTAGTTGATGCTGTTAGTGAATGTATGAGATATTGGGTTTCTAATTGTGATAATACTCATATGTGTGTTGGTTCTACAGTTGGCCCAAATATTTTTGTTAAAATTTGTGGTTGGAGTACAGCTCAAATTTCAAGAGAGTTAAAAAATCAATTAAAAAGAAAATTCAAAAAAATTCCAAAAAAATTAAAGCTAATAAACTGTGTTGGCGGTGGAAGTTCAGCATATGGATTTTGGAGTGAATTTATTGATTATAATAAAAAACACGTTGAATTAATAGGTGTGGAAGCTGGAGGTCCAAAAAAATCATTGTTACATGCCGCACCTTTAAGCAGAAATGCTAAGATCGGGGTTTTACATGGAGCAGCCTCATATGTTTGTCAGGATAAAGAGGGCCAAATTCATGAAACAGAATCAATAAGTGCTGGACTTGATTATCCAGGAGTAAGTCCAATTCATTGTTTTTTAAAAGATACCAAAAGAGCAAGATATACTTATGCAACCGATGAGGAAGCTTTGGATGCATATCAGTTAGTGACTAAATTTGAGAAACTTAGTCCAAGCCTTGAGCCAAGTCATGCTTTTGCAGAAGCTATCAAAATTGCACCTAAATTAAGCAAAGATACAATTATAATTGTAAACTCATGTGGTGATGCCAAGAAAGACAGAGATATTTTAAGAGAAAGATTGGGTAAGGATTAATGAAAAATTTATTAATCAATGATTCTTTCGAAACTGCAAAAAAAGAAAATAGACCTGCTCTTCTTACCTATACTGTGGCAGGTGACTATACAAAAAAAAAATCTTTGGAAATTTTAAAATCTATATCTGATTATGCAGATATTTGTGAATTAGGATTTCCTCATAACACTCCTATTGCTGATGGTGGTCAAATTCAAACTAGTTCTTACAGAGCAATTAAAAATGGAATAAAAATAAATGATGTATTTTCAATTGTAAGCAATTTTAAAAAATCAAAGAAAAATAAACCAATTATTTTAATGGGATACTACAATATGGTTTATCAATACAATGAAGATAAATTCATTTCAATGTGTAAAAAGGCAAAAGTAGATGGTTTAATTATTGTTGACTTGCCTTACCCTGAAAACAAAATTTTCTCGTCTAAATGTAAAAAAAATAATATTAATTTCATTCAATTAATTTCACCAACTACTTCAAAATCAAGATTAAGAAAGATTATTAATGACTCACATGATATGATCTATTATATAAGTATGTTGTCTACCACTGGAGGGAAGCTAAAAGTTTCAGCAAAAGAGATAATTAAACAATACCAAAAAATTAAAAATCAAAATAAATCCAAAAATGTAGTAATTGGATTCGGAATTACTGAAAAAACGATAAAATCTCTAAAAAAAGCTGATGGATTGGTGGTTGGAAGTGCTATTTGTAAGGAAATTACAAGATCTATTAAAAAAAGACAAAATGCGGTCACAAATGTTAATAATCTGGTGAAGAAATTAAAAAATAAAATTAAATGAACTGGATTACCAAAATAATTAAGGCAGGTGAAAAAATAAAAACTGCCATTCATAAAAGAGCAACAAAAGCCGATATCGCGAATAGTGATTGGACATCTTGTTGCAAAGGTCCAATACTAAAAAAAGAATTTGAACAAAATTTGTGGGTTTGTCCAGATTGTAACAAACACCTTAGAATAACTCCTAAACAGAGATTTGATATTTTGTTTGGTAAAAATAATTATGAGATATTGAATACACCAATACCAAACGATGATCCATTGAATTGGTCGGATTCTAAACCCTACAAAGAGAGATTAAAAACTGCTAGAAAAAATACTGGTATGAACTGTGGAATGATGGTTGCATGTGGAATAATTCATGACATTAAAATTACATCAGTTGCATCAGATTTTAATTTTTTGGGGGCCTCCATGGCAGCTGCGGAAGGTGAGGCTTTTTTATATGGTGTACAATATGCGATAGAAAACCAAACTCCTTTTTTATGTATCAGTGCTGGTGGAGGGATGAGGATGATGGAAAGTCTTATTTCTTTGTCTCAAATGACAAGAACCACTATTGCAATCAGTGAGCTAAAAAAAAATAATCTACCTTACTTGGTTTGTATAACTGATCCAACAGCTGGAGGAATTACAGCATCATATGCGATGCTAGGAGATATACATTTGGCTGAACCAGGTGCGTTAATTGCTTTTGCGGGTGCTCGAGTTATTCAAGGAACTGTCAAAGAGGAATTGCCTGAAGGTTTTCAAAAAAGTGAATATTTAGAAAAAACTGGATTTGTTGATTTAATAGTAAATAGAAAAGATCTTTCAGAAAAAATAGGTACTTTATTATCGATATTGTTAAAGAAAAATTCAGTTATAAGCACTGATGAAAATGAAACTACAAAAGATACTCAGTCGCTTTCAAAAGTTGCATCCTAAAGAAATTGATCTTAGCCTAGATCGTATAAAAAATTTATGTACGAAATTAGGTAACCCTCAAGATAAGATTAGAGCAATTTCTGTTGTTGGAACAAATGGTAAAAATTCGACTATTCAAGCTTGTTATTCAATTTTAAAAGAAGCTCAGATTAAATGTAATGTTTATACAAGCCCCCATATACAAAAGATAAATGAGAGATTTATCTTCGACAACGAAGAAATATCTGATAATGAATTGGCTGCTCTTTTTGAGAAAGTGGAAGAAATTAATGAAAACCAACCCATAACATTTTTTGAAATATTGACAGCATGTTTCTTTTACAAGGCTTCTGAGTATCCAGATAATATTAATCTTATTGAGTCTGGATTATTTTTTAGATTTGATGCAACAAACATCTTAAAAAAAAATTTAGCTAGTATTATAACATCAATTAGTAAAGATCATTTTGATTGGCTGCCAAGTACTGAACAAACCATTGAAAAAATTGTATTTGAAAAAACTTCTGCCTTATTAAATTCAAATATCATTGTGGCAAAACAAAATAACAAAAATACAATGAGTATAATTAAAAAGACTATTGAAAAAAATAAATCAAATAAGATCTATTATGATAAAGAGTTTTACTACTCTAAAAATAATGATAATTCATTTTATTTTGAGGATAAGAAAGGTTGTATAAATTTACCAAAACCTAATGTTTTAGGTCAATTTCAATTAGAAAATATTTCGACTGCAATAGCAACATTAAGAATACTTAATTTAGGTATTACGGATGATCATATTAAAAATGGTATTCAAAAAATAAATAATTTTGGAAGACTTCAGCTTATTAAATCAGGTAAATTAAAAAATTTAGTAAAAGATAGTATACTTCTGGTATCTGGTGACCATAATGAAGATGGAGCAAGAGTATTGAATGAATATCTTGATAGTTTAAATTGTAATAAACATCTTATAATTGGTATGATGGCCAATAAAGACCATAAAAAATATATTAGTTATTTTAAAAATATTTCTTCAATAACTACAGTTGATATCCCAAATCAACCTAATGCGATTCCTGGAAAAAAATTAGAGGATAAATTCAGAAATTTTTCAAACCTAAATTATAAAGAAAGTATCGAAAAAGCAATCAAATCTAAAGAATTAAAAAAAGGAGATCTATTATTAATCACAGGATCACTTTACCTGTGCGGAGAAGTGTTAAATCTAAATTAGATATTTTTATCTAAAAATTCTTTCATGTGACTTTCAGGAACGCCACCTACTTTTCTATCTACTTCTACCCCTTTTTTATAAATAATTACAGTGGGAACACCTCTGATACCAGCTGCACTACCTGTGTTTATTCCTCCATCCTCAATGTCAGCATAATAAAATCCTGCTTTATCTTTATATTCTCCAGCCAATTTATCCATAACTGGTTTTAAAGTTTTACAAGGTCCACACCAAGCAGCACTAAATTGAATTACTGACACATCCTCATTTTTGATTTTACTATCAAAATCTTCGTCTTTAAAATCTACAAGCATTAACTCTTTCTAATAATAAGTTTATATATGTCAACTAGGCAATTTCATATTTTTTTTCAATTGACATAATAAATTCATTAATTTCATCTAATTTTTTTAACTCACTTTCATCATCATTGTTTGAAGCTTGATCTCGTAAATAATCAATTTCTGTATAAGCCATATTTACAGTTTGCCATTTTTCCTTATTTTTACTTAAAATTCTTCTTGCAATCTCACTTTTGATATTTTTGAAAAGATCAGGAGGTAAAATTTGTGGTGCCTCTTGGTAAATGATTTTTTGGCCAAACCAGCAACACCTTTTATCTTGAAACTTGTCTAGTAATCGCAACTTATCTTCCCATGATGAACTATGCCAAGTCTTAAATAACGCAGTATCTTTATTAGGTATAAATTTTTCATAAAGAGTTTCCTCAGGAAGTAAATCTTCTTGTGTCTTCATTTGTTCCTTTTCCTCTGCAGCTTCTCTATTTATTATTTGGATGTTTTTACAAAAGTTTTCATTATTTCTAACTAAATGTGCTCTCTTTTTTATAGTTTCTAAATCTAAATCCGTGTATGGTTTTTGCTTTAGCGCAAATTCTTTATCTAAAACTACAGGAGCCTTGTTTGTCTTTAAAACTCTCAAAGCTTTAGGACTCATTTTTTTTAAAACATCTCTAAGTTGATTAATTGGTAAATTCAATAACGGTTCTGGATCTCTACGACAGTCCCATAAGTATCCCCAGGAATTATAAGAGGGATGAAAGCACGCATTGGGGTGCAATGTGCTAACTAAATACATCATATTTCTTCCCTTCACATTTTCAAAAATTGAGTATATTCCGTCACTTTTTAATATCGTTTCAACACTCGGTTTTGTTGATGTTTTTAAAAATGTTTGCCAATTTTCTTTATGTTTATTTTTGATTATTCTTAGAACTTTTAATGAATTTTGAGCATCAACATAAGCTGTATGGCTAGCTGAGGTGTCAAAACCTTGCATTCTGGATAAGGACTCTAATGCTAGACTTGGATTTCCTGCCCCTGTTAATTCTGTTTTTAAAGTTTCTGAGTTCAGGGTTTGAGCAGCTCTAGCTATATGGAGACCGTCATGTTCGCTGTTAGGCGATGAATGAGTAGCATAAGGGTAGCGATTACCCTTAAAAAAATTGAAATGAAACATCCTTCTATCAAAATTTAGATTACTCCAGCCCATAAACATAGCAGGAGCACATTTAGAGAAAAAATTTTCAACAGCACCTAAAAAATCATAATGTGAGTAGTTTCCTTTGGTTAATAAATCAATACTGGTTGAATTAACAAGTAAAGCCTTTGCGCTTGGAACCTCACCTTCTGGCATTCTTCCTCTAATATTTAATTTCCCTATTTCTTTAAGGTTTTTATCAACAACAACTGCGCCAACCTCAATAATTGATCCCCAAATAGTACTATTAGTCGTTTCAGTATCGTAAATTACTATTTTGTCCATTTTTAATTTAAATTTGAAAGTTCATTAAATTTTTTTAGTCTTCCTAAAAATAAGTTTTGATAAGTAACTAATTCATGTCCTTGAATTTTAAATTCTTGGAATAAATTATCTACTGTACATACTAAAATTACACAAGATGTGATGTTTGTGTTATACACAATATTATGTGCTAAAGAGTATGCACTTGTTTGTAAAAACCATGAGTCTATATACTCTGCTTTTTTTGGTTTATTGCTTTGCTTAAAATCTATTATTGTTTCTTTTCCATCATAAACCCCAATGCAGTCGGCAGTACCAGCATATTTTTCTGGGTAGTAAAGTGTACATTCTACTCCATAGATTTCTTCTAATCTGTTTTTTAAACCTTTATTGATAATTTCTTTAGCCATTGATTTATATTGTTCACTATCTTCAAAAAAACTTAAATTTTCTCTTCCTAAAAGAAAAGACTCTAAATAATTATGCATTTTTGAACCTCGACTGCTCGCAGCCTTTGTGATTGCTTCTGCCTCTTTTTGACCAGTCCTTTCTCGCCAATTAGCTAAAGCAGCTTTATCTTCTTCAGATTTAGTTGCATCTAAAATTGAAGTAACACTTGGTAGTTTTGTCTCTCCTAATACATATCTTCGAATTCCATCTACCGTTGCTCTTGAAGATGAAGGATAATCATATTTCTTATTCCATTGCATGAGGTTTCTTATAATCGGTATTAAAGAAAAAAAGAAATTAATTTTTGAGCTGTTTATTTCTTTCAACAAACTTTTCTACATTTTCTGTTTGAACAGCTTTCTCAACCTGCTCGGGATCTTTTATATTTTCTAAAGTTCTACTAATTGATCTTGCATCAGTGCCAAACTTATCCACCACAATCATCGCTTCTTCTAATTTTTTTCTAAGTGTAATTATGTTATCAAAATGTTTTCCAAATCTTGTGGTGATAATTTTAAGATGATTATATATTTCTGTAGCTCCTTTTTGAACTTTCAGTGATTGAAAGCCCATATGTAAGGATTGTAAATAAGCTGAAAGAGTATTAGGACCACAAATTACTATTTTATATTTTTTCATTAATTCTTGAGTTAATAGTTCTTTGGTGCTTGGATCTTGATATTCAGTCAATTCTTTATAAAGACTTTCTGTTGGTGCATACACTATTGCGAAATCTGTTGATTTAGGTGGAACTATATATTTTTCCATTACACTTTTGGCTTTAGCCTTAAAAGCACTTGCTAATTTTGTTTTAGCGTCAGCAACTTCTCTTTTATCATCAGATTCATGTGCATCAGTAATTGCTTTAAATTTTTCCACTGGAAAATGAGAGTCTACTGGAACTAAAACATCTCCTTGAAGTTTAATTGCAAATTCTACATTTTCGCTCGTGTCCTCTTTCATTTTAACGTTAGTCATGAATTGAGATGCTGGTAATAAGTCTTTAATTAAAGCATCAAGTGAATACTCTGCAAGAGTGCCATATTTTTTAACACCTGCTAGAATTTTGGTAATTCCCTCCTGGCTTTGATTTAGTAATTGTACTTGTTGATTAAAGTTACCAACCTTCTCATCTACTTTGGTTAAGGCTTCTGTCATATCTTTTGTAACTCCTGTTGAAAGAGCATTAAAGGAAGTCGACATTGTGCCAAGTGAAGTATTGATAGTGTTATTTAAAGTATCTTTTAATGTAATTATTTCAGTTTTTAAGTTGGCTATTTCCTCAGACTCTTTTTTATTATCTGACTCGGGTTTAGATCTGATGTTTAAATACAAAATAGCTAGTGTCGCAACTAACAAAGAAACTAAAATTATTAATAAAATTGTGTCCATGATTCGTAACTTGTATTATAATGATTTTTAATGGAATTATATCTTATTTTGAAGATTATATTTGTAATAGCTATGTTGATAGCTCTTTACGCAATATTCAGAAATTTAGATATTATCAAAATAATCATTATTTATTTTAAAGATAAATTACTTGGAAAGTAATTTAACTAAAATTTTTAAACCTTTTTTTTTTAAGTTTTTTTTCGAAGTAAAAATACATGCTTGTGATTTTAAAATCTCACCATCTTTTAAAATACGTAGATTATTACTTTTTATAGTCTCACCAGTGGAACTGATATCAGTAATCAAATTTGCAGAGCCTGTAAAAGGATAGGCTTCGGTAGCACCCAAACTTTCAATTAATTGAAATTGTGTTACGCCCTTTGAGAATAAGAATTCTTTAGTTAAGTTTGGATACTTGGTTGCAACTCTTAATTTTTTTTTCTTTTTATCCCTAAATTCAAAGGCAATTTCCTCCAAATCAGCTACGGTTTGCACATCAATCCATGGATCTGGAATAGCAACAACTAAAGTTGCTTTTCCAAACTCATACTTTTTAACTAAATTAATTTTTTTTTGGATATTAATTTCTCCTTCTTTAAGCAAATCAAAACCTGAAAAACCTATATCCAAAGAACCATCTCCTAATCTTTGAATGATTTCTCTTGCATGCAAATAAAAAATTTTAATATTTGATTTACTTTTAATAGAACCAATTAGGTCCCTCTCACCTCGTTCGGAAATTAATTTTAATTTTTTCTTTCTAAAGATGTTTAAAACATCTTTTCTTAGTCTACCTTTGCTTGGAATTCCTATGTTAATTATATTTTTCATCCTAAATATTTAAATTTAAAGCAGCTCCTACTGCTGATATTTGTTTTTTAGATCCAAGGTCAGAAATTAATTGATCATATCTTCCACCATTGATTATATTTTTTAATTTATTGTTTAATTTGATATCAATTTTGAAAACCATTCCCGTGTAATATTCAAGTTGTCTTCCAAAAGAGGTAGAAAAAGCTACATTAAGTTTTAAAGTTTTGTTAACAGAGGTTGGAAAGTATCTTTGGTCTACCACTAAGTTTATCTGATATTTCTTGAAGAATTCATTTAATATATCTGCAGCTTTACTAATTGGACATTTAATCTTTAAAAACTCTTTAATTATTTTTGATACATTTCTTCCTTTGCTTGGACGTCTTGGATCTTTTATCTTTTTATCAAAACGCTTTAAAATTTCTTCAATTGACCTTTCAGCGACAATAGAGTTCTTGTCACCTTTGAGCATTTTTAGATAACGTTTTTTATCTATTTCAACAATTGTTGGATCAACATCAGAGTTTGTTTCTAACCTTTTTAACAAATCATTAAAATAGTCTTCTCTCCAAAAATGTCTTGATAATCTTAATTTCCATCTAGTTGGTATATCCAGTTTAGATATTAAAAGTTTAAATATTTCAACATTTCCTAATGTTAAAGTACCTGATGTATACTTTAAATTTTTTAGAGAATTTAAAGAAGTGTTAATAATTTCTTTATCATCATTTTTTTCATCTTTAGAACCAATAATTTCAAATCCAATTTGATTTCTAATTATAGAGTCTTTTCTATTTTGAGATTTCCTATAGGCTTGACCACTATAAAATATTTTTTCTTTACCTCTTAAGTTACTTTCTAAATATCTTAGGCATGAGACTATTGTTAAATCAGGACGTAAACATAACTCATTTCCATTTTGATCAATAAATGAAAAAATAAATTTTCTAAAATTTTCACCAGATCTTTGAACAATATGATTAGTTTCAATTACTGAGGGTAATTCAATATATTTAAATCCCTTGCCTTTAACAGACTTTAGGATTTTTTCAGATAAGTTTTTTGATTTCATTTATTAATTTCAATTTCGGGATTGTTTGATTATTTTCACCCTTAACACCTCTAAGGTTTTTAATGGTCAGATTATTATCATTAAACTCATTTTCCCCACAAATAATTGCTACTGTTAAACCACGCTTATTTGCTGAATCGAGTTGTTTACCAAGATTTTTTTTAGTATCTAAAAAAACTTCTGCATTAATATTATTGTCTCTTAATTGATCAACAATTTCATAATAATTCTTTAAGTATTTTTCATCCATGACACAAACTAAAACTGGTTTTTGTTCTTCTATTTGAATTTGGTTTATCTGCATTAATGCAAATAACAGCCTGTCTACACCAAAACTAATTCCAGTCCCAGGAACATCAACACCTCTAAATCTTGAAATAAGTTTGGCATATGATCCTCCCGAACAGATACTACCTAACTCAATTTCCTTACCTTTGTTGTTAGTTACTTTAAAATTTAAATTTGTTTCAACAATAAATGAATCATAGTATGAGAGCCCTCTCACAATTGTAAAATTTGTTTTAACTTGATTTAAATTTGAACCATATCCAAGTACTTCAAATATATCTTCTAATTCTTTAATTCCTTGTTGAGACAATGGATTTTTAAGAGTTTTTTTTAATTCTTCTAAATCTTTTATCTTTAAAAAATTTAATATTCGTGCTGCCTGGTCATTGTTTAAATCAGCTCCTTTAGTAATAGCTCCACTTTGATCTTTTCTCTCTTTTTTAAGTAAGTCCTCAACCCCCCTTAATCCAAAACCAGGCTTATAGAGTTTATCAATTGCTCTAATAACCTTTGTTTGTTTTTCTTCAGAAATTTTTAAATCATTAATTAAACCCTGAACTATTTTTCTATTACTCACATTAATTGTAAATTGATCTTTTTTTAATCCACAATCTGTTAGTGTGCTTGATATTAAATTACAAAGCTCTGCATTTGCCTGTGCAGGATTAACATTTCCAACAATATCAAAATCTGCTTGCATAAATTCTCTGTATCGACCATTTCCAGCCTTTTCATTTCTGAATACATTTTGAATTTGATATCGCTTGAAAATTGATGGAAGTTCCTGGTTGTTTTGAGCGTAGAATCTTGCAAGGGGACTTGAGAGATCGTAACGAAGAGTTATATTTTTGTCTCCATCCTTAAATGAGAATACATCAGACATAGGATTGGCTTCATCTTCTGCTAAAAAAGATCCAATATTTTCTGCGATTTCGAACGAGGGAGTTTCGAGAGCTTCTGCTCCAAACCTAATAAAATTTTTCTCAATAGCTTTTAAAAGCTTCTTTTTGAGAAGAATTTTTTTATCCCAACGATCTTCAAATCCTGGAGGTAATCCAGGAACTAATTTATTTTCTTTATTCATTTTTTGGTACCCGCGCTTGGAATTGAACCAAATCCTAGAGTTCCACAAACTCCCGTACTGACCATTATACTACGCGGGCATTCCTTATTTTTATATTATTTTTATGTGGATTAAAATTATATTATAAATAAATAGCCTACAGGCTATGGAAACAGATTTTGTGAAAACTGTTTGAGGTCATTATTAATGTATTATTTATAATCATGGAGGGTCTTTTATGACAAAAATTTTAGTTATTCAACCCCTAAAAGAAAAATACGTTTGTCCTTTTTGAAAAAAAGTCCTTTAATTATTTATTGTTATATAAAATAGATTTCTTTTTTTGACTATTTCAAGATGATTTGATGGTGCCTCGGGAAGGATTCGCACCTCCGACACAAGCCTTTTCAGGGCTCTGCTCTACTCCTGAGCTACCGAGGCAAAGTTTAACCTCTAAAGATTATCCTGCCTTTTGTAAGATCATAAGGTGTCATTTCTACAGTAACATTATCACCCTGTAATACTCTAATTCTATTTTTTCTTAACTTACCAGCAGTATGGGCCGTAACTATATGACCATTTTCTAACTGAACTCTAAACATAGCATTTGGCAACAAATCAGTTACTTTACCTTTAAATTCAAGTAAGTCTTGTTTTGACAAATTTATTTTCTCCTAATTCTTTTTTTTACAGATTGAGCATGAGCTTGCAATCCCTCGTAATTTGCAAGAGTTATAACTGATGGTCCAAGACTTTCAATACCCTTTTTTGATATATTTATATAAGAAATTCTTTTGTAAAATTCATTTACACTAATTCCACTTGAGTATTTAGCAGAAGCATTTGTGGGTAAAATATGATTTGATCCTATATTATAATCTGTCATAGCCATCACAGCATATTTTCCTAAACAAATAGAGCCTGAATTTTTAATTTTTGAAATAAATGATTTATAATTTTTTACATTTAATTCTAAATGTTCTGGTGCAATTTTATTTATAACGTCTACTATTTTTTTATCAGTATTAATATACATCAAAATTCCATTGCTCATTAAACTTTTTCGAGCAATAGTTGATCTTGGGATATCTTTTAGTTGCAGAGAAATTTCTGTTTTAACTTTTTCAATGAGTTTTTTATCTCTAGTGATGAGAATACATTGAGCTAAAATATCATGTTCAGCTTGACCAATTAAATCACTCGCTATCCATTCTGGATTAGAAAATTTATCTGCTACAACGGTAATCTCAGATGGACCAGCTGTCATACCCTCAATTCCCACATCTCCAAAAACCTCTTTCTTTGCTGCAGCTACGTAAGCATTACCTGGTCCAACAATCTTATTTACTTTTTTGATTTTGTTAGTTCCATATGCAAGAGCTGCTATAGCGGATGGACCACCTATGGAGTATATTTCATTTATATTGCATTTTTTTGCTGCATATAAAACTGCCGAATTTTGTTTACCCTTATAACCCGGATTTATCATAACTATTCTTTTCACTCCTGCTACAAGTGCAGGAATGGCATTCATTAAAACACTTGATGGATATGAAGCTGTTGAACCAGGTACATAAATAGCTACTGAGTCAATTGGTAGATATTTATACTCAAGCTTATTTTTAAATTTATCCGTATACGAAATATTTTTAAATTTTTGAAGAGAATGAAATTTATAAATTCTATTATATGCAAGATCAATTGCATTCTTAACTTTTTTATCAAGAGTTGAAATTGTATTTGAGATTTGTTTAGAGCTGGGTGTAATAATTTTGTTTTGATTAAATCTCTTTTCATATTTTAAAACAGCTTTATCGCCATTTTTTTTAATATCTCTTATAATTTTAATGACGGAAACTACATTTGATTTTACTCTATTTTTTCTTTTTAAAAGAAGTAAATCTATTTGCTGGTCAAATTTTTTATTTTTACTGTTTAATATTTTCATTTATCTTTAGTTTCATTTTGATCTTCAAGTCTTACCTCAATCATTTCTGTAGTTAAAGCAATGTAAGCATTATTACTAAAAATTAAATTAATTTCATAATCTTCTTTATTTTTCAAGTAATCTATAGCTATCAATTCTAAAACTAATCTATCGTCTTTTTGGTTTATATTTTTAGATTTAACCTTGTCAACAAAATCAAACCTACAAATACTATTTATTTTTTTATCTTCATGTCCCTCTTCAATTTTAGTTCTTGTGATTGACAATAGAAAAACTTTATTCGTTGCAAGATATTTAATTTCTGACACCTTAACTTTCGCACCAGAACTACAAGCTGAGATCATTTGTAAACCATCATTATCAGTAGCGATTATTTGAGCTAAATACTTTTTTTCCATTATTTAATTCTTCTTATTTTAGCACCAACCTTTTTTAATTTTTTTTCTAATTCTTCATATCCACGGTCTAAATGATAGATCCTGTTAATAATTGTCTTCCCTTTTGCAGTTAAGGCAGCAAGGATGAGAGAGACGGACGCTCTTAAATCTGTTGCCATTAACTCAGCAGAGGCAAATTTTATATTTCCTTTAATTAAAACTTTATTACCTTTGATTGAAATTTGAGCCCCCATTCGATTTAATTCTGCTACGTGCATAAATCTATTTTCAAAAATATCTTCTTGGATAAAAGATTCTTTGCTTGCTTTACACAGTAATACCATAATCTGAGCTTGTAAATCAGTTGGAAATCCTGGGTAGGGTGCTGTTTTAATATTAAGATTTTTTATTTTTTTACCACCAATAACTTTTATTTCTCTTTTCTTAGCAAGAATTTTTACCCCTATTTTTTTTAAAATATTTATTTCAGTTTTTATTACATCTGGAATGATTTTCTTAATTATCAAATTTCCTTCCGTTATTGCTGCTGCAATCAAATAGGTACCTGCCTCAATTCTATCAAACATTACAGAATATGTTGTTTGTTTTATTTGATTTACCCCAATAATTTTAATAGATCTTTTTCCTACCCATTTAATATTACATCCTAGCTTTACTAAAAAATTTGTTAAATCCTTAATTTCAGGTTCAATAGCACAATTACTTAATTTAGTTATACCTTTAGCTAAACAAGCTGCAATTATCAAATTTTCAGTGGCACCAACAGATATTTTTGAAAAATGAATATTTGAGCCCTTTAAACCTTTGGGCGCAAATGCATGCACATAACCTTGATAAATTTTATATTCAACACCAAGCTTTGATAGGGCTTGTAAATGAAGATCAATAGGTCTTGAACCAATAGCACATCCTCCTGGTAGTGATACTTTTGCATTACCAAATTTTGCCAATAAAGGGCCAAGAACTAAAATTCCTGCTCGCATGGTTTTAACCAATTTATATGCAGCAAATTTTTTATCTTGACCAGAATTATTAATAACTAGATCTTTTTTTTCAAATTTTACTTTTGAACCCAACGACTTTAATAAATTAATCATCGTCTCTATATCGTTCACCTTTGGTATGTTCTTTAAATAAATTTTTTTGTTAGATAGCAAAGTTGATGCAAGAATCGGTAAAGACGCGTTCTTCGAACCTGATATATTTATTTGTCCTTTGAGTTTTTTTGCACCAAAAACTTCTAGTTTTTGCATAACTAAACTTTTGGCAAAGTCACACCAGTTTGACCCATATATTTTCCGTTCCTATCGGCATAAGTTACTTCTGGTTTTTCATTTCCTTTCAAAAAAATGAATTGGGCTACACCCTCATTGGCATAAATCTTAGCTGGCAAAGGGGTTGTATTTGAAAA
>CABXRL010000005.1 GCA_902514605.1 uncultured Pelagibacteraceae bacterium
ATATTGGTTCTTTATTTAAAATAAATTATAAATCATTAATTATAGTAGGATCTGCAATTGAATGTATTCATGCATATTCTCTTATACATGATGATTTGCCTTGTATGGATAATGATAATATAAGAAGAGGTAAGCCTTCTACACATATAAGATTTGGAGAGTCAACTGCTGTACTAGCTGGCAATTCTCTTTTAACCTTAGCTTTTGAAATTTTGAGTCATGAAAATTTAAACACATCAGAAAAAGCCAAAATCGATTTGATTAGCAAAATCTCCCAAAGTTCTGGTCATCTAGGTATTGCAGGCGGTCAATTTTTAGATCTAAAATATGAGCACAAAAAAATTTCTAAAAAAAAAGTTGTTGAAATGGAGATAAAAAAAACAGGGAAACTTTTTAGTTTTGCTTGTGCTGCTCCTTTAATTTTGAAGAGGAAAAGTAAAAAAGAAATAAAAAAATTTGAAGAGATAGGTGCAAATATAGGATTGTTATTTCAAGTTGCTGATGATTTGATTGATCATAAGGGAAATTTAATGATAGCTGGAAAAAAAACAGGAAAGGACAAAAAAAAAGGTAAAGCTACTCTAATTAGTTTACTAGGATATAAAAATACTGTTAAATATGCTAATGAATTAATTTTAAAGATTAAAAAAAATCTAACAAAATATGGATCAAGCTCAAAAAATTTAACCGAAACATTGAATTATATTTTAAATAGAAATAAATGAAAAAAAAATACGAATTTTTAGATGAAGTAAATTTTCCTTCAGATCTAAAAAAAATTTCTGAGTCAAAATTACAAAGAGTAGCTGATGAATTAAGAGCGGAGATGATTGATGTAGTGTCGGTGACTGGTGGCCATTTAGGTGCAAGTCTTGGTGTTGTTGAGTTAAGTGTTGCTTTACATTATATTTTTAACACTCCTAGTGATAAATTAATATGGGATGTTGGTCATCAATCTTATCCTCATAAAATTTTGACTGGAAGAAAAGATAAAATTAGAACTATTAGACAAGGAAAAGGCCTCTCTGGATTTACTAAAAGATCAGAAAGTGAGTATGATCCATTTGGTGCAGCACATAGCTCAACATCAATTTCCTCTGCTTTAGGTATAGCTGTTGCAAATAAACTATCAAATAAATCTGATAACGTAATTGCAGTAATAGGTGATGGAGCTATGAGCGCTGGTATGGCTTATGAAGCAATGAATAATGCAGGTGCCTCTAAAACTAAAATGATTGTCATACTTAATGATAATGATATGTCGATTGCAAGACCAGTAGGTGCAATGAGCACTTATTTAGCAAAAATCTTTTCAGGAAAGATTTATTTTAGTTTAAGAGAGACTATAAAATTAATTATGTCAGCCTTTTCAAAAAGATTTAGTGCTAAGGCAGGTAAAGCAGAAGATTTAATTAGATCAGCTGTAACAGGTGGAACTTTGTTTAGTTCACTTGGATTTTATTACATTGGCCCAATAGACGGCCATGATTTAAATTCATTAATTCCTATATTAAGAAATGCTAGAGACTCTAAGCATGAAGGACCAATTTTAATTCACATTAAAACAAAAAAAGGAAAAGGTTACACTTTCGCAGAAGAAGCCAAGGATAATTATCATGGAGTGTCAAAGTTTAATGTTAAAACTGGCGAGCAATCAAAAAGTTCAAGTAAATTACCTTCATATACAAAGGTTTTTGCAGACACTTTAATACAACATGCAAAAAAGGATAGTAAAATTGTAGCTATTACAGCTGCAATGCCTGATGGGACTGGCCTCAATATTTTCCGCAAAGAATTTCCAGATAGGACTTTTGATGTTGGAATTGCAGAACAGCATGCTGTTACGTTTGCTGCAGGTTTAGCAACAGAAAACTTTAAACCATATGCTGCTATTTATTCTACCTTTCTTCAAAGAGCTTATGATCAAGTGGTCCATGATGTAGCAATTCAAAGTTTACCTGTTAGATTTGCAATAGATAGAGCGGGACTTGTTGGAGCTGATGGACCAACACACGCGGGAAGTTTTGATACTACTTATTTATCAACTCTACCAAACTTTATTGTCATGGCCGCTAGTGATGAAGCCGAGCTTGTAAGAATGATAAATACCTCAACAGAGATTAATGATAGACCTTGTGCGTTCAGATATCCAAGAGGAACAGGATTAGGCTCTATTCTGCCTACGATAAACGAAAAAATTGAGATAGGAAAATCAAAAATTATTATAGAAGGAAAAAAATTAGCAATTTTAAATTTTGGAGCAAGATTAAATGAGACCTTGAAAGCTGCAGAGAATTTATCAAAAAAAGGCGTATCGATTACAGTTGTTGATGCCAGATTTGCAAAACCGTTGGATGAAAATTTAATTTGGCAATTAGCTACAACTCATGAAGCGATAATGACTATTGAGGAAGGTTCTATTGGAGGTTTTGGTTCTCATGTAGTCGATTTTTTAACTAAAAAAGGTTTAATTGACTCTAACCTAAAATTTAGGTCATTAACTTTACCAGATATTTTTATTGATCAAGATACTCCAGATAACATGTATAAAATTGCAAATCTTGATTCCATCTCAATTGAGGAAAAAGTTTTAGATTTACTTAATTCCAATATAATTTTGAAAAAACAAAATTAAAAAAAACTAACCACACTGAGCTTTATTCAAAAGATAATGATCTAATATAACACATGAGAGCATTGCTTCACCTACTGGTACAGCCCTAATACCGACGCAAGGATCATGTCTACCTTTTACTGATATACTGGTATTTTTTCCAAACTTATTAATTGTTTTTCTACTTTTTAAAATTGATGAAGTTGGCTTTACGGCAAAAGAAACAATTATTTCTTGACCTGAAGAAATACCTCCTAGAATACCTCCAGCGTTATTAGATTTGAATTTTGTTTTTTTTCTATTTTGAGAGATTTCATCAGAGTTTTCCTCACCTGATAATTGTGCTGAGTTCATACCTGAGCCAATATTAACTCCTTTTACGGCATTTATACTCATCATAGCTGAGGCTATGTCAGAGTCTAATTTTGAGTATATAGGTGCGCCTAATCCAGCAGGAATACCATTCGCTCTTACTTCGATTATTGCCCCACATGACGAGCCAGCTTTTCTAATGCTTAATAAGTATTTTTCCCAAATTTTTAACATTGATTTATCTGGGCAAAAAAATGGATTTTTAGAAATTATTTTATCATCCCATTTATTTGTATCACATCCTAGTATTCCAAGTTGGGTTACAGCTCCATAGATTTTAAATTTTTTTCCTAATTTATTTTCTAAAACTTTTTTTGCCACTGCACCCGCTGCAACCCTTGCAGCTGTCTCTCTGGCAGATGATCTACCACCACCTCTGTAGTCTCTTATTCCATACTTCTTAAAGTATGTGAAATCAGCATGTCCTGGTCTAAATTTATCTTTAATATCATTATAATCCTTTGAACGCATATCTTCATTGTAAATTATTAATGATATTGGGGTTCCTGTTGTTTTTCCCTCAAAAACTCCTGAAAGAATTTGAACCTTATCACTTTCCTTTCTTTGAGTAGTGAATTTAGATTGTCCAGGTTTTCGCTTGTTCAATTCTTTTTGAATATCTGCCTCCTTTAGTGGTATTAACGGTGGACACCCATCAATAATACAGCCAATTGCTGGACCATGGGACTCTCCCCAAGTAGTGAAACGAAAAGACTTTCCAAAAGTATTAAATGACATTATTTATATTGTATAGATTATTTTGTTTAAATTATGAATCAAAAAAACTCATTAGGGCTTAATAAATGCTTTTTAGATCTAAACAACCCTTTTGAATTATTTCAAAAATGGTTTGAAGAGGCTAAAAAAAAAGAAATTAATGACCCAAATGCTCTAGCACTTGGCACTGCAAACAAGGAGGGTATTCCCTCAGTAAGAATGGTTCTACTTAAAGGTCACAGCAAAAAAGGATTTGTTTTTTATACAAACTTAAACAGCCAAAAAGGAAATGAAATTAAAGAAAATCCAAATGCTACAATGTGCTTTCATTGGAAAAGTTTACTAAGACAAGTAAGAATAGTTGGAATATTGAAACAAGTAGATGACCAAACTGCTGATAAGTACTATAACTCTAGAGCATATGATAGCAGAATAGGTGCCTGGGCCTCAAATCAAAGCAGTGTTCTTCAAACAAGAGATGAACTTTTAAATGCTTTAGAGAATTATAAAAATAAATATAAAGATAAAGACAATGTTCCTAGACCTAAGCATTGGACCGGATGGAATTTAACACCTTCTACAATTGAATTTTGGTTAGATGGAGATAATAGAATTCATGAAAGATTAAAGTACTCTTTAGATAAAAGTGATAGATGGACAAAAAGTCTTCTAAGTCCTTAAAAATCTCTAGATAAACTAAATGAAGTTAAATTCTCAAGAATATTTTTTTCATTACAGTCTTTAAATATTGATAATGAGTTTGATGCTAAATTTATGTAATGATTTGCTTTTTGATAACATTCTTTAACAATTTCATATCTTTTGATTAAAGATAATGTGTAATTAAAATTATCTTCATTTCTACGGTCTTTTAAAAAAATATCTTTAAGACTTTCTTTCTCTATCTGAGTTGCTTTTTGAAATAACAAGATTATTGGTAGAGTAATTTTCCCCTCATAGAAATCTTTTCCAATTTTCTTTCCAAACAATTTTGACTCAGAATTATAATCTAAAGTATCATCAGCAATTTGGAAAGTTAAACCCAAATTCCTTCCATAAAATTCTAAAGCTGCTTTTTCCTTCGTCGTCATGTCTGATAAGATTGCACCAACTTTAGTAGCTGCTGCAAATAATTCAGCAGTTTTTGCAGAGATTATTCTTAAATAAGTTTCCTCCAACATATCAACCTCACCCTTATGTTGTAACTGAAGAACTTCACCTTGAGCAATCTTAGAGGAGGTTGAAGATAATAATTTTAAGACCTCAATATTTCCATCATCTACCATCATTTCAAAACATCTACTCAATAAGTAATCTCCAACTAAAACAGAAGAATGGTTACCCCAAACTTTGTTTAGAGTTTCACTACCTCTTCTGATAGATCCATTATCTATCACATCATCGTGCATTAAAGTTGCTGAATGAATGAGTTCTACACAGGCAGCTAAATTTATATCTCTAGTTCCTTTTGCATAACCACATAATTTTGCGGAACCTAGAGTTAGCAGTGCCCTTAACCTTTTTCCACCTGTATCAAGGTGATAGTCTGTCATTTTTTGAACTAAGTCGACATTGCTTTCTAATTTAGACTTTATTTTTTCTTCAACTAACATTAGTCTATCCTCGACTGAATTTTTAAGTTGAAAATACGAATTATTAATTTTATTTTTTAATTGTATTACACTTCCCATTTATCAAGCAAATTAGTGTAATAAGTTGCTTTTGATACTTATCAATTGACGCACCCAAATCTTCAATTATAAGGTGTCTTTATATTCACTAAAAAATTTTATAAATATTTAAAATGCTCTCTTTTTTTAAAAAGAAAAAAATTGTTCCACATATAAAGTTAAATGGCGTAATTGGAAATGTAGGTAAATTTAAACAAGGTATAGATTTTTCTGGTCAAGAAGAGATTATTTCAAAAGCTTTTTCAGTTAAAAAAGCATCATGTGTCGCTATTACAATAAATTCTCCCGGAGGTTCTCCGGTCCAATCACATTTAATTTATAGCCTAATTAGACAACAGGCAAAAAAAAATAAAAAAAAAGTAATAGTTTTTGCAGAAGATGTGGCAGCCTCAGGCGGATATCTAATAGCGTGTGCAGGAGATGAAATTTATGCAAACTCAAGTTCAATAATAGGCTCGATAGGAGTTATCTACTCTTCTTTTGGTTTTACAGAATTGATAAAAAAGATAGGTGTTGAGAGAAGAGTGCACACTGCTGGGAAAAATAAAAGTACATTAGACCCATTTCTAGATGAAAAAAAAGAGGACATCGAAAGATTAAAAAATATTCAATTAGATTTACATAAAGATTTCATAGAGGTTGTCGAAAAAAGTAGGTCATCAAAACTTAAAAAATCTGAGGTAGAATTATTTTCAGGTGAATTTTGGTCAGGTAGAAAAGCCAAAGATCTTGGTTTGATAGATGAAATAGGAAATGCAAATCAGGTATTAAAAGAGAAATTTGGAGAAGATGTTGTCATTAAAAAATTTGAAAAATCAAAAGGTTGGCTTAGTAAAAAATTATCATCTTCAAATGACCATGTCGATCAATTAGCAAATATATTAGAGGAAAAATCGGTTTGGCAAAAATATGGCCTCTAAAAAAAATAAAAAAAAACCAAAATTTCAAACTTTCCAAGATACAATTATTAATCTGCAAAAGTTTTGGAGTAAAAATGGATGTGTTATTTTGCAACCTTATGATATGGAGGTTGGAGCTGGAACATTTCACCCTGCTACTACTTTAAGATCACTTGGGCCCAAGCCATGGAAAGCAGCATATGTTCAACCTTCACGAAGACCTACAGATGGAAGATATGGAGATAATCCAAACAGACTTCAGCATTATTATCAATTTCAAGTTATAATAAAACCCTCTCCGCTAAATATTAAAAAACTTTATTTAAATAGTTTGTCGGTAATAGGAATCAATCATAAAGACCATGATATTAGATTTGTTGAAGATGACTGGGAAAGCCCAACTCTAGGAGCTGCAGGTCTTGGATGGGAAGTATGGTGTGATGGAATGGAAATATCTCAATTTACATATTTTCAACAAATGGCAGGTTTCGAATGTAAACCTGTGTCAGTGGAAATAACCTACGGTCTTGAAAGAATTTGTATGTTTACCCAACAGAAAAAAAACGTTTATGATTTAGTCTGGAATAATGAAGGTATTGATTACAGAGAAGTTTATCATCAATCAGAAAAAGAATTCTCAGCTTATAACTTTGAGTATGCTAATACAGAAAATTTATTTAAAATATTTGATATGCATGAGAGTGAGGCGAAATTATTAGTTAAAAAAAGTATATCTTTACCTGCATACGATCAATGTTTGAAAGCAAGTCATATATTTAACGTATTAGATGCTCGTGGAGCTATTAGTGTTGCTCAAAGAGCAGAATATATTGGTCGTATAAGAGAAATCACAAAACAAGTTGCTGAAATTTGGGTAGAGTCGCAAATATAAAATGTCAGAATTTTTTTTAGAGCTATTTAGTGAGGAAATTCCTGCTGGGCTCCAGAAAAATTTAAGAGAAAAAATTTTTGAAGACTTTAAAAATTTATTTGAGGAAAAATCAATAAAATCAAAAAAAAATTTTTCTTTTTCAACTCCAAATAGATTAGTTTTAGTTTTTGAAGGCCTAGATAAGCAAATTAAAATTAAATCTAAAGAGATTAGAGGCCCTAAAACTAGCGCTCCTGAACAAGCGTTGGAAGGATTTTTGAGATCAAACAAAATTAACAAAAAAGATCTATTTAAAAAAAAAACTGAAAAGGATGAATTTTATTTTTACAAAACTTCAGCAGCCTCATTAAAAACACATGATTTACTTACTGAATTCATTCCAAAAATTTTGAATAATTATCAATGGAAAAAATCAATGAAATGGGGTGAATTTGATTTAAATTGGGGAAGACCATTAAAATCAATTTTATCAATATTTGATAAAAAAATTGTAAGTTTTAAATTTCATCATTTAGTTTCCTCTAATTTGACCTTTTTAGATAAAGATTTTGAGGATAAAAAAAGATCTTTTGAAAATTTTAGGAAATATGAAAAATTCTTTGAAAATAATGGAGTTATTATTAATCAAAATAAAAGATTAAAAATAATTAACAAATCTTTTTTAAAAATACTAGGAAAAAAAGGATTAAAAATTAATGATAATACTAAATTAATGGATGAGGTAGTAAATTTAGTAGATAGCCCAAACGTTTTATTCTGCAAATTTGATAAAAAATTTTTATCAGTTCCCAAAGAGATTTTGACCTTAACAATGGAGTCCCACCAAAAATATTTTCCAACGTTTAATGCTAAAAATGAAATTACGAACGAATTTTTAATTGTAACAAATAAAAAAGATAAAAAAGGACTTATTAAATTAGGTAACGAAAGAGTGGTTGATGCAAGATTAAGTGATGCAGAATTTTTTTGGAATAAAGATAAAACCCAAAATTTAGTAAAAAAGGTATCAGAATTAAAATCAATGAATTTTTTTAAAGGTCTTGGATCTTATTTTGACAAAGTTCAACGAATGAGAAAAATTGGTGGAATGGTTTCAGATGAATTATTAATTAGTAAGGAAAAAGTTGAATTGTCAGCATCAATTTGTAAAACCGATCTTACCTCTGATCTTGTCGGTGAATTTCCTGAACTTCAAGGACTTATGGGAGGATATTTTTCTGAACATCAAGGATTCGATAAAGATATTTCTTCAGCTATTTCTGAACAATATTTACCAATTGGTCTCAACTCAATGGTTCCAAAAAAATCATTTAGTGTTGCATTATCAATTACAGACAAGATTGATACCTTGGTAGGCTTTTTTGGTATAAATGAGAAACCCACCAGTTCAAAAGATCCATTAGCATTAAGAAGAATTGCTCTAGGTATAATAAGAACTACAATAGAAAATAAAAAGAACCTGAAAATAAATGATCTTTTAAATTATTCTTCACGCCTTTACGATGACCAAGGATACGATCTTGATAATAAAGATTTACAAAATGAATTACATGATTTTTTAAAAGATAGATTTAAGTATTATCTTAAAGAAAAAGAAATACGTTACGATATAATCGAAGCAATTTTATCATCATTTTCATTAAATAAACTATTTTCATCTTTTGAAAAAGCAAAATGTCTTAATAAAGTAATTAACAGTCAAATTGGTATAGACATTAATTCAAGTTTCAAAAGAGCATCTAACATTTTAGATCATGAGATGAAAAATAACGAGATTGAAATAAATGATACAACTGATCCTGGTATTTTTAAAAGTGATTTTGAAAAAAACTTATATAAAAAGATTAATGATATTAAAAAATATTATTCTACCATAAACAGCGACGAAAATTGTGAAAAATCATTATCAATTTTAGCTGAAACTAAAAAAGAAGTTTTCGAATTTTTTGACAACGTAAAGGTTAATGAGGATAACGAAACTTTAAGAAAAAACCGTTTGGAACTTATTAATATGTTATGTAAAACTTTTCAAAATTATATAAATTTTCAATTTTTAAAAGCTCATAATGAATAAATTAATTCTTAATTTTAAGTCTAAAGACTCAAAAAAAATAAAAAATTCAAAAAATTTTTTAGGCGGTAAAGGTGCAAATTTATCTGAAATGGGAAGAATGGGTTTACCAGTACCTCCTGGTTTTACGATCTCAACAAAAGTTTGTGAAATTTTTTATAAAGGTAAAAAAAAATTAAATATCAAATTAATTAGCCAAATTAAAAAAGAAATTAAAACAATAGAAAAAGATGTATCAAAAAAATTTGGAGATTTAAAAAATCCTCTTCTTTTATCAGTCCGATCTGGTGCAAGAGTTTCAATGCCAGGTATGATGGATACAATTCTAAACTTAGGACTAAACGATAAAACAGTTGTTGCTTTGACCAACAAAACATCCAACGGAAGATTTGCGAAAGATAGTTATAGAAGATTTATTCAGATGTACGGGAATGTAGTCATGGGTGTCGAAAGTTACTATTTTGAAGAACTGATAGAAAATTATAAGTTAACAAAAGGTGTATTGCTTGATACTGATCTCGATGAAAAGGATTGGGATGGGTTAATAAATGATTTTAAGAATGTAGTTAAAGAAAAGACCAATAAAGATTTTCCTCAAGATGTTTATCATCAATTATTTGGGGCAATAAATGCTGTATTTTTATCTTGGGAAAGCAAAAGAGCAAAAGTTTACAGAAAGTTAAATCAAATTCCTTCTGAATGGGGAACAGCTGTCAATGTTCAATCTATGGTTTTTGGAAATATGGGTAATGATTGTGCAACAGGAGTTGTCTTCACTAGAAACCCTTCAGATGGATCAAATGATATTTATGGAGAATATTTGATTAATGCTCAAGGAGAAGATGTTGTAGCTGGAACCAGAACTCCGCAATATATTACAAAGAAGGCAAGAAAAGACGCAAAAGTTGATGATGCATCTCTGGAAGAGACGATGCCAGAAGTATATCTCGAATTATATAAAATTTTAAAAAAACTCGAGAAACATTATAAGGATATGCAAGATGTAGAGTTCACTGTTGAAAGTAATAAACTTTGGATATTACAAACTCGATCTGGAAAAAGAACATCAAAATCAGCAGTAAAAATTGCTGTTGATATGGTTAGAGAAAAGTTAATCAATAAAAATGACGCTGTTTTAAGAGTTGATCCTAACTCTTTAGACACGCTTTTGCATCCTACTTTGGATGAAAAAAGTTTAATCAAAGTTATAGCAAACGGTCTTCCGGCGTCTCCTGGTGCAGTAAGTGGAAAAGTAGTTTTCACCTCAGAGGAGGCTGAAAGATTAAATGATATGATGCAAGATACAATTTTAGTTAGAGTTGAAACTTCTCCAGAAGATATTCAAGGTATGCATGCTGCGAAAGGAATTTTAACCTCAAGAGGAGGTATGACTAGTCATGCTGCAGTTGTAGCTAGGGGAATGGGAAGACCTTGTGTTTCTGGTTCAAGTGAAATTGAAATTAATTATGATAAAAAAGTTTTTAAAACATCCTCAGCTGAGGTCAAAGAGGGTGAAACAATTACTATTGATGGCTCTACAGGGAGAATAATTTTAGGTACGGTACCAACTATAAAACCTGAGATATCGGGAGACTTTTCAAAATTAATGAGCTGGGCTGATAAAATTAGAAAACTTAAAGTACGAACTAACTCTGAGACCCCGCTGGATACCAAAACAGCAAGAGATTTTGGTGCAGAAGGAATTGGACTTTGTAGGACTGAACATATGTTTTTTGATGAGGAAAGAATCTTATCTGTACGAGAAATGATTTTATCAAAAACATTAGATGATAGATCTAATGCTTTAAAAAAAATTCTACCACATCAAAAAAAAGATTTTATAGAGATATTCAAAATTATGCATGGGCTTCCAGTTACTGTAAGATTATTAGATCCACCATTACATGAATTTTTACCTAAATCTGATAAAGAAATTTCTGAAGTAGCAAATGTTATTGGGTCAGACAAAAAAGATATAGAAAACAGAATCGATGAACTTCATGAACAGAATCCAATGTTAGGCCATAGAGGCTGTAGACTTGGTATCTCATTTCCTGAAATTTATGAAATGCAATGTAGGGCGATATTTGAGGCTCTTGCAGACTTAAAAAAAAATAAACAAAAATTTGCTTTTCCTGAGATAATGATTCCTTTAGTTTCAACCGAAACTGAGATTAAAATAATGAAAGATTTAGTAATCAATATTGCTAGAAAAGTTCAAAAAGAGAATAAAACAAAAATTGAATTTCTTGTGGGCACAATGATTGAGTTACCGAGAGCAGCAATTAAAGCTGATGATATTGCAAAACATGCTGAATTTTTCAGTTTTGGTACCAATGATTTAACCCAAACAACTTTTGGAATAAGTAGAGACGATAGTGGTAAATTTTTAAATGATTACATAGATAATAAGATTTTTACTATTGATCCATTTGTATCCATTGATGATGGAGTAAAAGACTTAGTCGAAATAGCGGTTTCTAAAGGAAAAAAACAAAATAAAAAAATTAAACTGGGTATATGTGGTGAACATGGCGGTGATCCAAAGAGTATTAAATTTTGTTCAAAGGCTGGTCTTAATTATGTTTCCTGTTCACCTTATAGAGTTCCTATAGCTAGATTAGCAGCAGCACAGGCTGAGCTTTCGAAAAATAAAAAATAAAAAAATTCAATAATCTAGATTTGTAGTTTGAAATCTATAGCTGGAGCACTATGGGTGATGCTACCAACTGAAATTCTATTTACCCCAGTTGCAGCAACAGATTTTACAGTTTTAAGATTAATATTTCCTGAAGCCTCTGTCTCATAATATTTTTTAACAAGCTTTACACCTGTTCTAATATTTTTAATACTCATATTATCAAACAAAATAGTATTAAATTTTAGTCCAATAATTTTTTTTAATTGTTTTAAACTATCCACCTCGACTGTAATTTTTTTTCCTCTTTTATTTTTTATTGCTAATAAAACTAATTCTCTTAAATTAGAAGTAGCAATATGATTATCTTTAATCAAAAATTCATCACTTAAGTTAAATCTATGATTTATACCACCTCCTAATTTAACTGCATATTTTTGAATAACTCTATAATTTGGTAAAGTTTTCCTAGTACAACAAATTCTGCACTTTTTTCCAGCTAGTTTAACAAATTGATTTGTTTTTGTCGCTATTCCAGAAATATGAGACAGAAAATTTAATGCAACCCTTTCTGCAATCATTATAGAATTAGCCTTACCTTTTATTACTGCTATTACAGAATTTTTTTTGACCGTGGACCCGTCTTTTTTTTTTAATATAAATTTAATTTTTTTATCAACTTGCTTAAAAGACTGTTTTACAAATATCAAACCTGCAACAATTGCTTTTTGATTAGAAATTATTTTTGCCTCGATAATTGAGTCATTATTTAGGAGATTAGATGTTATGTCTCCATAAGGATACAAATCTTCGGTGAGAGCAAGTTTTACTCTTTCTTTGATAAAAGTTTCACTTAATTTAATTTTTGACACGAAGTGTTATCTACCGATAGCAACCATTTTCTCTACTGACAATCTAGCTTTATCAATTGTTTCTTGGTCCATGATAATTTCACCAGTTTCATTTTCTAGACAATCTAATATTTTTGGCAAAGTGATCTTTTTCATATGTGGACACATATTACATGGTCTTATAAATTCTACGTTTGGATTTTCAACTTGAATATTATCACTCATTGAGCATTCGGTTACCATCATTACTTTTTTAGGTTGATTATTCTTAACATAATTAATCATTCCAGATGTTGATCCTGCAAAATCGCTTGCTTTAATTACTTCCGGTGGACATTCTGGATGTGCAATTATTTTTATTCCAGGATTATTTTTTCTTATATTTTTAATTTCATTTTCGTCAAATTGATCATGAACAATACAAATTCCTTTCCATGAGATAATTTCAACGTCAGTTTGTGAAGCAACGTATTTAGCTAAATAGTCGTCAGGTAAAAAAATAACTTTTTTAACACCTAAGGATTTTACAATTTTGACTGCATTGGCAGAAGTACAACACACATCTGTTTCCGCTTTTACATCAGCAGATGTATTTACATAGGAAACGACAGGTACTCCAGGATACTTTTCTTTCAATAATCTTACATCTTTACCAGTAATCGAAGATGATAATGAACAACCTGCTTTCATATCTGGTAACAAAACCTTTTTACTTGGACTCATTAACTTTGCAGTCTCAGCCATAAAGTGAACTCCAGCCATTATAATTATATCAGCAGAAGTTTTAGATGCTTCTACAGCAAGCGCAAGAGAGTCTGCAGAGAAATCTGCAATTCCGTGATAAATTTCAGGTGTTTGATAATTATGAGCAAGAATTACAGCATTTTTTTCTTTTTTTAATTTATTAATTTTATGAATATAAGGAGCGTGAATTGACCATTCAATTTCAGGCATTACCTTTGAAATTTTTTGATAAATTTGATCAGTAGCTTTTTTTACTTCTTGACTAAATTCCATAAATAAATTTATCAATTTGAAACCTTTTTGTCATTGATTTAATATGGGGCATATTGCGGTCATGCTGAAATTGGTAGACAGGCACGGTTGAGGGCCGTGTGGACTTAGTCCATGAGAGTTCGATTCTCTCTGACCGCACCAACAAATGAGAATTTTTAAATTGTTTTTTTTTAAGAAGCTATTATTAAAAACCCATATTTGACCAATTGTCTTTATCGTTGTACCTATCAAGCTCCTTTTTTGTAATTGGTCTAAACAAAACCCAGATTACAACTACAGCTAAAAGTAATAATATTATTGTCTTCATAAGTTAAGATTAAATCCATTAATATTTTTAATCACTGTGACTTATAGTCATTTAAAAGGGGCGTTCTGTTGCCAGGTGCCCCAAACCCCGTTTACTTAATTAACTAAGTTAATTAAGCAGCAAGTGCGTAACTTTCGTTAGCAATTATAAATTAGCCCTTTACGGAGGAACAATTCCGAACGAAAGAACAGCCTTTAGTCATCCGTCGAATCTAGTTCACCCCCATAAGTTGTAAATGGTGGAGGTGGTGGGTACTGCCCCCACGTCCGTAATGTTTATTACGAAATTCGTTTATCGTCATAGTTGGAAAACCAACGTGATTAATATAAAAGTAATTATTAAAGATTCAACAAATTATTCATGAAACTAACTAGAGAACAACAACAGGAAATAAAAGATCAACAATCTCAACAAAATTCTACAAAAAGAGTTACTGCTCCTGAGCTTGAGAAAATTCTCTATGAAGCAATGCCTGCTCTTGATCATGGATTTGTAAGAGTAGTAGATTATATGGGTGATGATACATCCATTGTTCAGTCTGCAAGAGTGTCATATGGAAAAGGAACCAAACAAGTTTCGACAGATGCAGGTCTTATTAAGTATTTGATGAGACATTGGCACAGTACACCATTTGAAATGTGTGAAATAAAATACCATGTCAAACTCCCAATATTTATTGCTCGACAATGGATCAGACATAGAACTGCAAATGTAAACGAATATTCTGCTAGATATTCTATTTTGGATAAAGAATTTTATTTACCCTCAAAAGAAAATTTAGCCGCACAATCATCAAGTAATAGACAAGGACGCGGAGACGTTATTGAGGGAGAACAGGCACAAGAAGTTTTAGAACTTTTAAAAAATGATGCAGAACGAACTTATGATAATTATGAGATGATGCTTAATGAAAGATTTGATGGTTCTACTATTGATGAAAATAAAAAAGGTTTAGCACGTGAACTTGCAAGAATGAATTTAACTTTAAATACCTATACCCAGTGGTATTGGAAAACAGACCTATTAAATTTAATGAATTTTTTAAGATTAAGAGCGGATAGTCATGCGCAATATGAAATAAGAGTTTATGCAGACATAATGCTTGATACCGTAAAAAAATGGGTGCCAATTACTTACGATGCATTTATGGACTATAGGGTTGGTGGGACAGAAGTTTCTGCTAAAGGAAAATTAATTATTCAAAAACTTATTAAAGGTGAAAAAGTTGATGCTGAAAGTTCAGGTCTGTCAAAAAGAGAGTGGAATGAACTCATGATTGCTTTTGATCTTAAAGATAATTTGATTTAATTTTTTGAGCTAAATTTATGTAAATTTGAGAGATCTTATTTTCTGGATTACCTTCTACTATGGGTTCTCCTTGATCCCCTAATTTACCAACCTCAGGATCAATAGGTATTTCACCTAAAAATTCTTTATTGAATTCCTCTGCTGTTCTTTTAACTCCACCTTCTCCAAAAATTGCATATTTTTTTCCATCCTCTCCAGTAAAAGAACTCATGTTATCTATCAGACCTAAAATTTTTACTCCAAGCTTATCAAACATTTTTATCCCTCTTTTAACATCTAAAAGAGCTATTTCTTGAGGAGTTGAAATAATAATGGCTCCGTCCATTTTAATATCTTGAGAAAAAGTAAGCTGGGTATCTCCAGTTCCTGGGGGCATATCAACAATTATAAAATCCAAATCTTTCCAATTAACTTTTTGGGTAAAAGTTTTAATTGCACTTGTCACCATTGGTCCTCGCCAAATCATTGGAGTTTGCTCATCTGTTAAAAAGCCTATAGACATACATTGGATGTCATATTTAACGATTGGCTCTAGTTTTTGTCCATCACTTTTTGGTTTTTCGTTTATCCCAAGCATCTTAGGAATAGATGGACCATAAATATCAGCATCTAATAATCCAACTTTGCAGCCTATTTTTTTTAAGGCTAAAGCAAGGTTTGTTGCAAAAGTCGACTTTCCAACACCACCTTTGGCACTTGAAATTGCAATAGTAAACTTTGTGCCATTAATTGGATTTTTCTCAGGCGTTTTTCTTCTCAACTTTTCTCGCATTGCGTCACTTAATTCTGGTTTTTCTTTTGGCATATTACGATCTTAACTTGTTTTTCCACATAAAGACATTATATAGATGGTCATAATGTCAGATGATTTTAGACAAGGTGGCGGAAGCCCTTGGGGCAAACCTCCAGGAGGTGGAAGTGGAAATGGTTCAGGAAGAGGACCACGACCACCGGACATCGATAAGATAATAAGAGAATTTCAAGAAAAGATTAGAAAGTTTTTACCAGGTGGAAGTTCATCTGGTGGAAAACAAGCTGTGTTAGTTTTAATCATTTTAGGTTTTGTTTGGTTAGCAAGCGGTCTTTACAGAGTGTTGCCAGATGAACAAGGAGTAGTTTTAAGATTTGGAAAATTTGTTAAAACAACTCAACCAGGATTAAATTACCATGTACCTTTTCCAGTAGAATCTGTGCTGACACCAAAAGTTACAAAAGTAAATAGAATAGATATAGGGTTTAGGTCAGAAAGAGATAGTGGATTTTCCTCTCAAGGGGGAGTTGCTGATGTTCCTCAAGAGAGCTTAATGTTAACCGGAGATGAAAATATCGTTAATATAGATTTTTCTGTTTTTTGGGTAATTAAAGACGCAGGAAATTTTTTATTTAAAATCCAGGATCCAGAGGGAACAGTAAAAGCTGCAGCAGAAACTGCAATGAGAGAGGTTATAGCAAGATCGGATATTCAACCAATTTTAACAGAGGGAAGATCTCTTATTGAAACTGATACTCAAAAAATTATTCAAAAGATTTTAGATGAATACACAAGTGGTATTCAAATCACTCAAGTTCAAACTCAAAAAGCTGACCCACCAGATCAAGTTATTGATGCCTTTAGAGATGTGCAGGCTGCAAGAGCAGATATGGAAAGATCTAAAAATGAGGCTGAGGCTTACGCTAACGATGTAATACCAAGAGCTCGGGGTGAAGCGGCGAAAATATTACAAGCTGCTGAAGCATACAAAAAGGAAGTAGTTGCAAAAGCTGAAGGTGAAGCAAGCAGATTTACATCTATTTATAATGAATACAAGATGGCAAAATCTGTAACACAAGAAAGAATGTATTTAGAAACTATGGAAAAAGTTTTAGCAGATATTGATAAGGTAATTATTGAAAAGAATGCGGGATCAGGTGTAGTGCCGTATTTACCATTACCAGAACTTAAAAAGAAAGCGACTAATTAAAATGAATATGGGAAAAGTTATTGCTGGAATAAGTGTTGCAATTGCAGCAACTTTATTTTTTTCAATTTTTATTGTTAAAGAAGTCAATCAAGCAATCGTTCTTCAATTTGGTGATCCAAAAAGAATAATTTCAGAACCAGGTTTAAATTTTAAAATTCCATTTATCCAAAACGTAGTTTTTTTAGATAAAAGAATTTTAAATTTGGATACTCCACCAGAAGAAGTAATTGCATCAGATCAAAAAAGATTAATTGTTGACGCTTTTGCGAGGTTTCAAATAGTGGATCCTTTAAAATTTTATATCTCTGTTGGTAATGAACGTGTAGCAAGATCAAGATTAGCGACAATTATCAATTCAAGAATAAGAAATGTATTAGGTCAACAAGAGTTACAAACACTTTTATCAGAAGACAGAACCAAACAGATGTCTTTAATTCAAGAAGGCGTGAATAATGAAGCTGAAAATTTTGGAATTAAGATTAATGACGTTAGAATTAAAAGAGCAGATCTTCCCCAAGCAAACAGTGATGCAATTTTTAGAAGAATGCAGACAGAGAGAGAAAGAGAAGCTAAAGAATTTAGAGCAAGAGGTGCTGAAATGGCAGTTACAATTACTTCAACTGCTGACAAGGAAGTAACAGTAATTTTAGCTGATGCTCAAAAAAAATCAGAGATTATGAAAGGTGAGGGAGACGGTAAAAGAAACAATATATTTGCTGGCGCTTTTGGGCAAGACCCAGAATTTTTTGCTTTTTACCGAGCAATGCAAGCTTATGAAAAAGCTTTAATAGGCGGCGAAACTTCTTTGATTTTATCACCTGACAGCGAATTTTTTAAATTCTTTGGAAATATAAAACCTAAATCCAATTAAATTCGGATGAGTGAATTGATCATTGCTTTTGGTCTTTTCTTATTCATTGAAGGTCTTTTGTATGCCATATTTCCATCAAAAATGAAAAGTATGTTAAAAAAATTAGAATTAATTAAAGATAATCAACTAAGAAGTGGTGGATTAATATTTGCTGTAATTGGTTTTATCATTATTTATTACGTTAAGAGCTAAAATGAACAAATTAAAGATATTTTTAATATCAACTTTATTAGTTTTAAGTTTCCAAGCAAAATCTTTTTCAAAAGGTGTGCCAAGTTCATTTGCTGATCTGGCAGAGAAACTGATGCCATCAGTTGTAAATATCTCAACCACTACAACTATCAAAACACAATCTAATCCATTTCCTTTTCAATTTCCTCCAGGTTCGCCGTTTGAGGATATGTTTAAGGAATTTGGAGTTCCGCAAGAAAGACAGTCCTCTGCTTTGGGATCTGGATTTATTATAGATGAAAAAGGCATCGTTGTTACAAATAACCATGTCATTCAAGATGCTGAAGATATAATTATAAGAGTAAACGGAGATAAAGAGTTTAAAGCTAAAGTAATAGGCTCAGACCCATTATCAGATATTGCTATTTTACAATTAGAGACAAATGAAAAATTTACTCCAGTAAAATTTGGTAATTCCGATAATTCAAGAATTGGTGATTGGGTAATTGCAATTGGAAACCCTTTTGGTTTGGGCGGCACTGTAACCTCAGGGATAATTTCTGCTAGAAATAGATCAATTGGTTTATCAAGATACGAAGATTATATACAGACAGATGCATCAATAAATTCTGGAAACTCAGGTGGCCCATTGTTTGATATGAATGGAGATGTCGTAGGTATCAATACAGCAATTTTAGGGAGAAGTGGTTCTATAGGAATAGGTTTTGCAATCCCGTCTAACAGTGCAAAAATTGTAATAGATCAATTAATTGAATTTGGAGAAACAAAAAGAGGTTGGTTGGGAGTTAGAATTCAAGATGTCACAAAAGAGATAGCCGAAGTAGAAAAACTTGATGAGCCAAGAGGTGCCCTGGTTGCTAGTGTTGCAGAAAATAGTCCATCAGATAAAGCAGGAGTTAAGTCGGGAGATATTATTTTGGAGTTTAATGGAGAAAAAATTAAAGTAATGAAAGAACTGCCAATGATAGTTGCAAGAACAGAGGTTGGAAAAAAAGTAAAAGTTAAAATATGGCGAGATAAAAAAGAGATAACTAAAACTATCACTCTTGGAAGATTAGAAACTTCTGAAGATTTTAAAGTTGCAGGAGAAAAAGCAAAACCTAAAGAAACTAGAATTGAAAGATTAAAAATAACTGTCAGAGAACTTACAAAGGAGGATGTTAAAAATAAAAATTTACCAAACCAAACGTCTGGCTTGGTAATAACTCAGATTGAAAATGATAGTCCTTTAATGAAATCTTTAGATGTTGATAGTGTAATTTTGGAAGCTCAAAAAAAGAAAATCAGATCAATAAACGATTTAAACCAAGCTTTAAATCAAGTTATGAAAACTAATGAAAAAACTTTATTACTGGTTATTTTAAATAGTCAAAATCAAAAAAGATATATTGGTGTCAAATTGAATTAGTTTATGGATTTGAAATCCAAAATTATTCTAATTTATGGACCAACAGCTTCAGGAAAATCAAATTTTGCAATAAAGCTTTCAAAAAAAATTAATGGTGAAATAATTAATGCTGATAGTATGCAAGTTTATAAAGAACTTAAAATTTTGTCAGCAAGGCCCTCAATTAAAGATTATCAAAAGATCAAACACTATCTCTTTGGATTTCGTAGTGTAAAAAAAAAATTTTCAACTGGTGATTGGTTGAAATTGGCTAATCAAAAAATTTTAGAAATTAAAAAAAGAAAAAAGGTACCAATTTTAGTTGGAGGAACAGGTTTATACTTTAAATCTTTAACAGATGGTTTAGTGAGCATTCCAAATATTCCAGTTAAATTTAGAGAAAAAGTAAGATCTTTATATAAAAAAATTGGCGGTGAAAAGTTTTTTTTAAGATTAGTTAAGCTTGATCCTCTAGTCAAAAACCAAATTAAATCTTCCGATGCACAAAGATCTATAAGAGCCTATGAAGTAAAATCTTTTACTAAAAAATCAATTTACCTTTGGTTTAAAAAAACAAAATCGAACTATCATCAAAAAGATTTTTATAAAATTTACATCGATTTCCCCAAAAAAGAATTATTAGACAGAATTCATCTAAGAGCTCAAGAAATGATTAAAAAAGGTGCTATTTCAGAAGTTAAAAAATTTAAGAGACTAAGAGTTAAAAAAGATAAAACTGCCAGTAAAGCTATTGGCATAGGAGAGATTACTGAATATCTCGAAAAAAAAATTGAAATTAATGAGGTTATTGAAAAAATATCAATAAAGACAAGGCAATACGCTAAAAGACAAAGAACTTGGGCAAGTGGCAACATGCAAAATTGGAACAAAATAAATCCAACTCAGTTAAGTGAATTTTTAAAAAAAATTTAGATATTCTCTATTAGTCTTGACCAATTAGCACAACTTCAGCTAGATTGGCTGAATGTCTAAATTATATTCAGGAGCTGAAATTGTATTTAAATGTCTTGAGGACCAAGATGTTGAGTTTATTTTTGGTTATCCTGGAGGAGCGGTTTTACCTATTTATGATGAATTAAAAAATCATTCATCTATCAAACATATTTTGGTTAGACATGAGCAAGGCGCAGGACATGCTGCGGAAGGTTACGCTAGATCGTCAGGTAAACCTGGTATAGTTTTAGTTACCTCTGGGCCAGGAGCAACAAATGTTGTAACGGCTTTAACTGATGCTTATATGGACTCGGTTCCTTTAATATGTATCTCAGGTCAAGTTCCAACACATTTAATTGGCACTGATGCTTTTCAAGAATGTGATACCACAGGAATAACTAGACCTTGTACTAAACATAATTGGTTGGTTAAAGATATCAAAGATTTACCAAAGATTTTACATGAAGCATTTGAGGTTGCTACCACTGGTAGACCAGGACCAGTATTAGTTGATATTCCTAAAGACATTCAATTTGCAAAGACAAATTATTCAAAACCCAAAAAGACAAAAAAGTCTAATGGTAAGTCTCATAATAAATTTTCACAAAGTGACATCAATGAACTAATAAATTTAATTTCTAAAGCAAAAAAACCAGTAATTTACACTGGTGGAGGTGTTATTAACTCTGGGCCAAAAGCAAGTGAAGCATTAAGAGAATTTGTAAGGTTAATCGGTTTCCCCATTACCTCTACATTACAAGGTCTTGGCGCGTTCCCAGGTGATGACAATCAGTTTATTGGAATGCTTGGAATGCACGGAACTTATGAAGCAAATAACGCAATGCATGATTGTGATTTGTTAATTAATATTGGAGCAAGATTTGACGACAGGATAACAGGTAAGATTGATGAATTCTCTCCTAAATCAAAAAAAGTTCATATTGATATCGATCCATCATCAATCAATAAAATTATTAAAGTTGATTTAGCAATAGTTGGTGACGTAAACGAAGTTATAAGATCAACTATAAAAAAAATAAATAAAAAACAAAATGGTATAAAAGTTTCAAATAAACAAAAAATATCAAAGTGGTGGGAACAGATACAAAAATGGCGAACAAAAGATTCTTTAGGTTTTGTTAATAGCGATGAAACTATCAAACCTCAACACGCAGTCCAAAGATTATATGAACTAACAAAGACTCAAGATACTTTTATAACAACTGAAGTTGGCCAACATCAAATGTGGGCTGCACAACATTATAAATTTAATAAACCAAATAGATGGATGACATCGGGTGGATTAGGTACTATGGGTTACGGTCTTCCAGCTGCTGTTGGTGTTCAAATTGCACACCCAGATAAGATAGTAATTGATATTGCTGGTGAGGCTTCTGTTTTGATGACAATCCAGGAAATGTCTACTGCAGTTCAGTATAATCTACCAATTAAAATATTTGTTTTGAATAATCAATATATGGGAATGGTCAGACAATGGCAGGAATTACTTCATGAAAAGAATTATTCTGAAAGTTATTCAGAGGCATTACCTGATTTTGTTAAATTAGCTGAGGCATATGGTTGTAAAGGTATCAAAGCCTCAAATCCTGAAGAGCTTGATGAAAAAATAAAAGAAATGATCAATCATAATGGTCCAGTAATCTTTGACTGTCAGGTTGATCCTAATGAAAACTGTTTTCCAATGATACCATCAGGAAAACCACATAATCAGATGATTCTAGGACCTAATGATAAAGCAGAAAATAAAATAACTGGCAAAGGAAAAGCATTAGTTTAATGGCAAGTCCAAAATCAGCATACAGCATACCAACCAAAAAAGGTAAATTAGATACTCATATTTTTGTTGTGTGGGTTGACAATGAGGCAGGTGTATTGGCCAGGGTAGTTGGGTTATTTTCTGGTAGGGGATATAATATCGAGTCTTTAGCAGTAGCAGAAGTTGATGCAACTAAAAATATTTCTAGAATTACTATCGTAACCACAGGTACCCCACAAGTAATTGACCAAATAAAATTGCAATTAAAAAAATTAGTTCCAGTTCATAAAGTAGCAGATTTTAAAAGAGAGGATAAAAAAGTAATATTTAAAGAAATGGCTTTACTTAAAATTGTAGGAGAGAAAAAAAAGATAGAAAAAAGCCTTAAAGCTTGTAGAAGCTACAATCCAGTTATATTGGACAAATCTAACAAGTCGGTTGTTATACAAATCACTGCGTTGAGACGAGAGATTGATAAAATGAGTAAAAAGTTAAAAGCTCTTGGCTTAACAAGTACTTCTAGAACAGGAGCAATTGCAATGACAAGAGGGGCAGAAGTTTTTAAATAATTAAATTAGGAGAAAAAAAATGAAAATGTTTTATGAAAAAGATACTGATGTAAATCTTATAAAAGATAAAAAAATTGCAATTTTTGGTTATGGAAGCCAGGGACATGCTCATGCATTAAATTTAAAAGATAGTGGTGTTAAAGAAGTAGTTGTAGCTTTAAGGGAAGGCTCTTCAAGTATTGCTAAAGCTGAGTCTAAGGGACTAAAAGTTATGAATTTATCAGATGCTGCGGAATGGGCAGATGTTGTTATGATTTTAACTCCAGATGAATTACAAGCATCCATTTATAAAAATCATATTGAGCAAAGAGTTAAAGAAGGAACCTCCATAGCTTTTGCTCATGGTTTAAATATTCATTATGATTTAATTAATGCTCGAAAAGATTTAGATGTATTTATGGTTGCTCCTAAAGGACCAGGACATTTAGTGAGAAGCGAATTTGAAAAAGGTGGAGGAGTTCCTTGTTTGTTTGCAGTGCATCAAAATGGATCAGGAAAAGCAAGAGACCTTGCAATGTCTTATGCATCAGCTGTGGGAGGTGGTAGATCTGGAATAATTGAAACTACATTTAAAGATGAAGTTGAAACAGATTTATTTGGTGAACAAACTGTTCTTTGTGGAGGTTTAGTTGAATTGATTAAAAACGGATATGAAACTTTAGTGGAAGCGGGCTATGAACCAGAAATGGCTTATTTTGAGACAGTTCATGAGGTAAAATTAATTGTCGATTTAATTTATGAGGGTGGCATAGCCAATATGAATTATTCGATCTCAAATACCGCAGAGTATGGCGAATATCAATCTGGACCGAGAATTATAAACAGAGATGAAACTAAGAAAAGGATGAAGGAAGTTTTAGATGATATTCAATCTGGTAAATTTACTAAAGAATGGATGGAAGAATGTAAAAGTGGTCAAAAAAACTTTTTAGCAACTCGTGCAAAATTAGCCGAACATCCTGTAGAAAAAGTTGGAGCTAATCTTAGGGCTATGATGCCTTGGATAAGTAAAAAGAAATTAGTGGATAGCGACAAGAGCTAATTTGTGGTTCCATATTGGGCCAAATTGATTGATTTATTTTGCAATCTAAACGATAGGTTGTATATTTCATTTTAAAAATATTACCTATGCCCGATAAAGATAAAGTATTTATTTTCGATACAACAATGAGAGACGGTGAACAATCACCAGGCGCATCTATGAGTGTTGAAGAAAAAATTCAAATTTCAAGAGTTTTTGATGAAATGGGAATAGATATTATTGAGGCAGGATTTCCAATATCTTCACCTGGAGACTTTGAAGCAGTTAGCGCTATCAGTAAGAGTGTTAAAAATTCAATACCATGTGGATTAGCACGTGCAACTAAAAAAGATATTGATGCTTGTCACGAATCTTTAAAGTTTGCAAAAAGATTTAGAATTCACACTTTTATTTCAACTAGCCCTGTTCACATGAAGCATAAACTTAATATGAATAATGAGCAGGTTTTAGGTGCAATCAAAGAAAGTGTTACCTATGCGAGAAAATTTACAGATGATGTTGAATGGTCTTGTGAGGATGGAACAAGAACAGATTTGGATTTTATGTACAAAACAATTGAACTAGCAATTAATTGTGGTGCTAAGACAATAAACATTCCTGATACAGTAGGTTATTCTATTCCAGAAGAATTTGCTAAAACTATAAGATCAATTAAAAATAATGTTCCAAACATTGATAAAGCTATTCTTTCAGCACATTGTCATAATGATTTAGGACTTGCAGTTGCTAATGCCTTATCAGGACTATCTGCAGGTGTAAGACAAATAGAGTGTACTATTAATGGAATAGGAGAGCGCGCGGGAAATGCAGCACTTGAGGAAATTGTAATGGCTATCAAAACAAGAGAAGATTTATTACCTTATGAAACTGGCATTAAAACAGAATTAATAAGTAAAGCATCAAAAATAGTCTCCAATGCAACAGGTTTTCCTGTTCAATTTAATAAAGCGATTGTTGGAAAAAATGCGTTCGCACATGAATCTGGAATTCATCAGGATGGAATGCTTAAGAATAGAGAAACTTATGAAATAATGACACCAGAAAGTGTCGGTGTAAAAAAAACCTCTCTCGTAATGGGTAAGCATTCTGGAAGACATGCTTTTAAGGATAAGTTGAATGATTTAGGTTATTCTGATGTTACAGATGATGTTGTCCAAGCAGCATTCGGCAAATTTAAAATTTTAGCAGATAAAAAGAAACATATTTATGATGAGGATATAGTTGCGTTAGTTGATGATAGTTTAATTATTGATAACAAAATTAATGCGATTAATCTAAAATCTCTAAAAGTATTTGCTGGAACGGGAGAACCACAACGAGCCGAAATGACTTTAGATGTTTTTGGTGATATCAAAAAAACTTCTCAAACGGGCGACGGACCTGTCGATGCAATTTTTAAATGCATTAAAGATTTATACTCTCATGATGTAAAATTGTCTCTTTATCAAGTTCATGCTGTCACAGAAGGAACTGATGCTCAAGCAACGGTTAGTGTAAAAATTGAAGAAAACGATAGAACTACTGTGGGACAATCTGCAGATACAGATACTTTAGTTGCATCTGCCAATGCATACTTAAATGCATTAAATAAAATGCTTATTAAAAGAGAAAAAAAATCACTTTACAAAGACATTGAAAAACAAAAGATTAGAGGAGGAGTTTAAATGGGAATTTTTGAAAAAATAAAGAATGTTTGGAGCCAAGATATGGCTATTGACCTCGGTACAGCTAACACACTTGTAGTAGTCAAGGGTCGAGGAGTAGTCTTAAATGAGCCGTCTGTTGTAGCGATAGTAGAAAATGGTGGTAAAAAAAACGTACTAGCTGTCGGGGACGAAGCTAAAACAATGTTGGGTAGAACTCCTGGAAATATAAGCGCAATTAGACCTTTAAGAGATGGGGTAATTGCTGACTTTATAGTTACTGAAGAAATGATTAAACACTTTATAAAAAAGGTACATAAAGGAAGAAGTTTTGCTAACCCAAGAATATTGATATGTGTACCGACCGGCTCTACACCAGTTGAGAGAAAAGCTATTCAAGATAGTGCTCTTGCTGCTGGTGCAAGAAGAGTTCAATTAATTGAAGAACCCATCGCTGCAGCTATTGGTGCAGGTCTTCCAATTTCTGAGGCAACTGGATCAATGGTTGTTGATATTGGAGGAGGCACAAGTGAAATCGCTGTTATGTCACTTGGAGGACTTGTTTATTCTAAGTCTCTAAGAGTTGCTGGTGATGCAATGGATCTAGCAATGGTCAATTATATGAGAAAAGAATATAATTTGATGATTGGAGATAGCACTGCGGAAAAAATCAAAAAAGAAATTGGGACAGCCATACCTTCTAATAGTAATACTTATGCTGTAAAAGGAAGAGACTTAAGATCTGGCACTCCAAAAGAAGTTAATATAACGGAGGAAGATACTGCAGAAGCGTTAAATGAAATTCTAAGAGATATGGTTAATGGAATTAAAGATGCTTTAGAGAGTACACCACCAGAATTGTCTGCAGACTTAGTGGATATGGGATTAACTTTAACAGGCGGCGGATCATTACTTAAAAATATTGATAAAAGATTTTCAAAGGAAACAGGGTTACCTGTCCACATAGCGGATGATCCATTATCATGTGTTGCAATAGGAACCGGTAAAGCATTAGAGCAAGAACAAACATTTTCTACTATGCTTACTGAATATTAGGAAAAATGAATGTAAGCAGAGATGATTTCGTAATTGCAATAAGATCTGCTTTCTTAAAAAAACAAACTAAACAAAAATTTTCTTTATTATCTCTTATAATTTTATCTATTATCACATTAATTTTAAGCAGCTTCGACTATAAAGTTGTAAAATCTGTAAGATCAGGAATTAATGAGGTTATTTACAGAGGATCATTCATCATTTCAGCTCCAGAAAAAATCATAAAAAATATTAATTATGAAATAAGAAATCATTTTGGATTATATAATAATTCAAAAAAATTAGAGGAGGAATTAGACGAATATAGATCACAAAAAATTTCCCTAGATATTCTTGAATTTGAAAATCAAAAATTAAGACAGCAACTTGATGATTACCTTGTTTCAACAGAAATAGTTTTTTCCAAAATAATTATTGACAATAAGAGTCCTTTTTTAAGATCGCTAGTGATTAATAAAGGATCAAGAGATGGCATCAAATCTGGAATGGCTGTATTAGATCAACAATATTTGGTGGGTAAAGTAATTGAGGTAAATTTTGGAACTTCAAGAGTTTTGTTGTTGTCTGATATCAATTCAAATATACCCATCACTATATCACCTGGAAATTTGTTAGCCATTGCTTCTGGAACTGGAAAAGATCAGGCAAAAGTGAATTTTCTAAAAAAAACTCATTTTGATAAAATAACAAATGAGTCTTTGGTGTATTCATCAGGAACAGGCGGCCTAATAAAAAGTGGGGTTCCAATTGGCAGGATAAGTAATTTTGATCCAAAAATTGATGAGAATATTGATATTGAATTCTTTAGTGACTTTTCGCAATTACAATATGTTTCTGTTGTTGCCTTCGATAAAGTTGAAAGTAGTGAGCTTGAAAAAATTGATGTCCAGACATCAGAGATTGAAAATGATATATTGCTAGATGCTCCAGCATTAAGAAAAAAATTGGATTTATTATTAAAAGAAAAAGAGATTAATGATCAGATTACAAATAAAATTAAGCTTGAAAATGAAAGCTTAAAAAGTCAACTTTCAAACGATCAATTAGAAAAAATTAATAAACAAAAAATAATAGAGGAGCAAAATAAAATTATCAAATCACACAATATTAATAAAGATGAGTTAAACTTTTTAAGACTAAATCTTGAATATGGTGAAAAATGCAGAAAAAAAACATTTTCAAAAAAAGGATTTAAAGTTGGAACACCCGAGTACAAAAATTGTGTATTAAGGAAGGGAATGTTGTAAAATGAATTATTTTGAAAAAAGTGGTGTTTTAAAATATTTTTTTAAATTGTTACCATTAATAATTTTATTTATTGCGGTTTTAAACGAATTCGATGCCAATTATTTTGGTATTCCATTTTTGTCATTTAATTTAGCATTTATTTTAATTTTTTTTTGGACATTAAAAAATATAGAGTATTTTGGGTATGGATTTATTTTTTTAGCTGGCATAATAAATGATGTAGTAACAGGAACACCTTTGGGATTGAGTAGTTTTTTATATATGCTTATTTGTGGAGCGACCGCTTATTTTAGAAAAATTACCTTAAGGCCCAACATAACAAAAGATTGGTTGTTTTTCTTAGTAACTATTTCTTGCGTAAATTCAATCTACTATATTATTTCATCATACTTTTTTGATGTAAGTATTGATTATAGATATTTGTTGACAAATAACCTAGCAACTTTTTTGATCTTTTTTCTATTTTATATTATTTTTAACATTTATTTTAAAAAATTTTTTAGGAAATCTGATGTTTGATGAAAGTGATAATGTTCGAAAAATTAATACAATAAATAGAAGATTATTCATTATTACAGCTGCAAAAATTTTAGTTTTTTTTGGTTTAACATCAAGATTGTTTTCGCTTCAAGTAAAGCAAAATAATAAATACCTTACATTGTCTGATAAAAACAGAATAAGAGAGTCTAAACTTCATCCAGTGAGAGGAGAATTTAGAGATTATTTTGGTAACGTAATAGCGGGAAATAATGAGGTTTATCAATTGCACATTATACCTGAACAAGTAGAGGATTTTAGATACATTACTCTAAGACTTAAAAATATACTTAATCTATCTGAAAAAGAATTTCAGAAAATTCATAAAAAAAGAAAAGAGATAAAAGCTTGGGAAACTATAGTAGTTTCTGATAACTTAACATGGGAACAGTTTTCAAAAGTAAATAATTATCTGCATGAATTAGCAGGAGTAAAAACTGTTTTATCGATTTCAAGAATTTATCCATTTAATGAAAATTACACCCATGTACTGGGATATGTTAGTCAAGCTAACGAAAAAGATATAATTAATAATGAAAATATAAAAGAAAAGTTTGTACCAGGCATCAGAGTTGGGAAAACAGGTTTAGAAAAAACATTTGAAAACGTTTTGTTAGGAGAAAATGATATTCAAAGATTTGAGGTCAATGCTTACGGAAGAAAAATTAGTCAATTAAATTACCAAAAAGGATCAAAAGGCCAAAATCTTAACCTCACCATAGATACCGAAATTCAAAAATTATGCACTGATCTTCTAAAAGATAAATCAGGCTCAATATGTGTAATGGACATTTTTTCTGGTGAGGTAATTGCAATGCAATCCTCACCATCTTTCAATCCTAATTTATTTTTATTTGGCATTAATCAAGATGATTGGCAGTTGATTAGAAATGATCCTATGAAACCTTTATTAAATAAAACGATCAATGGAAGATATTCACCTGGATCCACTATTAAACCTATTGTTGCATTATCGGCTCTAGAAAATGAAATTATCAATCCAGAATTTACAGTTCATTGCAAAGGACACAAAAATCCTTTGGAATTATATGGGCAAACTTATCATTGTTGGAAAAAAGAGGGACATGGTTTTGTTAATTTAAAAGAGGGAATGAAGCAATCATGTGACACATATTTCTACGAAGTATCTAGACGACTTGGAGTAGACAGATTAAGTGAGACAGCAAAGAAGTTCGGTTTAGGAAAAAAAGTATTTGGGGATTTATTTGAAAATGAAAAAAAGGGTTTAGTCCCTAATACAATTTGGAAAAAGAATGCTTTAGGAAAAGGCTGGCTTCTTGGTGAAACAATTATAACTGGAATAGGCCAAGGTTTTATCCAATCAACACCAATACAACTATGTTTAATGACAGCTCAAATTGCAAATGGGGGATATAAAATTTATCCTAAAATTGTAACAAATAATGACAAAAAATATAAAGATAAATACGAACCGTTGTTCAAAAAGTCAAAAAATATCAAAATAATTCAAAAAGCAATGTTTAGTTCAACTAATGAATTGAGAGGAACTTCATATAAATCAAGAATAGATAATCCTAAATACCAATTTGCAGGAAAAACAGGAACAGCTCAGGTTAAAAGAATTACTGATAAAGATCGTGAATTAGATCTTAAAACTTTTGAAATACCTTATGAGGAAAGAGATCATGCTTTATATATTGCATTTGGACCTTATAAGAACCCAAGATATGCAACTAGTATCATTGTGGAACATGGTGGGTCAGGTGGTTCTACTGCAGCACCAATAGCTAAAAAACTTTTTAAATTAATTATTGATAGACATAAATTAAGGCAATCCATCAAAGAAAAAAAATATTTAGATATATAAAATGGCATTTAACAATTTCTCACATGATTTAACTCTTTTTCAAAAAATAAAAAATTACGATTTTATATTATTATTAAGTATACTTCTTCTTGGGCTAACAAGTATTTTCACAATGTATTCAACTGATGGAGGTGAGATACTGTTTCATACAAAAAGTCATTTCATTAAGTTTTCAATTTTATTTCCAATGATGATAGTTCTCTCATTTGTTAATATAAAATATTGGCATGCTGGGAGCTATATTTTTTATATAATTATTCTCGGTTTGTTAGTATGGGTTGCTTTATATGGAGTTAAAGCATCAGGATCTCGAAGGTGGATAGATTTATATTTTCTTAATTTGCAACCATCTGAATTAATGAAGATAGCTGTTATTCTTTGTCTCGCTAAGTTTTTTCACAGGGTGAGAACAAGCAGTACCAATACTTTTGCATCAATATTATTTTCGTTAACAATAATTATAATACCTTGTATCCTTGTTATTACTCAACCCGATTTGGGTACAGCAATTTTGATATCTTTTTCTGGTCTAATTATTCTATGGTTTTCTGGTTTAAGAATTAAATATTTTATTTACTCATTTTTAATATTTATAACTTCCTTACCTTTTATAATTTCTTTTTTAAAACCTTATCAAAAATTAAGGATATTAACTTTTATTGATCCAGAGAGAGACCCACTTGGTTCTGGATATCAAATTATACAATCAAAAATAGCTGTTGGTTCTGGAGGAATTACTGGCAAAGGTTTTTTAAAAGGCACCCAAAGTTACTTGGATTTCTTACCTGAAAAACATACTGATTTCATATTTACTCTTTTTTCAGAAGAATTTGGATTTGTAGGCTCCGTCTTATTATTATTACTTTATTCAATTATTATTTATAGAATTATTCGTGCAGGTTTAATCTCTAGAAGTTTTTTTTCTAGACTTTTCTGTTTTGGTTTTTCTTTTGCAATTTTTCTTTATGTTACGACGAATATATCAATGGTTCTTGGTCTATTACCTACAGTTGGATCTCCTTTACCTATAATGTCTTATGGAGGGTCATCTTTATTAGCAACAATGATTGGTTTCTCTATAGTTCTAAGCGCGAACATTAATCACAGACAGAATATTTCCTAGAGATTGCATAATTTGTCACTGCTAGTTTCTGAATATTTAATTATATATTTATTTTATGAATAAATCGTCAAATATCGGGATTATTGGAGCAGGGATTCAGGGAATATCAAACGCTTTATTTTTACAAAAAAAAGGTTTCAATGTAACAATATTTGATCGTGATGAACCAGGAAGCCACGCTGCGTCTTACGGAAATGCTGGTCATTTTTCACCCTATGCTTCTTTATCTTTAAATAGAACTGATGTTCTTGCTGATGTCCCGGCAATGTTATTAAGCTCAACTGGACCTTTAGCATTGAAGTGGAATTATGTACCAAAAATGATTCCTTGGTTTATGAAATTCATTTTTAACACTACAAAAAATAAAATGATGCATACAGCTAAGAATATGCATCAAATTTTAGATTTAGCTTTGCCGGCATACGATGAATTATTTGATGAAATTGACTTAGAAGGATTAGTTGAAAATAAAGGGATCCTTTATATTTGGAATGAAAAGGATTTAAAAAGTAGAGAATTAGAGATCAAAGTTAGAGACGAACTAGGAGTGCAACAACAACTGGTGAATAAAAAAGAAATTCATGATTTGGAACCAAATATTAAGCCGTTCTACCATGGAGGTGTTTACTATCCTTATGCAAGACACGCAAGAAATCCAAAAAAAATTTTACTAAAATTTTTTGAACTTTTTTTAAAAAAAGGTGGAAAATTTGAAAAACAAGATGTTAAACAAATAGAATTTAACGATGAATTTCCAACTATTCAAACTGACTCTCAGAAATTTGATTTTGATAAAATCATAATTGCTTGTGGAGCTTTTTCTAAAAAACTAACTGATAAATTAGGTGAAAGAATTCCATTGGATACTGAAAGAGGATATCATATCCATTTTAAAAATTGTGATCACTTATTAAGTAGGCCAGTAATTTTTTCCAACAGAGGTTTTGGAATTACACCGATGGAGCAAGGATTAAGAGTAGTTGGCACAGTGGAATTTGGAGGACTGGATAATCCACTATCCAAATCAAGAATAAAAAATTTAATTAATAATGCTAAGTATATGTTAGATGACCTGCCAGAACATGAGGATGAATGGTTAGGATTTAGACCGACTTTGCCTGACTTCTTACCAGTAATGGGCCCTTCAAAAAATCACAAAAATGTATTCTACTGTTTTGGTCATCATCATTTAGGATGGACATTAGGTCCGATTTCTGGAAAGATTGTTTCAGGAATGATTGCTAAAGAAAATACAAATTTAAACTTAGACCCTTATAGCTCATTAAGATTTTCTTAATTTTGTGTCTAATAAAAACTATTTAGCTTATTTATTTTTAGTGCTGGCAACACTTTGTTGGTCAGGTAATTTTATAGTTGGAAAATTTGCAACTTTATACGAAATTCCTCCCTTAACTTTAAATGTTTTTAGATGGATTTCTGTTTGGTTTATTCTAGTACCTTTTACTTACAAAGAAATTTTTAAAAATTTACCTTATATAAAGAAGAATTGGCTTGTGATTAGTTTTATGGGAGTAATTACAATTAGCACGTTTAATTCAGTAGTTTATTTTGCACTTAACTATACACAAGTGATAAATGCTGTTCTAATGCTTGCTGCTATTCCTGCCGCAACAATTGTTCTTTCCTCATTAATGAAAATCGAGGAAACAAACATCTTTCAACTACTTGGATTAGTACTATCAATTATTGGGATTGGATCAATTATTTCAAATGGGAATATTCAAAAAATTATTGCCCTAGATTTTAACAAAGGAGATATATGGATGCTAGTTTGCGTAATTACCTGGTCTCTATATTCAACATTACTTAAAAAAAATAACTTCAAGTTCTCACAATTTACTTTGATACAGTTAATGGTTTCGGTAGGGATACTTTTTTTAATTCCTCAATTTTTTTATGAAAAATCAATTGGTTTAGAGTTAAATTTTAATAAAGATTTTTATTTAATACTTATATATGTAGCAATTTTTCCAGCCATAGCTGCTTATTATTTTTGGCAAAAAGGAGTTGCAATAATTGGTCCAAACCGAGCCAGTATGTTTATTCAATTAATGCCATTATTCAGTGCAATTATGGCAATTATTTTTTTCGAAGAAATATTTGAGCTTTATCATTTTGTAGGAGCAATTTTTATATTGTCTGGCATTTATTTATCTAATAAAAAAGTTCATGCTTAAAGTTGCAATATTAGATGACTATCAAAACGTATCTCAACAATTTGTAGATATAGAAAAGCTATCTGGAAAATATGAGTTTAAAATTTTTAGTAAGCCATTTATAGATGAGGCCGAGGCCATAGAGCATTTATCAGATTTTGAGGCATTATTAATCATGCGAGAAAGAACTCCCATTACTAAAAATTTAATTGATAATCTAACAAAATTAAAATTTGTCATCACCAGTGGTTTAAGAAATAGATCAATTGATCTAGATACTGCAAAAAAAAGAAAAATAATTGTTTGTGGTACTGAAATTAATTCCAATCCAACACCTGAACTTACTTGGTCATTAATTTTGGGTTTAGCCAGGAACTTTAAAGAAGAGATTGATAATATGTATCAAGGTTATTGGCAAACAACTTTAGGTGTAGAGCTTAAAGGAAAAATTCTAGGCCTTGTTGGCCTTGGAAGAGTAGGCTCAGAAGTAGCAAAAGTTGGTAAAGCTTTTGGCATGGAAGTGATGGCTTGGAGTGAAAATCTTAATTTGGATAAATGTAAAGAATTGAATGTTCTTCCTTGTAGTAAAGATGATTTGATCAAAAATTCAGACTTTTTATCGATACATGTTCAAGGTGGAGAAAGATACAAAGATTGTATTACAATTAAAGAACTAGATAAAATGAAAAAAACTGCTTTTTTAATAAATACCTCTAGGGGTCCAATTGTAAATGAAGATGATTTAATTATTGCACTATCAACCAATGAAATAGCAGGAGCAGGTTTAGATGTATTTGATAAAGAACCATTGCCAGAAAATAATAAGTTAAGATTTTTACCAAATGCATTACTGACACCACACATTGGGTATGTTACAGCAGAAAATTACAGTATTTTTTACACACAAATGATTGAAGCTCTAGAGGCTTGCGTCAATGGTAAACCAATTCGCGTAATTGAGTAAAATGGAATTACCAGTAGTTAATCATGAAGATTACTTTGCCAAAATAGGTGACGATCATAAATTTCCCATCAATAAATTTGGTGAGCTAGCGGATTATTTGATAAAAAATAAGATAGTTAAAAATTTCCATAAGCCTTATCCTTGCTCAGATGAGACTTTAAAAAGAGCCCATTCTGAAAAATATATCAAAGACATAAAAAATAAAACGCTTGATAAAAATGGAGTGAAAAAAATTGGTTTTCCATTAGTTGATAGCGTTGTCCAAAGATCTTTAGTGGCAACAGGGGGAACTGTTTTAGCTGCAAAACTTTCAATCAATAACGGCTTAGCTTGTAATACTGCTGGCGGCAGTCATCATGCCAACTTCGATGGAGGTGCTGGATATTGTGTCTTTAATGATGTAGCAGTTGCTACACAATATTTACTAGATAGAGAATTAGCTAAAAGAATATTAATCATAGATTTAGATGTTCATCAAGGAAACGGCAATTCAGATATATTTAAGAATAACAGAAATGTATTTACTTTTAGTATGCACTCTAAATCAAATTATCCTGCAAAAAAATCTATTAGTGATCTTGATGTAGAGCTTGAAGATAATATTGAAGATTTAGAATATATAAAATTACTTAAGATTTATTTAAGTCAACTTAATAAAGAAAATTTTGATTTTGTTTTTTATATTGCCGGTGTTGATATTCATTTTAATGATCGTTTAGGTAAATTAAAAGTTTCTGACGAAGGAATAAGAAGTAGAGATGAAATTGTTATAGAAAATTTTTTTTCAAAAAATATACCCTTGTGTGGTGTTCTAGGAGGTGGATATAATAAAGATTTTAACAAGCTGGTTGAGTTACACTCCTATTTACATCAATCGTGTGCTAAATTATTATAAATAAATGAGCAAAAGAAATCCAAATCTTACGTCAGAGCAAAAATTAGTTATGTTTGAGGATGGAACAGAAATGCCAGGCTCTAGCGAATTGAACAATGAGAAACGAGAAGGGAATTACCACTGTGCTAATTGTGGAATAAAATTGTTTAGTTCCAAAGCTAAATATGAAAGCGGATCTGGTTGGCCATCTTTTTATCAATCACTACCAGATGTTTTTGAAACAAAAACAGATCATTTAATAGGTTATGCTAGAACAGAATATCATTGTAAGAATTGTAACGCCCATCATGGACACATTTTTGAAGATGGACCAAAGCCAACTGGTAAAAGATATTGTAATAATGGAGTTTGTTTAGTTTTTAAAGAAGAGGCGTAACAAGTATGAGCAAAATAAAGATCGTTTTTTATTTAGTCGTAGTCTTTATTGTATACAAGGGCTTCGTAGCAATTAAGAATTTTGAAATTGGCGTTGATAAAAGAGTAGCACAAATAGAAGAACTAGCAGAAATTGAAAAAGAAGGTGAGGTAATTGGGCTGATGATGTATCTAGGTGACCCACCGGATTTAAAAGAACATTTATTTACTGAAAGTAGATCTAAATGTTTAGAGCTTAAACAAATAGCCGAAGAAAGTTCTTATGCATACTATGAATGTGCACTAGTCAACGCTGTTCTTAAAGGTGGAAAAATTGTGAGCATTATCGAGGAAATTGAGGTTATCGATTGATAATCAAATATATCACTTTCCTAACTGGGATAGTCTGGTCATACTCTATTATAAAAACACAATCTGTATTTGATAAAAAAGCTGGGTTAATTTTTAAATTATTTGTATCGAAAGTTTCATGGTTAACATTGATTGCAGCTTGTTATTTTGGCTATAAAAATTTTTCAATTCAATCTACAATAATTGGGATAGCTTCTGGTGTAATACTGGTCCACCTAGGTTTTTATTTTTTAAGGAAATTATTAGTTTCAAAATTTAGCGAAAAAAAACTTTCATTATTCAAAGTTTTTCTTGAGTACTCTTTAATAGCTTGGGTCGTCTATTATATTTTCAGTTAAAATTCACCATTTTTCCTTAATAAAATAATCAAACTGCGAAGTTAAAAAAGTTGATTATTTGTCTAAATTTTATAAACATATTTCATGAAAAAAATTTTTTCAGTAGCATTATTCTTGATAATTTCGACAATTTCTTCGGCAAATGAACTGTCAAATAAAATTTCAGAATATGTTGCTGGTTGGATACCTGGAGAAGGTATTACAGAAGCATCAGTTGAGTTGAGAGATAATAACGAGGGAAGTGGAAATTATCAATTTAGTATTTTAGGTGTGAGGGATGTGATCAGTAAAGACACGTCAAATTTATTTTCTCAATTTAGTATTCATACACAAGAAATAAATGATGATAAAAGATTTGTTGGAAATTTGGGTTTAGGATATCGATTTTTAAATCCTGATGAATCTTTTATGTTTGGATCAAATGTATTTTATGATACAGACATTCAAGAAGGTCATAGAAGAATTGGTTATGGCTTAGAGGCAAAAGCTGCAATAGTTGATTTTAGTTTCAATCAATATTTAAAAACTACCAATCAAAAAGTTATATCAGGTACTAAAGAGCAAATTTTAAGTGGAAATGATTACAACATCAGCTCACAGGTTCCATATATGCCGTGGTCTACTTTTAATCTACAAGGATATAGATACGAAAATGAGAAAGCTTCCAATGATCAAAAGGGTTACATATATTCTTTAGAAAATATGCTAAATCCGTCATTACAATTTAATATTGAATTAGATAATTCAAGCATCAGCGGAGTTAAAGATGAACACAATTACGAATTTGTCTTTATTTATCCACCTCAGGAAAAAGAATACAGTCTTTCTAAGCAAGCAATATCAGATGTTGCTTTTGAAAAGAAAAATATGCAAGCAGCTTTAAAAGATAAAGTACGAAGAAATAACAATCTTACAGTTGAAATACAGGGGAGTGTAATTTTTACATCTAAATAATATGAAGATAATTAAAAATTTTGCATTAATCTTAGCACTATTGATTTCAACTATAAACAGTTCTGTGGCAGAATTAGTAAAAGCTGAAGCAACAACTTTTAAAAATACTGTTCATGCAATGCAATTATGTGAGTCGGGTAGTAGCCTAACCAATTGTGTTAACCCAGCAACAATTGGAAACAGCACTGCAGGTAAAACTATGGATTTAAGTGTAAGAGGTTCTGCACATTCATTTGGTAATGCTGGCTTAATACCACCAGGTATAACATATACTCACGGACAAGTAATATTAAGTAGAACTTTTACTATTTCTGGAACAGTAGCAACCAGTGGTGGTATATGCAAGACTGGTGGAACTGCTGGAACTAAAACTGCCGGTGGGGCAACAAATAATGATGCAGAAGCAGCACAAGTCTTAATGGTGCCAAACAGCTCAGATATGACCACTTCTATGAATAGCACATCTGCTATAGTTGATGGAACAGATGCTGATCCAGCAAATGTATTAGCAGCACATGATTTTGTAAAATTTAGATGGGTATTATCTAAACCCTTAACTGTTAAACCAGGTCAAATTCCAACAATGACAATGACTTTTGATTTATCAGAAGCTTTAGAATTTAATGATGGTGATTCGGGTGATGGTGAATGTAATGGAAATGATTTTTTTCCAGGCGCTCCTTCTATTACCAATACGTTTGAGTAATCTTTAAAATTTTTTTACTAAAATTTTCCAGTTAAATTGATTGCTGCCTCTTGATATTCTGTGGGGTTCATTAAATCATTAGATAATTTAAAATTTAAAATAAAATCATTGATATTTTTACTAAAAACATAGTTAGATTCAGTGTTATTAATTCCCTCTAATTGGATTGCAAAATTTGTATTTTTGTTTGGTAAATATCCTAGAGCAATATGTAAATTATCGGTATGTCCGTAATCAATTGCTTGGTCTCTTTCATATATTATAAAAATACTATAATTTTCAGGAAATACGATATCGATACCTAATTCACCAGTAATGTTATGTAAAGCTCCTACGTGTAATGTATCTGTCAAAGCTACTGAGTCTCCTTTATATTTATATTTAAAATCAGATGATCGATCTATATCAGCTCGGTATTCGATTTTTCCATGGCGTTTTATTGTAAAATTTTCATTTGATACATCTTCGACTGCTGCAAGTGCTGCTCTGAGATTTTTGGTTCTGACATGTTGTTTCTCAACAATAATTCCACCGACACCAACTTCTTCATAGTCATCAAGTAATGTATGACCAATATCAAACTGTCCAGAAGGAATAAAAGTAAATCTACCTCCTTTTATTTCATCTTTTATTTTTATTGTTCCAAATATTTGTTTTCCTTTTCGATCAGCAGTTATTTTTTCCCCATCTAATACCGTCAATATTTCAGAATGAATTTTGCCAATACCAAATACTGTATCAATAAATTTTTCATCATTCTTCATTGCAGATGTACTATAATAAGTTATATTAAAATTATCGGCATCTACCTTGCTTCCAGCGTTACCAACATCAATATTATTTCTCCCCACACTAAAAGCTAACCCTCTTAATCCTTTGTTATTTAGAAATTTATCAGCCCCAACTGTTATTCTATTAGTGTTAATTTCTTTCGCTGAGGAAATTATTGTATCCCCAATTTTACCAACCGAAATACTTCCCTCACTCCAATAAAATATATCTTGATTTTTGTCTTTCATATTTCTCTTTGGTATGGAGGCTTTTACTATCTCAGACAAAGAAGCTAATCTTTGATTTGTAAAATCAAAATTTAGATTTAGATTAGTCAAATCTTGCTTATCTTTATTTCTTCTTATCCATTTTAGTCGGTTGAGGGCTGTCTTTGTCGAATGATCGATTGTTTTTTTAGCTATTATTACTTGAGCTTCTGCTACTCCTGTTCGGTCACTATTTTCACTGATCGGAGGACAAGTTCCACCTATAATAGTAAAAGGACATTGTAAGTCATATTCAAATACGATTTCACTACCCTGGCTAGCAATATAAAGTTTTAAACCAACCCCGCTAAATGTAAGTCCAGATATATCAATAGTACCTCCAGATGAGTTACGTGGGGTAACAGTTCCATCTTTAACAGCTCCTACTAAACTATACGCAGTTGGAAGAGAATATTGTTCAATATTTCTTGCATTCTTATTTGCTAAAAATAATTTTTTACCATTATTGCTAAATGACATACCTTCTGGGTTATCGCTTATATTCAATTGAATTGCAGTGGGCTCAACTGTCATTGTTGACAGATCAAATGGTGTTGAAAGTATATACTCTTTTATAGAGTCTTTATCTTTATCGTCCCCTGATGAGTCATTAAAATTTAAAAATATTTTTGTACCATCGGGTTTAATTGCTATACCACTTAAATAATGTTTCGTTGCGTTTGATCTTAGGTCAAAGGTATTTACTGTTTGAAGAGCATCAGTATCAATATATCTTCCACTATTGTATTGACAAGTTGAAATATCATAAGCAGTTGTTAAATCAAATCTTAATACAAAGTCATTTTTACCTCCACTAGTACCTCTATTTGTGGTTAACATTGTCAAACCATCACCACTAAATGCTATATCACCACCTTGTGTAGCTCCCTGGTCACCAGCATCAACTTGATTGACATCATCGGGTGCATCAAGAAAACATCTTTCACTATCGCCTGCATAACTTCTTGTTGAAATATCATAAGGGGTAGAAAGATTCCATTCAGTAACAAAATCCTCATCACCCACATTTGAGGTTATAGTAAAAAATTTGGATCCATCTTCATTAAAAGCAAGACCATTAATATTTTCTTGATCCTCAAAAAATAGCAATTGTTGTTTAAAAGTTACGTTTGCAAATGAAACAGATATAGGAATTAACAAAAAAAATATTACTAGTATTTTTTTTAATAGAGACATAAGAGTTTTTTACATGAATTTTAATTTAATTCATTATCAAATATACCCAAAATTGTTTGAAAATTTGCTTTAATTTATGTTGGAAATTTTTAAATAAACCCCATAGTCAGGATTATCTTTAAAAAAATCGTAATGACTGTCTATGTTAATTTTTAAATTATTTAAATCTTTATTATGAGAGAGCTTAGCTGAGGTATCTTGAATGGACATAGCATAAGAAGATCTCTGAGAAACTCTGTAATCCAAAGCAATAACAAAGCTATCATTTTTATTATTTTTAGCCTGATCTCTGGTGTATTTAGTCATCAAGTTTAAACCATTCTCTGATATAAAATCAAATCCAATACCACTTTTAATATTATGAGTAGAATTATTTATCCTCTTCAAAGTAAAACTCTCACCATTAGAGCTGTAAGAAAATTTTTGTTTTGAGGACGGACTCATGTCAGCATAATACTCAAAATCAAAATATGGAATAAAAGATCCATTCTTGAAATCATAAGTGTTATCTAAACTTGTTCCTAAAGCAGATGTAAAGTTTCCAATATACTGATCATCATAATCTAGATTTAATCCTGCAGCACCAGTTTCTGTAAAGGCTCCAAGGTGTGTTATCCCATAATTGATTTTTAATTTAGGAGTAAAATTTAATTGATCTTTTGAAAATGTATCCCTTAAACTTAAAGAACCATATAACTGCTCGCCATATCTGTCACCAAGAGTTGATACAGAACCACTATTATTTATTAAATCGGAATTTATAAAACTTATACCTAGCAAATGATCTGTAAATCTTTGTTCTCCCTTTGGTCTACTCTCATAAAAAGTTAGACTAAATGAACTCATATCTAAAGCACTTCCAAGGTCACCAACATCAACATCATCAGCACCAAATCTTAAAGCAATACCTCTCATTATATTATCCTTACCTTTTCTATCTGCTCCAAGAGTTATAGCAGAAGTATCAATACTCTTTGATGAAGATTGATTAGTGTCCCCCGTACTTCCAATGCTGATAGTTCCTTCACTCCAAAAAGACCAACTTGAATTTTGATACTTTGATTTATCATTACTATCATTAGAAAAATAAAGAGGAATTAGTGTATCGGATAAGGAATTCAACATTGCATTATTAAACTGAAATTTTATATTTTGATTTGTTAAATTAACTCTCTCACTATTTCTTCTTAACCATTCCATTCGATTTAGTACTGGATATGTTGTATGTAGTATGAGTTTTTTTGTAACTTCAGACTGAGCCTCAATAGAAGCAACATCATCTTTGTCATTAGTTGGATCTATACAAGTAATAATCCCATATGCACACGGTAAATCATATTCTCGAACAAGTTTATTATCATCAAAATCTAAATGATAAAATTTGTTTGCTCCTTGACTAAAATTAAAAGTTATTCCAGCAATACGCATATTTCCCTCAGATGCAGTTAGAGTATTGTAAGTTTTCTCATTTTTACTTGCTGTTGTTATTTCAAATGGAGTTGTCAAATCATACTCTTCAATAATATTAAGTTCAGTATCATCAGAGTCTCTATCAGCCTTGATTACAAACATTTTGTATCCATCTGAACTAAAACCAAACCCTTGATGAAAACTATCACCTTTAAGATTGGATAAGGTTGCCTTAGGTAATGTAATGTCAATGTCAGAAGGATCGTATGGTGTTGTAAGATCAAATTGTTCTATTTGATTTGTGGTCGCTAAAAGAACAAACATCTTTGTTCCATTTGTATTAAAATCAAAACCTCTAGGATCATTACTAAGAGGTATTTCTGAAACTCCTGAACTACTTATTGTGGTTATATCGTAAGGTGTTCCAAGCGACCAAATAGCTATAGAATCTTGATCGCCATTTATAGATTTAGTTGAAAGAATTAAAACTTTACTTCCATCTGAATTAAATTTTATATCTTGTGGTCTTTTTAATACCGCTGCTATTTCGGTAATTATATTTGCATCAAGTGAAACACCTGAGGAAGTGCTATATGGAACACTTAAAGAATATTGTGCAACACGACCACTATTTCCGGTAAAACCAGCAACATACATTTTAGTACCTGATGGATTAAAAATTACTCCTGTTGGTGTAACAATTTGACCATTTAC
>CABXRL010000006.1 GCA_902514605.1 uncultured Pelagibacteraceae bacterium
AAAAAACCAGCTAAAAAGAAAAAAGCTACAAAGAAAAAACCAACCAAGAAAAAAGCTACAAAGAAAAAAGCAACTAAGAAAAAAGCTGTTAAGAAAAAGCCTAAGCCTAAAAAGAAAAAAGCTGTGAAGAAAAAGCCTAAGCCTAAAAAGAAAAAAGCTGTGAAGAAAAAGCCTAAGAAGAAAAAGGTTAAGAAAAAGCCAAAAAAGAAAAAGAAGATAGTTAAAAAGAAAAGAACAGCTAAAAAGAAAAAAGCTAAAAAGAAACGAATTAAAAAGAAATAGCTAATTCCATCTAGTTAAGTTTTATTTACTTTATCTAAATTAAATATAGATTTATTTTGTGAAACCTTTTTTGCAAAAATACTCAAATTATTTTACTTTTTTAGTAGTTCTTTTATTATTAATTTCACTTAAAATTATAAATCCATCATTTATAAAATCGGTTTCATACTTAAGTTTTGATTTATATCAAAAAGTATTCGCTGAAAAAAAAGATAGCGATGTGCTTATCATTGATATTGATGAAAATAGTTTAGGAAAATTTGGACAGTTTCCATGGAACAGAACAGTTTTTGCAAAAATACTAGATCAAGTAAATACATCAGATCCCAAAGCAATTGGGTTTGATATTTTCTTTACTGAGAAAGATAAACAATCTCCTGATGAAATTATTAAATCCTACAATCTAGTGCCTGATAATGTCAAAAAGCTTTTAGAATTAAAAAGTCCTGACGACATTTTTTCTGAAAAGTTAAAACAATCTAAATCGGTAATTGCTGTTTTAGGCAGTGCCGTTCCTTCACATTCAAATTACGATCGAAAAGCTAAGGCAAAATTTTTATCTAGAGGAGGTGACCCTAAACAATTTACTTATAAGTATCCCTATTCAATAGGTTCGCTTGAAAAATTGGAAAAGGATGTAAAAGGTTTAGGCTCAATATCTTTTTTAGATCAGTTAGATGGAATAATTAGATCCTTACCTCTTATCGTTCAATTTGATAAAAAATTATATCCTACTATGGGATTAGAGATGATCCGAGTGGGAGAAAAACAAAAGAATATATATGTCGAGTTAAATGAAGTTGGTATAGAAAGAATAAGTTCAAGGCCGCACAAAATTCTATCTGACCCTAATGGAATTATTTGGATAAAATATAAAAAATCAGACAAGAAACAATACATATCGGCAGGGGATGTATATGATGGAAAATTTCAATCAGATTTTTTTAAGGATAAATATGTTTTAATTGGTGCATCGGCACAAGGACTTTTCGATCTAGTAAAAAATCCACTTGGTATCACTATTCCAGGAGTTGAAGTCCATGCCAATGTGATAGAAAATATTTTAGATCAATCTTATTTAGTTAGAAATCCAAACACCTACATTTTTGAATTATTATTTTCTATAATTGTTGCTTTAATTACATTTATATTATCACAGAAGATTAGACCAAAATACAGTTTATCAATTTTCTTTGGAAATATTCTAGCAATTATAATTATTGGTTTTTCAATATATAAATTTAGATCTGAACTAATAGATATTAGCTATCCAATTTTTATTGTAACCATAACATTCTTAACTGGTCTTTATTTTAGATTTATTGAAGAAAATAAACTAGCCCTGGCCAATTTGCAAAAAGAAGCAAAGCTTTTAAAAGAAAGAGAACTAGCTGCTGGAGTTCAAAAAAGCTTATTCCCCGATATATCAAAGTTTGAAAATTTTATATTCGCTAAAAACGTTCCAGCAAGAGATGTCTCAGGTGATTACTTTGATGTGGTTAGATCTACACCTGAGGAATATTTTTTTACCTTAGCAGATGTCTCAGGAAAAGGTGTGAAAGCGGGTATGTACATGGCAAAAGCTTCTTCAATATTTAGAACGCTTACCAATTTAAAATTTCCCTTAGAAAAAGTTGTCTTTGGAGTAAATAACGAATTAGTTGAGGCTAAATTTAAAGGAATGTTTGTAACAGCAGTATTTGGTAAAATAAATATCAAAACTGGAGAGTTAGTTTTTATTAATGCAGGTCACGAAAGCATTCTTGTTTTTGATCAAAATAAAAATTATGAATATATAAAGTCTGAAATGCCACCTCTTGGTATTGTCAAATACTTCACAGAATCGATGGTCAAATCAAGTACAATGGATTTAAAAGATAAGACTTTAGTCGTTTATACCGATGGGGTAACTGAGGGCTATCTTAAAAATGGTGAAGAATTGGGTGCTGAAGGAGTTCAAAAAATCGTTGATAATATGTCAGAAGTTACTCCAAAAAATATTGTTGAATCTATTGAAAAAGAGCTAAATTGGGGCGCTGAGAAATTGAGAGATGATATAACTTGCATGGCAATTAATATTAAAAATACTGAGTTAATTAAAAAAGTTAAAAAATGATACCTGGTTATCTAAAAAAAATTAAAAGATTAATTATAAAAGGCATACATAAACCTAAGGTATTTTTAATTTTATTTAGTTTATTCCTTCCATCACTAGCTTTTGCAGAAGCACCAGGTAAAACTTTCAAAGATGCTCGAATACCATCAGGTATCGGAACATCAAGCAACATTGTTTGTACTGCTTTTCAAGGTGCCACTACTCTTTGGCGAGATAGAACTGAAAATCCTAAAGATGTTATCATAAGTGAAGATGGACATACTATATTTACAGTTAATATGGGTATGCAATCTGATTTGGAAATTTCAATGAATAAACTAAGAGTAGCCAATCAATTAAGGACAAACAAAACAACTGAAAGAGTGCTTGGAGAGGGTACAGCTGACTGTGGTGATATTGATGGATTTGATCCATCGGGATATGCGGGCAGTACAATAAATAGTAATGCCTACGATGACATAAACATTAGCAGAGATGGAAAAACATTTATAATTCTATCAAGTACGAAAGAAATAATTAAATTTGATTTATCCATACCTTATGATTTTAAAACTGCAACGTTTACAAGTGAGGGTGATATTACGGTAGGTACTCCACATAAGTCTTTATCATTTAGCGGGGATGGAATGACTATGTTTTCTTTAAGCTCCACAGTTGACACACCTATTGTAAAAACTTATTCTTTGGGATCAAGTTTTGGCGTAACCTCGGCTTCTGAAACAAGTTCTATTAATTTAACATCTCGTGGATATTCTTTAAGAGGTGACGAAGTAGAAACGTTCTTAGACATAGAATTTAATCGAAATGGAAGTGAAATGTTTATCTTAAGTGCCACAAGTTCATTACTTAATCATCAAATTCTTCAATTTAGTTTAGAAAAAAATTATGATCTAACAACAGCTACATACTTAGGAGCTTACACATTGGATTTTCTACAAGATTCAGCTCCTCCTAAACCACATAGAACAGATGGAAAGGCTCAACCTAAGGGATTTTCATTTTCAGGTGACGGGATGAATCTTTATTATGTTCAAGACTTAGGAGGTGATGGTGTCGATAGAATTACACATATTGAATTGGAATGTCCTTTTGGGATAATAAAATGCTCGTCTGATACAAGAGCATCCATTGTTTCTCAAGTTGAATTAGCTAAACAAAATATTAGCTTAAACGTTGATACTATCTTTAAAAGATTTGAATGGATTAAAAGAAATAGAGATAATGAGGATTTAACTAGCCATAATTTTAATATAAACTACCATAATCCTCTATTGAAATCTTTGGCAAGTAAATTTGAGCCATCATTAAAGAATAATTTAGCAACCCTTGTAAGTAATACTCAAAAAAAGAAAAAAAAGAAAAAATCTAAATGGTCATCATGGAGTATAGCTGAAATTTCTGTTGGCAATTATGACGAAACGCTTTTAGATAATCCAAAAGATATTTACACCAAAGGACTTACATTTGGAGCAGACAGAAAAATTGGAGATGATAAGTTTTTTGGCCTGGCGTTAAGATATGGGAATAGCGAGTCTGATATCAGAAGATCTGTTCAAGAAGTAGATCTAGAGTCTTTAACATTGAATATTTATGGAGTTGTTCCAACCAGTAACACTCAGTATATAAATGCAGTTTTAGGCTTAAGCGCTTTAAGATTTGATAATAAATATTTACAAGCAATATCAGGCGAAAGAAATGGCAAACAAGCATTTGCTTCTATTAATTACAGAACTAAAAGTACGTATAGTAAGTTTAATATTACCCCTACAGGAAAATTAACTTATGGAGTAACTCAGTTATCTGAATTTACTGATTTTATCAGTAATACTATTGATGCTGAAACTACGGATGTTAGATATAAAGAGGACACTTTTAAAAGTGGAGAATTTGCTGGTGGTCTTTTATTTGAATTGGAAAAATATATATCAGACCAAGGATCTTTACAACCAATGGGCGGAATTGAAATTATTTATGATTTAACAGATGATATTACTTACAAATATCAAAATGTAGGTGCAACTGCAGTCAATAAAGAAACAATTAAAGGGAAATATTCAAGACAGAATTTGAAAACTAACATTGGTTTTGAAGCAATACATACAAATGGTTTCACTGTATCTACTGATTACCAAAGAACAATTCGTTTGAATGATAAAAGCGCAGCACCCACTTTTACTACAGAAAGGTTTATAATTAAATTTAGTAAGTCAAAAGAAGATGATACCCAGTTTGCTTTAGATTTTGATCCTCTGTCAAACAATTCTACAAATTTAAGTTACGCAAAAGATATTGGTAATTTTAATTTAAAATTTAATTCTAATTATAGTCATATTAATAGAATTTCCGATTACGGTGCTAATATAGAACTTTCTGGAACTTTTTAAGTTTATTTGTTATTTAAGTAACTCTTGTAGTTTGTTTTCTTTTTCAAGAGCACGAACTTCATCGTAACCACCTATGTGCTGATCATCAAAAAATATTTGTGGAATGGTTCTTTTACCATTTGCTTTTTTGATCATTTCATCCATTGCCCCTTCTACTTTACCAATATCAATTTCTTTATATGAAGCATTGTTTCTGGTTAATAATCTTTTTGCTGCTTCACAATAATTACACATCGGACCAGTATAAATTGTTACATTTTTCATTCTTTAAAGATAATCACCTTTTTTAATTTTACTAGTAATTTGTTTTCGCGAGTATTCAAATTTTTTTTTATGTTTAATACTTTTTTGATTAACTCTTTTTCTCCAAAGTCTAAATGAGGAAGGTTTAAGAGACCTTCTCATTATTTTAATTACATCAGGTTCTCTGTATCCAGTTTTTTCTTCAATTTCTTCAAAAGTGATCCTATCTGCCCAGGCGGCCCAGATGACCCAATCTGGACTTTCCACGTTTGGCTCGGGATTTTTGACTCGAGTGATTGGGGTGTGACCTTTTTTTTTCATAAATTCCTTATATTTGAAAAAAAACCATAATGCATTTTTTTTCGGATCTGATATATTATTGAAGATAGTCCTTCTTAGCCATCTTTAGCTCCCGGTTTTTAAGGACTATCTTTTTTTTTATGCTCCCCCTAGATTTTATACTGTTTTTACAGATTATAATTTTTCTATTTATTACACCTGGTACACCACGAATAGTCATAATTTCTTATTCAATGAATTATGGAGTTCAAAAATGTGTTTGGACTGCTTTAGGAGACATTACCGCTAATTTAATTCAAGCTACTTTAGTTATTTTTGTATTAGGTAATTTTTTTTCAGATAATCCTAATTTTTTAAAAATTTTAAAATGGGTTGGTATAATTTATTTACTTTATTTAGCTTATGACGTTTATAAATCAGCTCCTAAAGACATAAATTCAAAAATAGTTAGTTCAAAAAGTTTTTTTTCTTTTTTTAAAGATGGTTTTTTAGTTGCAGGCACTAGTCCAAAGGCTTGGTTATTTTTTCCTTTAATATTTCCGCAGTTTATAGATTTTAGTTCAAATTATGTTGTTCAGTTTTTTATTTTAATAACTACTTATGTTGTCTTAGATTTTTTATCACTGATTGGTTATGCAATACTTGCACAAAAATTAATTAACTGGATAAAAGCAAATCCAAAAACAATTAATACAATCTCAGCGAGTGTTTTAATTTTTATTGCTTTAATAATTATTATTGTGCAACAATTTTAAGAGCAGCTTAAAGCACGTTTTGTCACTTGCAAAAGTATTATTTTCTTATTTAATTGCTTTTTAATTAATTAATTAACGAGGAAGTAAAATGAAAATAAATAAAATAATATTGAGTTTATTTTCTGCATTAGCAATACTTTTATCTTCTTCAGTAACATCTTTTGCAAAAGTTGTTGGTGATAAGATAATTTTAGGTTCTGCTATTTCATTAACTGGTAAATATTCATCTAATGGTGTCCATACTCAAAATGGTTACAACATGGCTGTTGATAGAATTAATAGCATGGGTGGAGTTAAAGTTGGTGGAAAAACTTATAAGTTTGAGATCATCTACTATGATGATGAGTCAAACCCAAAAAGAGCAGCGCAACTTGCAGAAAGATTAATCTCACAAGATGGTGTTGAGTTTATGCTTGGCCCATACAGTTCTGGATTAACAAAAGCAATTGCTCCAGTAACAGAAAAATATGGTGTACCAATGGTTGAGGCAAATGGTGCTTCTAGATCTTTGTTTACAAAAGGATACAAATATCTATTTGCAGTTTTAGCTCCAGCTAATTTATATTTGGATGTAGCTATTAGAACAGCAGTTGAGCTAAACGGTGGAAAAGGTGTTAGAATTGCACAAGCATTTGAGCAAGATGCATTCTCACAAGACGTAAGATTAGGTATTTTAGATGCAGCAAAAGAAACTGGATCTGAGATCATAATTGACGACAAACTACCAAAAGAACTTAACGATATGGCTGCAACATTAGTTAAAGTTAAACAAATGAAGCCAGATGTTCTAGTTGTTTCAGGACACACAAAAGGTGCATTAACAGCAGTTAGACAAATTGCTGAAATGAAAGTAGATGTTCCTATGTTGGCTATGACACATTGTGATGCTGCAAAATTATCAAAACAACATGGTAAAAATTCCCAGTACTCATTATGCGCGTCTCAATGGCATAAAACACTAACTTACAAAGATGACTTCTTTAAAGATGGTATGACTTATGCGGCAGACTTTACCAAAGAGTTTGGTTATGATCCGCCGTATCAAGCAGCTGAGTCTTCAGCGGCATTATTAGTTTTTAAAGATGCATTTGAAAGAGCAAATTCTTTTGATCAAAAGAAAGTTAGAGATGCACTTGCAGCAACTAATATGCAAACATTCTACGGAAATATAAAGTTCGCACCGGGTGGTCAAAATGTTGACAAACCGATGGTTCTTTTCCAAGTTATGTGTGACGATTCAGGAAAATGTGAAAATAAAGTTGTAGCTCCACTTAAGTGGGCTTCTGCTGAATTAATTCACCCTATTCCTAAGTGGTCTAAAAGATAATAATTAATCTATAAATACCCCCTATACTCTAGGGGGTATTTTTTTTTAAGAGTAATTTATGGATTTCATGGTTTTTCAATATCCAATGATAAGTGTTCAAGCTTGCTTGGATGGAATACTTCTTGGAATATTATTTGCATTGATTGCTTATGGTATGGCTTTGCAATGGGGAGTAATGAACATCATAAATATTGCTCAAGGTGATTTAGTTATTCTAGGAGGGTACATTGCATACTTTATGTATCTATATGGAATTCATCCTGCATGGGGGGTAATAATATCACCAATTATAATGTATTTTGTTGGAGTAGGTCTTTACAAATTAGTAATTAATAAAGTTGTTGATCGTGATTTATTTATCTCAATTCTTGCTACATTTGGCATAAGTATTCTTTTTATGCAATTAATGAACTTTGCATTTGGTGCAGATGTTGTTTTAGCTAATTCAGGTTACGGAACAACTTTTTTATTTGATAGCGCCGTAGTTTTACCTAACTCAAAAATATTTTCTGCATTTATAAGTATTTTGTTTGCAATTTGTTTAGTAATTTATATGAAAAAATCTAAACTTGGTCGCGCTATTAGAGCAACTGCTCAGAATGCAAGAGCAGCAAAAATTTTAGGAGTAGATACAGAGAAAGTTTATGCAGCTACATTTGGTATAAATGCTGCACTTTGTGGTGTGGCTGGAGCGTTAATATCTATTACATTTACAATTCATCCATACATGGGATTACCTTATACAATCAGATCTTTTATGATTGTAATAGTTGCTGGATTAGGAAATTTACCAGGAGTAGCATTATCAGGTATGGGATTAGGAGTTTTTGAGGAATTTGCAGATTACATTTTAGGTACAGAATTTAGAATTGGTGCAGTATTTTTATTATTAGTTTTAATTTTAGTTTATAGAAGATTTAAACTTTCTAGAAAGAGAGAGTATTTAAAGTGAAAAAAATATTCTTTTTAATATTTATATTTATTTCAACTAATTCTTCATATGCTAATGAGAGGTTTATTCCTATTGAATTATGGCTTGGAATATCATCAACAGGATTAAATGAGCTTAAATTTTATGAGGTAAATAACAAACAACATGGTGGTAAATTAAAGGTTACAGGACCAATTAATTGGAAAAATAAAAAAACAGGCAAAACAATCCAAGTTTACGAGAGAAAAAGAGGTTCAAAAATTCAATACTTTACAATTACAAATAATGGTCAATGTTTAGGTAGAGTTTGGGATAGTCGAAAAAGAAGTAATGGTGTTGTAATTGCTATAGACAGGGGGTGTAAATTTCCTCTTGGAGTTTGGAAAGAAGGTGAAACACGTGAATTTTTTTCAGGTTATGATTATCCAAAAAAAAGAATTGGTATGAAAAAAAAATTAACTATCAAAAAAATAGGTGATGAAAAAAAATGTCTTACTTTTAGATGGGTTCTTGTTCCTATGGGAGGAAAAAAATCAGGAAAAATAATAGACGATAATGATTACACTTACTGTCCTAATAAAGGATTTACAAAACTGGTATCTAGAAAATAATGAATAAAAATTTAATTTTATATGCTGCAATATTAATTTTTGGTGTCTCAGCTCCGTTTATATTTCCAGCTTTTAAAGTTCAATTATCAATATTATGTGTTTTAATTGTTTTAGCTCTTACTTGGAATATTCAAGGTGGGGAAATGGGATACAATACCTTTGGAAATATACTATTTTACGGTTTAGGAATGTATCTATGTGCCTCTGTGCAAGTAGGTATGTTTTTTCCTTTAGCAGAATGGACTGAAAGTGGTGGCGAAAAAACTTTTGTTCATACCCCAGCTCAATTTTTTCAAGGAATGGCAATGGGATTAGTAGTTGCTGCGGTTGTACCAACCATAGTTGCTGGATTGATTGGTTATGCAATTTTGGGACTAAGAGGACATTATTTTGCAATTTGTACATTAGGCTTGGGAGTTGCTGCAGGAGAAATTTCTGGAGGTATAGAGATCATTGGAGCTGGGCAAGGTTTTACAACACCGCCATTTCCTGATGTAGGAGGTTTAGAGTCAAGAGGAGAATTTTTTTACTTACTAAGTTTTGTTGCTCTTGTATTAACATTTATTGTGGTAAGGGCAATTTACTTTACTAGATTTAAATTAATACTTAACGCAATTAGAGACAATGAGGATAAAGCTGAAGCGATGGGTATTCAAACAATGAAATATAAAATTATAGGCTGGATGATATCAGCTTTCTTTTGTGGATTGGCAGGTGGAATAATGGGAGGATTGGTTGGCTATATAGACTCAACAGACGTTGCATTTGATGGAAGAGAGATGGGAGTATTTATGGTGTTGATGGCTATCTTAGGTGGTAAAGGTACTTTATGGGGACCAGTTATTGGCGCAACTGTGTTTCATATTTTTAAAGAGGGCTTTTGGACATTCTTTTTAGGATGGCAGTATGTTGCACTTGGTGTTCTTATAGTTGTGATAGTGATTTATTTCCCAGAGGGAATAATGGGATGGCTAAGAGAAAAATATCCTGAGAGATTTGGAGAAGTAATAGATGAAGCAGATCGAAAAGCGCAGGTAGAATTAAAATGAGTATTTTAGAGGTAAACAATGTGAGTAAATCATTTGGTGGTGTTAAGGCAAATGTTGATATCTCAATGAGTGTTGAGAAAGGAAAAATAGTTGGTTTGATAGGACCAAATGGTTCAGGCAAAACAACACTTTTTAACTCTATTGTTGGAACTTACCCAATCGATAATGGATCGATAAAATTTAATGATAAAGAGGTTTCAGAGCTACCTGTACCAGTTATTGCAAAACTTGGTCTATTAAGAACATTTCAACAAACCAGAATTTATGGAAAATTAAATTGTGTAGAAAATATGCTAATTAGCCATAAAGGAAGCGATGCTAGTATATTTACAATATTTTCTAAAATTCCAAAAGATTTGGCTGAAAAAGCTGAAAATTTATTAAACTTTGTTGGCCTATATCAAAAAAGAAAATTAAGAGCTGGAGATTTATCTTTTGGTCAGCAAAAGTTACTAGAGCTTGCCATGGCGTTAATGAATGAACCAGAGATGTTATTATTAGATGAGCCAACAGCAGGAATTAATCCAACTTTGATTAATGGAATTATTGATAGATTGATCAAGGTTAATCAGGACTTCGGTATTACACTTTTAGTGATTGAACACAATATGAAAGTAATCATGCAATTAGCAGAAGATATTTTTTGTTTAGCTCATGGAAAAATGCTTGCTAATGGAACACCAGATCAAATTAAAAATGATAAGCGAGTTATCGATGCTTATTTAGGGGCGCAATAATGTCAAATCAATATGAGGTTTTAGGTAAAGCACCGGCAGCAGAAGATTTAAAAAATTTATCTCCTGAAGACGTTCATCTAACAATCAAAAATCTCAATGCAGGTTATGGAAAAATGGAGATTTTACATAATTTTGATTTATTTGTTAGTAAAGCCCAGTCACTATGTTTAATCGGACCAAATGGTGCAGGCAAATCAACCATACTCCACTCTATATATGGTTTTACAAATATTTTTTCAGGAAAAATCGAAATTGATGGTAAGGAGATTACCTCTTTAACTCCTGCTGAAAAATTAAAATCAGTTGGTATAGCTTATATCTTACAAGATAACTCAGTTTTTCCAGATATGACAGTTGAAGAAAACTTGTTAATGGGAGGATTTATAAAAGATAAAACTGAAGAGTCTTATGAGGAGGCTGAGAAAATTCTTCAAAAATATGATAGACTTGGTAACAGGAGAAATCAACCCGCTAAAGTTTTGTCTGGTGGTGAAAGAAGATTGCTAGAAATTTCAAGAGCATTAGTAATGAAACCATCAGTATTGTTAGTTGATGAACCATCTATTGGATTAGAACCAAGATATATAGAAATGGTTTTTGAAATCTTAAGAGATCTTCAGGAAAATGAGAAAAAAACAATTATTTTAGTAGAGCAGAACGCCAAAAAAGGATTAGAATTTGCTGATATTGGTTATGTTTTGGTATCAGGTCAAACTGCAATAGCTGGTAAGGGAGATGAGCTTTTAGATAATCCAGATGTTGGACGCCTATTCCTAGGCGGTTAATGATTAATTTAAAATATTTTTTAAAAGGTTTTTCCTCTATAAGGGGAGTTAGAAGTCCAGCCATAGCATTAGGCGCAAGTTTTATCGCTATCGGAGCACTGTTAAAAAATATCGGATTTACAATTCAAGAAAGTGTTTTCTCTACTTTTTTAACTTACGCATTACCTGGCTCATTAGTTATGGCCGAGTCTATGATTGTTGGAGCATCATTACTAAACATATTTATTGCAGTGTGGTTAGTTAATGCAAGACTTTATCCAATGACAGTTTCTTTAATGCCTTTATTAATGCATAGAACGCAACCCAAATGGAAATATTATTTATCTTGTCATTTTATAGCAGTTTCTTCATGGCTTATAATGAAAGATAATTATGAACAAATAAATAAAAAATCTAGAATTGATTTCTGGATAGGAATTGGAGTAGCAACTTGGTCAGTAGCGATTATTTCAACTGTTATAGGTTATTTTGCATCAGATTTTTTAAATAGAGATATATTAATTGGTTTAGCAATAATTAATCCTATTTATTTTACATGTATGATGGTTGGAGCAATGAAAACTGTTAAAATCAGTTTGTCAATTATCTTAGGAACAATTCTTGGTCCTGCCTTTTACTTTATATCTCCAGAGTGGTGTATTTTATTTGGCGGTATTTTTGCTGGTACTATTGCTTTTTTTATAGGAGAAATGAGTGAGCAGTAATATTTTTTTAATAATTTTAGTTACCTCGGCAGCAACTTTTTTATCCAGATTTTTAGGAGTTGTGAGTGCACAGAATATAAAAGAAACTTCAAAAATATTTAGATGGTTTAATTGCCTAGCTTATTCTACGCTGGCTGCTTTGATAGCAAGAATAGTTATATTTCCATCAGGTCTTTTATCTGAAGTAGATTATTTTGTTAGAGTAATCGTAGTAGCTTTGTCGATAGGTCTTTTTTATATTACAAAAAAAAATTTAGTTTACCCTACAATTTTCTCTGCTATCATGTTGTCACTTTTTAATACTTATTTATGATTAATGAAATTCAAGGTTTTGATATAAAATTTAACGAGAAAACATCTAGAATTATTAACATTGATATTTCTGATGACATTATTGGTAAGTTAATATTTCCTTTTAATAAATTTGATTTAACTGCATTAGAGTACAAACCTTTTACACGATTTACAGTTGCAAAAAGTTTGGACGATTTGAGTAATAATAGATTATCAAAATTTTTAAATAATATAATAAAAGATAGAAACACTGGCTGCTTTATAATAAAACCAAAAAATATTACCTCTAAAATCAACGACTCGTTTCTTGTAAAACTCTCAACAGCAGTTGCACATTTGATTGGTAAACCAAATCATGATGCAATGGCAGGTAAGTATTATGCTAGATTTCATGTTAAACATGTAGATAAAAGTGATTCATATTTGAGAAAAGCTTACACAAATATGGATCTTCATACAGATGGCACATACGTTAAAGAAAAAACTGACTGGCTTTTAATGTCAAAAATTGAAGAAAAAAATGTGGAAGGGGGAGAAACTGCAATGTTGCATCTTGATGATTGGGAACATTGTGAAAGATTATATAATGATCCTGTTGCTAAAGAAAATTTTGTTTGGGGCTCCCCAAGAAGTAAAAATATTGATTACAAAGTGGAACATCCAGTTTTTTCCTCAGACGATAAAGGAAGAGCGCAAATTTCTTACATAGATCAATTTCCTGAACCCAAAAATATGGAACAAGGTATTTTTCTTCAAAAACTATCTGATAGCTTAGAGGAAAGTTCTAATAAAGTTATAACAGAATTACCTGTAGGCTCCGCAGTGGTCGCAAATAATTATTTTTGGCTTCATGGAAGAAAACCCTTCAAAGAAAATAAAGAATTAAGCAGAGAGTTATTGAGAATTAGAGGCTCTTTTTTTATTAATTAATACTAAAATATTCATTATAAAGGACTAGTTTATGAAATTAGGTTTTATAGGAACAGGCAAAATATCATCCTCAGTTATTAGTGGGATATGCAGCTCCTCTATTAAATATAATAAAATATTCATTTCATCACGCAACAGTGTGAATGCAAAAAAATTAAAATCAAAGTTCAAAAGAATTTATATTGAAAAGAATAATCAAGATATTGTTGATAAATCCGATTGGATTTTTTTAGCAGTTACTCCCAAAGTAGGTGAAAAAATTATAAAAGAGTTAAGTTTTAGATCTAATCAAACAATAATTAGTTTTATATCAACAATAACTATTTCAAGTTTAAAAAAGATGATTAAAGTTAAAGCCCAAATTGTAAGAGCAATTCCTCTTCCTCCTATATCACTTAAAAAAGGACCTGTTCCTATATGCCCACCTAATAAAAAAGTTAAAAGCTTTTTTAACAAAATTGGCTCGACTGTAGAAATTAAAAATGAAAAATTATCAATTAACTTTTGGTCAACTTCAGGAATGATGGCAGCTTATTATGAAATCTTAAGAACGATGAGTGAGTGGCTAGTCTCCAAAGGAGTCAAAAGAACTGATGCTCAAAAATATATTACTTCACTATTTTTGGCTTTATCAGAAGATGCTGTAGTGAATTCTAAAACGAATTTAAAAAATTTAGTAAAAGAGTCTCAAACTCCAAAAGGACTCAATGAACAAGGCCTTAAAGAGATGTCCAAAAAGGGTGTGTACAAAAATATTATTAAAACACTTAATATGATCTACAAAAGATTAAATTAATTTAAGATGTCTCAAAATATTTTAGAAATAAATAATCTATCTAAATATTTTGGAGGGTTGGCTGCAGTTTCTAATTGTTCTCTAAAAGTCAAAAAAGGAACTATTACTGGAATAATTGGTCCGAACGGTTCTGGCAAAACAACTTTATTCAATTTAATTGCTGGAAACTTAAAATCATCTACTGGAAACATTTTATTTAATAATGAAAATATTACTAATATGGAGTCTTATGAATTATTTTCTAAAGGACTTTTAAGAACTTTTCAGATTGCACATGAGTTTACAAATTTGTCTGTATTGGAAAATCTAATGATGGTTCCGGGAAATCAGCCGGGTGAGAAATTGATGAATACATTTTTAAAACCTTCATTAGTAGCTAGAGAGGAAGAGAAAATTAAAAAAAAAGCTAAAGAGGTTGTAGAATTTTTAAATTTGGGGCATCTATCAAATGAATTAGCTGGAAATCTATCAGGAGGTCAAAAAAAACTTTTAGAGCTTGGTAGGACAATGATGGTTGATGCAAAACTAGTTTTATTAGATGAAGTTGGGGCTGGTGTTAACAGAACATTGCTCAAAGAACTAGGTACAGCAATTGTAAAATTAAATAAGGAAAAGGGTTATACCTTTTGCATGATTGAGCACGATATGGATTTTATAGGAAGATTATGTGATCCAGTAATAGTCATGGCTGAAGGATCAGTTTTATTTGAAGGTTCTGTTGAAGATGCAAAAAAAGATGAGAAAGTTATTGAAAGTTATTTGGGAAGAGGTTCGAGATTAAAAGATAATTGATTATGGCATTTTTTGAGGGGACTAACATGACTGGTGGGTACGGTAATGGTCCTGATATTATTAATTCATGTTCTGTTAAAGTAGATAGAGGCGAGATAGTTTCTATACTGGGACCCAATGGAGCTGGTAAATCAACTGCTATGAAAGCTATGCTTGGATTATTAGATTTAAAAGCTGGTTCAGTAATGATTAATGGACAAGATATTTCGAAACTTTCACCACAAGATAGAGTTAAGAAAGGTATTTCATTCGTGCCACAAACAAAAAATGTTTTTGCAGGCATGACAGTTGAAGAAAATTTAGAAATGGGAGCATTTTTAATAGATAAGGACTACAATGAAGTAATTCATGAGATTTATGATTTGTTTCCAATTTTAAAAGAAAAAAAAAGTCAGCTAGTTGGAGAGTTATCAGGAGGCCAAAGACAACAAGTTGCACTAGGCAGAGCTTTAATGATTAAACCCTCAGTTTTAATGCTAGACGAACCAACAGCTGGAGTGTCACCCATTGTTATGGATGAACTGTTTGATCATATTGTAAAAGTAAAAAGAACTAACGTTGCAATATTAATGGTAGAACAGAATGCAAAACAAGCATTAAGTATTTCAGATAGGGGCTATGTTTTAGTGACAGGTGAAAATCGTTATTCTGGAACTGGTAAAGAATTATTAAACGATCAAAGAGTAAGAAGTTCTTTTTTAGGTGGTTGATATGGATTTTGTAAATGCAATTATACTTTTATTAAATTATATTTTTATCCCTGCATTGACTTACGGATCACAGTTAGCTCTAGGTGCAATTTTTGTTACATTAATTTATGGAATATTAAGGTTTGCAAACTTTGCAACTGGAGACATGATGTCTTTTGGAACCATGTTTACAGTTTTATTTACTTGGTATTTCCAATCTTTAGGTATTAGTTTAGGCGTACTACCAACTGCTCTTCTAGCAATACCTTTAGCTATAATATTCATGACTGGTTATATGCTTTTAGTGGATAAATTTGTCTTTCGATATTACAGAGTAAATAAAAGTCCTCCAGTTCAATTAGCAATGGTCAGTATTGGAGTAATGTTTGTTACTCAAGCAGTAGTAAGAATTATAATTGGTCCCTCAGATAGAAGATTTTTTGATGGTGAGAAATTTATAATTAAAGCTGGTGAATTTAAAGAGATGACCGGCTTAAATGAAGGTCTTGCTATTAAATCTACTCAAGTCATCACGATTGTTGTAACAATGATCTTAGTCTCAACTCTTTTTTGGTTTTTGAACAAAACTAAAACTGGAAAAAGTATGAGAGCATATTCAGATAATGAAGATCTAGCATTACTCTCAGGAATAGATCCAAAAAAGATAGTTACGATTACTTGGATCATAGCTGGTATACTAGCTACAATTGGCGGTGCGCTATATGGATTAGATAAAAGTTTTAAACCTTTTACTTATTTTAATAACATGCTACCGATTTTTGCTGCAGCTATTGTTGGGGGTATAGGAAATCCATTTGGTGCGTTTTTGGGCGGTTATGTAATTGCCTTTTCAGAAATACTTTTGACTTACGCTTATAGAAAATTTTTTATGTACATTTTACCTGAAACTATGGAGCCAGGTGGTTTAGTTCAATTATTATCAACTGATTATAAATTTGCAGTGTCATTTTCAATACTGGTGATTGTTTTGCTTTATCGACCTTCTGGTATATTTAAAGGGAAAATACTATGAGAAAAAATTTAAATGTAATTGCTGCTTATAGTATTATGATGAGTTTAATTATTTTGGTAGGTGTTTTTCAGTCATGGAATATAGCACTATCAATATTCAATCTTTGTTTGATATCAGCAGTGATGACCATGGGTGCAAACATTCAATGGGGATATGCAGGTTTAATTAATTTTGGAATAATGGGATATACTGCTTTGGGAGGTTTAGCTGCAGTTCTAATTTCTGTTGATCCTGTTCAAGATGCCTGGAGTGCAGGTGGTTTTGATATTTTAACTTCTTTATTTATTATTATTGGAATGATTTTAGCTATTAAGTTTATATTGAAAAGATATGAGAGATCTAAAATCCGGACTTATTTTATAGCTGCGATTATCATATTAGGTATTATCATTATAAGAGTTATTGCTGAACCAGGCATTGAAGCAATTGAAGCTGTAGAGCCAGCTAAAACTGGTTTTTTAGGAGGCTTAGGTTTGCCAATTGTTTTTTCTTGGATAGTTGGAGCTTTATTTGCTGGGGGTTTGGCATTTGTGGTTGGAAAGGTTGCGTTAGGTTTAAGAGCTGACTATTTAGCTATAGCCACTTTACTTATTTCTGAGATTGTAATTGCCATTATTAAACATGAAGATTGGCTTACTAGGGGAGTTAAAAATGTAATTGGCTTAAAAAGACCGGCACCTTATGAAGTGGATCTCCAAACAACAGAATGGTTTATTAATTTAGTTGAAAAATTTAATTCAGGAAAGTTGGCTTTAATTTCTGATATAGCTGATAGACAAACTGCCCTAAACCAATTGGTAATAGAGGGGTCATCGGTATTTGTAAAACTCTGTTATTCTGGATTATTTTTAATAGTTGTAATTATACTTTTAATTTTAACTCAAAAAGCTCTTTACTCTCCTTGGGGAAGAATGATGAGAGCTATAAGAGATAATGAGGAGGCTGCTAACGCTATGGGTAAAAATGTTGTTAAACAACATTTATTAATATTTATTTTAGGCTCAGCAATTGTGGGAATAGCTGGAGCTATGCTTGTTACACAAGATGGATTATTCACACCAGGAAGTTACCGACCAATGAGATATACATTTTTAATTTGGGTAATGGTTATTGTTGGAGGAAGTGGAAATAATTTTGGTGCAATACTTGGAGGTTTTGCAGTTTGGTTTTTATGGATTGAGGCAGCACCAATAGCTTTGTTTGTAATTAATCTAACAACGTCCGGATTGGCTGATAGTCATTTTTTAAAACAACATTTAATAGAAAGTGTCCCTTACTTTAGATTTTTAATGATGGGATTAGGTTTATTATTAATTATGAGGTATCGACCTAAAGGTATACTTCCAGAAAAAATAGAGATAAAATAAGAATTATATGAAATATATCATCTTAGGCGCTGCCATAGCCTGGGCCATGTATATGGCAGACAAATACATATTTTAAAAAAAACCCTAACAACTTTCGTTGCTAGGGTTTCTTAAGTAAAATTAAATTATCTTTGTTTTTTAGTTTTAAATTTTCCGCCCTTAATTTCTTGTTCTAAAAAAGAACCTTCAGCCTCTCCGACGTTAGTAAAGGTAACTCCAGTTGCACCTTCATAGTCAACTTTTTTACCTTTAGCTAGTAAATCTAAACCTTTTTTTAGTTCACCTGGGTAAATTTTTGTTCCAGGTCCATTAGCTACATCCATTACATTTTTTGCAATAGTAGCTCTATCTGCTGATCCACCAGCTTGCATTGCTAATACAATTAAAGCAGCAGCATCATACGACTCACTTGTGTAAGGTCCTGAGCTATCGATACCGGCAGCCTTTGCTACATTTGCAAATACTCCAGCACCTTTTCCAGTTGAACCAGGCATTGAACCGAAAGATTTTTTTAAATCTTTACCAAATGCATCGACTAAAGATTGACCGATCATACCATCCGATAATATAAATTTATCAAACGCACCTGAATCTAATGAAGCTTGAATAATTCCTTTTCCACCTTGATCAAGATATCCAATTACAGCTACGGCATCACCACCTGCAGAAGCTAAAGTCGCAACTTCTGAAGAATAGTCTGCTTTACCGTCCTCGTGAGCAGTTACTGTAGTTACCTTTATACCATGAGCTTCAACCGATGCTTTGTAAACATCTGCTAAACCTTTTCCATAGTCATTATTTGTATAAGTAATAGCAACACTTTTAACTTTTCGATCTTTAGTAATATCTGCTAAAATTTGACCACCTCTTGCATCAGACGGAGCAGTTCTAAAAAAATATCCTTTATCATCTAAAGTAGTTAATCCAGGAGAAGTTGCAGATGGTGATATCATCACAACACCATTTGGGACAGCAACATTTGAAGCAATTGCACCTGTTACACCTGAACAGTCAGCACCCATAATTGCAGCTACACCCTGTGCAATTACACCTTCGGCTGCTGCAGTTGCAGCTGCTGAGTCGACACATGTTGAGTCTGCTCTTACGACTGAAATAGTTTCACCACCTAATAGAGAGCCTGAGTCTGATGCTTCTTTAAAAGCAAGTTCAGCTGAGGCAGCCATAGCTGGCGTCAGAGATTCAATAGGTCCAGTGAAACCTAAAATGATTCCCATTTTAACTTCTGCAAATGTATTCGTTGTAAAAGTAGATACGAATATAAAAGCAGCAATAAATAGTTTTTTCATTATTATCCTTTTATTTGTTAACAATTTATATAAAGCTAAATTAAATCTCATTTAAATAAATTTTCAATAACCAATTTTGTATATTTTATGTAGAAAATTAATGTTAGATTAACAAGACATTAAATGAAATTAACCAAAATTAAACCAAAGTTTTTAAAAAAACGTAATCCAAGAATAGGTTTAATTACTTTATCAAGTGATTTAAGAATTGAGAAAGATTTTAATGATGTGATTTATGGAAAAAATATTGATTTATTTTCTAATAGAATTCAATCTTATAATCCTTTGACCAATAAAACCTTAAAAAAGATGGCAGAAAATGTTACTAAAGTTACAAAAGATATTCTACCAGATCAGAAATTAGATTGTGTTGCCTATGGATGCACTTCAGGGACTATAGCTTCTGGATATAAATCAATTTGTAAAAAAATTAATATTGCAAAACCAAATACCAAAGTAACAACGCCAATAACTTCTGCAATCAATGCATTCAAAACTTTAAAGATAAATAAGCTCTCTATCTTTACGCCTTATACAAATGAAATAAATCAATCTCTTATCAATTATTTTAAGAATAAAAATATAGAAATTGATGAGCTATTTTATTTAGACATAGCTTCAGACTTAGATATAGGTAAAGTAGATCCAAATTATCTATTTGATGTATTAACTAAAAAAAATTTATCTCAAAGCAATGTATTATTTATTTCGTGTACTGCATTACCTGTTCTATCGATACTTCAAGATTTAGAAAATAAATTAGGAAAAGTTATTTTATCTAGTAACCAAACTTTAATTTGGGATACTCTTAGGCAAATTAAATATAAAAGCAAAATTAAAGGATTTGGCGAATTATTCAAAAATTAATTATGGATTTTACTCTAGAAGAATATAAGCAAAGACTTTTAAAAGTTCAAAAAATGATGTTAGATCAAGGTGTAGAGCTTCTTATCTCACATGATACAAATAATATAAACTACTTAACAGGTTATGATGCTTGGTCTTTCTATTACGCCCAATGTGTATTAGTTCATGTAAATGCAGAGGAACCTATTTGTTTTGTTAGAGATCAAGATGCGGGTGGGGCTCATTTAAAGACATATATAAAAAAAGAAAATATTGTTGTGTACGATGAGGAGTATATACACACGTGGCCCAAGCATCCTTATGATTATCTAGTAAAAATAATTAAAGAAAAAAATTGGGACAAACTATCTATTGGTTTAGAAATGGATGCTCATTATTTTACGGCTTTTTGTTATGAAAAAATAAAACGAGGATTGCCAAATGCTAAAATTAAAGACTCAAACAGATTAGTTAATTGGGCAAGATTAATTAAATCTAATAATGAAATAAATTTTATGAAATGTGCTGCAAAAATTTCTGAAATTGGAATGAAAACGGCCTATGACACAATAAAACCTGGAGTAAGACAATGTGATGCTGTTGGTGAGATCCAAAAGGCGCTTTTTTATGGCACTTCTGAATATGGTGGAGAGTATTCAAGTATCGCAACATTGTTACCGACTGGAAAAGGAACTTCAGCATCACATTTAACTGCTACTCAAGAAAAATTTGTAGAAGGTGAGGCAACAATTATTGAACTATCAGGTGTTTATAAAAGATATCATGCACCAATGGCCAGGACGGTTTTGTTAGGTAAGCCTGATAAACTTAAAATTGATACAATGAAAAAAACAATCGAGGCGCTTGATGCAGGTATCAATGTTACAAAACCAGGAAATACTGCCAATGATGTAGCACAAGCTTTTTGGAAAGTATTGGATAAATATGGAATAGAAAAAAAATCTAGGACTGGTTATTCAATAGGTATTGGGTACCCACCAGACTGGGGAGAGCATACTTTAAATATTTACAAAGGAGATATGACAGTTTTAAAACCAAATGTTTGTTTTCATATGATTGCAGTTATGCAATTTGGTGATTGGGGCGTTGAAGCCTCTGAAGCAATAAGAGTAACAGATAAAGGTGCTGAACTTTTTTGTAATTTTTCAAAGGATCTTCACGTTAAAAGCTAATTATTAAGGGTTGATATTTATTCTTACAAATGTTTTATAGATAACTAATTTATGTCAGTTAACAAAGAATTTGTAAAATTTGATAAAGTAGACAAAAGTTATGATGGTAAGATCTTAGTTGTTAAGGATCTTCAATTAGATATAGCAGAAGGAGAGTTTATAACTATGTTAGGACCTTCTGGATCAGGTAAAACAACTTGCTTAATGATGTTGGCTGGTTTTGAAACACCCACTAACGGCGAGATATACCTAAATGGTAATGCAATATCAAGTATCCCTCCACATAAAAGAGGTATTGGAATGGTTTTTCAAAATTATGCATTATTTCCACATATGACTGTTTACGAAAACTTAGCATTTCCACTTAGAGTTAGAAAAATTCCAAAAGATGATGCAGATAAAAAAATTGATAAAGCTTTATCGATGGTGTCCCTTCAAGGTTTTGCGCAAAGAATGCCCGGTCAATTATCAGGAGGACAACAACAAAGAGTAGCTGTTGCAAGATCTTTAGTATTTGATCCTCAATTAGTTTTGATGGATGAACCTTTGGGAGCTTTAGATAAAAACTTAAGAGAAAGTATGCAGTATGAAATTAAACACATACATGAAAGTATAGGAGTTACCGTTGTCTACGTAACCCATGACCAAAGTGAAGCTTTAACCATGTCTAATAGAATTGCAGTTTTTAATGACGGAAAGGTTCAACAACTATCTAGTCCTGATGAATTATATGAAAAACCGGTAAATTCTTTTGTTGCTAAATTTATTGGTGAGAATAATACTTTTGCAGGTGAGGTATCTGATATTTCTGACGGTAAGTGCAAAGTTAAGTTAGCCAATGCAGACATATTAGCAAATCCTATATCAGTAAAAGGTAAAGGTGAAAGAACAACAGTTTCAATAAGACCAGAAAGAGCGTTAATAAATCCCACTGATAAGATGGACAATGTTCATAAAGGAAAAATCGAAGAAGTTATTTATCATGGAGATCATACGAGAGTTCGAATTAATTTATTAGGTAATCCTGAATTTATTCTTAAAGTTCCGAATAGTTCGTCTAACTTAGACATTAAGTTAGGAAATGAAATTAAGATCGGCTGGAATAGTGATGACGCTAGAGCCTTAGACCCAAAATAAACATCAGATAACTCTTCATTTAATAAGTAAAAAAGGGCTGTTGACTCTCATTATCGATCTTGTTGTAATATATTTTTATAAAAAAACGTTTAAACGGAGGAAAAATGACAAAAATTAGTAAATTATTACTAGCCCTTTCTTTTGTATTTTCTTTAACTTCATCAGCGTTCGCAGTAACAATAGCGTCGTGGGGTGGAGCTTATACTGAAAGTCAAAAGCTAGGTTATGGTGATCCTACCGCCAAAAAATTAGGTATACCGATCAATTGGGTCGACTATTCAGGTGGATTATCAGAAATTAAAGCACAGAAAGAAGCTGGCGCAATTACATGGGATATAATTGATGTATTTGCAATGGATACTATCAACGGCTGTGATGAAGGATTATTTGTTAAATTTGATTTTGACAAAGATTTTCCACCAGCACCAGATGGAACTCCAGCAAGTAAAGATTTCTTTACTGGAATGCCAAGTGAGTGTGCTGTAGGAAATATTTTATATTCTTGGAACTATGCTTATAACTCAGATAATGTTAAAGGTACTCCAAAGACTATCAAAGATTTCTTTAACACAAAAAAATTCCCTGGAAAAAGAGCTATCTACAAAGGCGCTCTAACTAATTTAGAGATTGCTTTAGCGGCAGATGGAGTAAAACCAGGAAAAGGTGGAGCAAAAATCTATAAAGCTTTAAATACTGAAAAAGGTGTTCAAAGAGCTATGGATAAGATCAAAAAACTTTGCACAGACCCTAAAGGTGGATGTGTATTTTGGTCTGCAGGTGCTCAACCACCAGAATTGCTAATGAGTGGTGAAGTTGTTATGGCAACTGGCTGGAACGGTAGATTCTTTAACGCAGCAGTTGGAGAAGGTGCTCCAATCGTTCAAGTTTGGGACGCACAAGGTCTTGACTATGAATACTTTGTATTAGTTAAAGGTTCGCCAAATGAAGCAGATGCTAAAAAAGCTTTAGCTGAGATGACAAGTACAGAAGGTTTAGCTGGAAGTGCAAAATATATTGCATACGCTCCTTGGAGAAAATCATCTATTTCAGTAATGCAAAAAGGTGAGCCATGGTATAAAGATGGTAAAACTAACATGGTACCAAATATGCCAACTGCACCGGCAAACACTAAAAATTACTTCTTAGTAGATCCTCTTTACTGGGCTGATAACGGCACAGAACTTGGTGAAAAATGGGAAGCAATGAAAGCAGGATTTTAATTTTAAGTTTTAAAGATTAAAATTTTATATTATATTAGAGGGCGGTTATGATTAACCGCCCTTTTTATTTATGAGTTCTGAAAATAAACAAATTTTAACTACAGATGGAACGCCTTTAGAGGTTAGCTTAAAGAAGGCTGAGAAAAAAAATAAGATCAAAGCTTTTTTACTTGTCGCTCCTTTATTACTATTTATCATTATTACATATGTGTTTCCAATAGGTGACATGCTTATGAGAAGTGTTGATGATAAAATGGTTACTGAAATGCTTCCTAATACTTATAAATCGATGGAAAAATGGGATGGAAAAGAATTACCGCCAGAAGAAGTGTTCGAAGCTTTTTATATTGATTTTCAAAAACTAATTGAAGAAGAAAAAGAGGGAAAGTTATCTACTCAACTTAACTATACGAAAAATGGTTTTAAAAGTATTATTAAAAAATTAAGAAGAAAATCAAAATCTTTTGAGGAAGGGAATTATAAAGAACAGATTATGGCTGTTCATAGAAGATGGGCAGATGTTGAATATTGGAGAGCAATTAAACGAAGGGCTCCTGCTTACACATATCAAAAATATTTAAAAGGTATGGATATGTATGAAAATGAAAAAGGAGAAATTGTAAATGTCTCCGAGGATAGAAGAGTTCACAGAATTTTGTGGCTGAGGACTTTGGAGATTGCATTTTTCGTTACCGTATTTTGCTTTCTAATGGCTTACCCAATAGCTCATTTACTAGCCACCTTGCCTATGAAGTACAGTAATTTGCTGATGATCTGTGTCTTACTTCCTTTTTGGACCTCACTCCTTGTTAGGACTGCAAGTTGGATGATTTTGTTACAACAACAAGGAATAGTTAACGACTTTTTTGTTACGATTGGATTAGTAACAGACGATAATAGAGTTGAGATGATGTATAATAAAACCGGAAGTTATGTAGCCATGACACAAATTTTATTGCCCTTCATGGTTTTACCGCTCTATAGTGTTATGAAAACAATCTCTCCAAGCTTAATGAGAGCTGGAAAGTCCCTAGGTGGAACACCTTTTGTAGCTTTTTGGAAAGTCTATTTCCCACTAACTATACCAGGTATTGGAGCAGGGTGTTTGTTGGTTTTTATTTTAGCTATTGGTTATTATATCACTCCTGCACTAGTTGGAGGAGCCTCAGGAACCTTGATAAGTAATCAGATAGCATTTCATATGAAGAGTACGCTTGATTGGAGTTTTGCCTCTGCAATGGGACTAATGTTATTAAGTGGAGTATTAGTTATTTACTGGCTCTATAATAAATTAGTTGGAATAGATAATATAAAACTCGGATAAAAAATGGCTTTACCTAAATATACTGAACCACATTATAGAATTTGGCATTATGCTTATCTAACAATTTGTGCAGCAGTTTTCTTTTTTCTTATTGCTCCATTGTTTGTAATTTTTCCATTATCTTTTAATGCTGAGGAGTTTTTAGTTTTTTCTGATGGAATGAAACGTTTGGATCCTGATGCTTTCTCTTTAAGATGGTATCAAGATATGATTTATGGAACCAAGAACCCTTGGGGCTTAGCAGCGAAAAATAGTTTTATCATTGCAATTTTCGCAACGATTGGTTCGGTGCTACTTGGAACGGTGGCAGCTTTAGGCTTGAGTAGTAGACATATGCCTTACAAAGGTTTAGTCATGGCAGTTCTTATATCGCCTATGATAGTTCCTCTAATCATTTCAGGTGTAGCAATATTTTTCTTTATGGCAAAAGTTGGCTTAGCAGCAACTCACACTGGTATAGTTCTTGCACATATTATTTTAGGAACACCATTTGTTGTAATAACTGTGACTGCTACACTCTCAGGATTTGATCATAGTGTAACTAGAGCTGCTGCTAGTTTAGGAAGCAACCCTGTTAATACATTTATGAAAATAACTTTACCACTTATTTTACCAGGAGTTATATCTGGAGGATTATTTGCATTTGTAACTTCTTTTGACGAAGTAGTAGTAGTTCTATTCTTAGCTGGACTTGAAAATACAACTATTCCTGTTCAAATGTGGACAGGTTTAAGAGAACAGTTAAGCCCAACGATTCTTGCTGTTGCAACTTGTTTAATTATTTTATCAACATTAATATTAGTTACCGCTGAGCTCTTACGAAGAAGATCAGAGAGACTCAGAGGTATCAATCGATAATAAATCTCAAAAATGAAGATTAAGAATGTAGTAGTGATTGGTTCGGGAACAATGGGAAGTGGGATAGCAGCCCACTTATGCAACGCCAATATTCCAGTAACATTACTAGATTTAAAAACTGAAATAAGTGAAAAAGCTAGAGAACGAATTCATAAATCAAGACCACCATTGTTAATTGATAAATCGAAGATTAATAATATTAAAGTTGGTAATATAAGTGATAATTTTGATGTGGTAAAAGATGCTGACTGGGTAGTTGAGGCAGTTGTCGAAAGAATTGATGTTAAACATCAAATTTATGAAAAAATATTTAAAGCAAGAAAAGATGGTGCAATAGTTTCATCAAATACATCTTCTATTCCTATCAAGGTTTTATCAGAACATTTAACAGACTCTGAAAAAAAAGATTTTTGTATCACCCATTTTTTTAACCCTGTTAGATATATGGGCTTGTTAGAAATAGTTAAAAATGAAAATAATGATCTGAACAAAATTAATCAATTAAAAGAATTTTGTGAGATAGAGCTTGGTAAAGGAGCTATTGTTTGCAATGACACTCCTGGTTTTTTAGGTAATAGGGTTGGTGTTTATGCTATGCAAATCGCAATGACTGAGGCTTTCAAAATGAAGCTTTCAGTGGAGGAGGCTGATGCAATTTTTGGCAGACCAATGGGAATTCCAAAAACAGGTGTATTCGGTCTATATGATTTAATTGGTATAGATCTAATGGCAGATGTTTTAAAAAGTTTTATTAAAGAATTGCCAGAGACAGATGAATTTCATGAAGTTGCGAAAGAAATTCCATTAGTAAAAAAGCTGATAGATACTGGTTATACTGGAAGAAAAGGTAAAGGTGGTTTCTATAGAGTTAATAAAACAGGAGAGACCAAAGTAATGGAAGCAATAAATCTTGAAACAGGAGATTACTCGCCAAGTAAAAAAATTGATTTAAAATCAGATAAAGTTGATTTGAAAGGGTTAATTGAAAGAAAAGATAAATACGGTGATTATGCCTGGTCAGTAATTTCTAAAATAATTAAATATGCATCATCTTTAGTGCCAGGGATTACTAAAGAGTTTAATGATATCGATGAAGCAATGAGACTTGGTTTTAATTGGGCCAAAGGTCCATTTGAAATGCTTGAAGAAATTGGAGTAAATAATTTTTTTGATAAAATAGATGATTATAGCGGTAATAATTTTTTAGAAGATTTATCTAAAACTAAAAATGAGGATTTCTATGGTGCAAGACAAAAATATACAAATATTGAAACTTTAGGAAAAGTTAAAAAAACAGCATCTAGTTTAGATGGAAATGACTCAGCAAAAATTTACCGATTTAATGATTATAATATAGTTGAGTTTACTACTAAGGCTAATGCTTTAGATTATAACTCTATGGATGCTCTTAAAAAAGCTACCGATAAACCTTTAATAATAATTAATGAAAGTATGCAGTTTTCAGCTGGTGTGAACTTAACATACACCATGCAATTTGCTGACAAAAATGATTTTAAATCAATTGAAAAATTTATAAAATATTTTCAAGAAACGTGTAAGCATTTAAAATATTCAAAATATCCTGTCATTTCTGCACCATCTGGTTTAACCTTAGGTGGTGGATTTGAAGTAATGGTTCAAAGTAATTTTGTTGCCTCACATACAAATATTGTAGTTGGATTAGTTGAAACTATAGTAGGATTAATCCCCGCAGGTGGTGGATGCAAGGAAATGTTAGCAAGATGGCTTGATACTAATGAGGCAAAAGCTGATCCAGATTATGCTTCTTTAAAAGTTTTTGATATCATCGGATATGGAAAGACAGCCACCTCTCCAGTTGAAGCAGCACCTATGAAATATTTAAGATCCAATGATAAGAAAATTATGAACAGAAATAGTTTATTGGAAGTATCTAAAGAAATTCTCAGGGAAAACAAAGATTTTGTGGCCCCTAATGAACTAAAATTTAATCTACCTGGAAAAGCTGTTTTAGGTAAGATGGATAAGATTTTACAAAAACTTTATAATGATAAAATTATTTTAGATCATGGAGTGGTTGTTGCAAAAGAATTAGCTCATGTTTTAAGTGGTGGAGATACTACAATAGATAAAATATTGTCTGAGGATGATTTATTTAAATTGGAACTTGATGCTTTCATGAGATTAATCGAAACTCCAAAAACTCAAGATAGGATAAGACATACACTTGCAACAGGTAAACCACTCGTAAATTAATTGAAAATTAAAAAAACTAATTAAAAATTCTTACCTAAACTCATCCACAGTCTTTCACTACTTTCAGTGCCGTCATTATCTTTACCGAATGCATCCTCTGCTGGATTGTTACTAAATTTTTGTGCATATAGTAATGATAAGTCGCCCAACCCACCTAAAAAGAAGTCTAATCCAACTCCAGCTCCACTTAATTCATAAGTATTTTTAAGTGAAGTATTTGATGAATTCCAACCTGAGTAAGTTGATTTGTATTGCTGTATTTTTCCAAAATCATAAAATATTTTTGATTGCACTCTTTGATTAAAGATATAGCGATGTTCTAATTTTGAAATTATACCGTGGGAACCAGATGCTTCACTGTTTGGATAGGATTTGATACCACTGACACCACCAAGACTGATTTGTTCACCACTATCTAAGTTTTTTCCTCCATATTGGCCATTAGTTGAAAATAAAAGTGAGCTTCTATTTGTTATTGACTGAACTCTTGAGAAGTTAAAAGTCAATTTATCATAACCTCCATTTGTGTTAGCAGCAGTTTGATCAGAGGCTAAATTTGACGGCGTATCACCTAAATCAAGATCACCTGTTACAAGAGAAAATGAGAAAGAATTTGATCCACCACCTAACAATCTATCTACTAAATTAAAATTGAAATCTAAATTACCCTTAAAATTACTTTTCTCAGATGAAATTCCAGATGATGTTCTATTTAAATAGGTGTTGTTGGAAACTCCAAGACTTATAGAACTCGTTAAATTACCTAAATTAAAAGATGGAAAATCTAAAGTCATCGAAATTGAATCTGAATTTCCTTCAGGATTTGAGCTTTTAAGAGGTGCGCCTAAATCATAATCCATTTCTGATCCTCTAATAGTCGTTGAAACTCCACTATAACCAATTGGCATTGTCAGCCCGAGAGAATAATAATCAGAACCAGTTGTGTGAACATTTTGCAAAGTAAAAGTTTCACCAATATCTAATAAACCATTAAAGTTTAATAGTGTGGTTGATCTTCCAACTCCCGAAGATCTTGAGCCATGGTTATCTACTTTAACATTACCTGAAATTAATTTAGATTCTGTTACTTCAACAATTACATCTGTTTCACCTTCAACTTCACCTGATTGTAAACTTGCAGTAGCATTTACACCTGCCAAATTATCAAGTTTTTGAATGTTTTCATTTAAGTTATTGATATTAAAAATTTGGTCTTTGATTTGATTTTGGCTTAAATATTTTTGAGCAATTTCTTCACTTATACCTGGCTTACTATCTGGTGATTTTTGAAATATTATTTTACCTAATTTTGCTTCTATAATTTTTATTTTAAGTTCATTGTTTTGAATGTCTTGTTCAGGCAGAACGGCTCTAGCCCATAAGCCTTTATCTATATAATAATTAGTTATAAATTCTGTCGTTGCATCAAGTTCAGTTAAAGTGAGTTCTTGATTTAAAAAATCTTTAATAATATCTTGGAGTTCAGCCTCTGCTATTGAATAATTTCCTTCAATAATGAATTTTTTTATTTTTACTTTAATTCCCTCATCTTCACTTGAGGAGACCAAACTTTTTTCTTGTTTTTCTTTATCAATTATTAGGTCTTTTTCTACCTCATTGCTTTTATTGATTTTATTTTGATAGTCGTCAACAGTTGGTACATCAATTGCTAAAGCCCTGCTTGAAAAAACAATTAAAAATATGAATAAGTATTTTTTCATACTAATTAAGATTTTTAAAAAAGAAATTTTATCTGGTAGAAAAAACTTTTTTTTGTCTTTCATGCCACTTTTCAAGGTAAACTTTTAAGCTATCACAACTGTAATATTTTACTCTTTTGTCATTCTTAAAAATTTCTTTTTCAAAGTATCTTAATTTTACCCCCTCTACTAATATGGAATGTATGGTAGATCTGCTCACATTTGTCAATTTTTTGCATAAAGACTCATAAGATATATTTTCTTCTGAAAATATTGCAAAAACAATCATTACATGTATTTTTGTTTTAAAAATAAATGCCATCGGCCCTTTTTGTTGAGAATTGTCCAATAAATCTTGATAAATTGCTTTAAATGAGCTTCTCATAAAATACTATTAAAAGTTAGTAGTATTTTTAACAAACAATTTTAAGATTTACCTGTGTTATAAACATCGCTCAGGTATGCAAATTACTCATTATGAATAATATATAAAGTACGTAGCTTGTTAGAGGGGATTAAAATTGAAAATAAGTAAGATAATTTCTGACTTTTTGAAAAAAATTGTAATTTATTTAGCAATTTACTTACATATATTCTCTATTCAATTTTACTCATTTGCATCTGCTGAAAATATTTCGCCATCAACTCTACCTACCGCAGGCATAGTCAAATCTGGAAGTGCAGATATTTCTCAAAATAACTCTACCATGGATATTAATCAGTCTAGTAGCAATGCAATAATAAGCTGGAATACTTTTGATATTGGCTCACAAGCGACAGTAAATTTTAATCAACCAAACTCATCTTCGAGCACATTGAACAGAGTTAGAACGACCGATGCATCAAGAATATATGGAAATTTAAATGCCAATGGTAGTTTATTTTTCATAAATCCTAATGGAGTGCTGTTTGGCAATGGCGCCAGAGTAAATGTTGAAGGTTTAGTTGCCACAACTATGAATATGGCAGATCAAGATTTTAACCAACAAAATTTTAATTTTAATTCTTTAGCTAACAGCAATTCTTCGGTCATTAACTATGGTAAAATAAATTCCAATTATGTAGCTTTAATTTCAACTAATGTACAAAATGCAGGTGAAATTAATACAAAAACAGATTTAGCATTAACCTCAGGTGATAATGCTAAACTAGCAATTTCTGCAGATGGAAAATTAAGTGTTAAGATTTCAGACTCAACTTTACAAAATTTAGTTGAAAACGAGGGAACGTTAAAATCAGAGAACGGTCAAGTTTTAATTAAAGCATCTGCAGCTAAAAGCTTAGTAGAGGCAACTATCAACAGCCCCTCACAAAAGAAAAAGTTAATTTCTGAAAATGGGGTTCTAAAATTAGTCGCCAATACTGGAACCATTGAGGGTAAAGGCATAAAAATTGATGCTGGAGAAAATGGTAGAGTAATAAGCTCAGGCACAATAGACGTAAGTTCAGATAATTCTAAAGCGGGTAGCATTGAAATTACTGGTAAAGAAATTTCAATTCAATCTGGATCAAATATTTTAGCAAAAGGCTCTGAAGGTGGAGGTGAAATTTTAATTGGTGGAGATTGGCAAGGTAATGGGGATTTACTACAAGCAACTTACACTAATGTTGAAAAGGATGCTCTAATTGATGCAAGCTCAACAAAAACAGGAGATGGAGGAAAGATTGTTATTTGGTCGGACATTAAAGATAAAGATTCAATTACTAATGTTCAAGGCTCATTAAAAGCTACATCGATTGATGGAACTGGTGGTGATATAGAAACTTCAGGTGCGGTTATTAATACAGATGGAATTAAAATTGATGCAAGTAGTCAAAAAGGTAAGGGTGGATTATGGTTAATTGATCCTTACAATTATACAATCGGTGATTCTGAAGCGACCACTATTAAAAATCAATTAAATAGTGGAACTAATGTAAGTATATTAACCTCTCAAGCTACCTCCAACAGTTTGAGTAGAAGTTCGGAAGGTTATGGAGATATAACAGTTAATACAGGATTAACACTTACAGGTAACAATGATGCAACATTAACATTAAACGCAGCAAGACATATAACTTTAAATAGTGGTGTTAGTTATTTAGATACTGGAAGTGGTAAGTTAAGTTTAGCATTTATTGCCGGAGGTGATATTACTCAAAATACTGGTGGTGATGCTCGAATACATATTGCTGGCTCTCTATCACTTACCACAACAACTTATGACGAAACTGTTACAAGCTCAAAAAGCACAACCACTAACTTCAATTACCAGTCAAGTGCATATAGTTATACAGTGCCAACTGGTACTAATAGTCTAACTTATATTATATATGGTGCTAGAGGTGGTAAAGGATTCGGCTCAAGTTCTAACGGTGGTTCGGGTGGAAAAGTTTCTGGAACTATTAAAGGCATCAACGCTAATGAGACTCTAACTATTAGTACAGGTGGTGCAGGAGCTAATGGTCAAAATTCTGGTAACGATCGTAACAAAGCTGCAGGAGGCAATGGTGGCGCATATAATGGCGGCAAAGGAGGAGACGGACGTTATACTGGAGGCGGCGGCGGTGGTTATACAAGTATAAAAAAAGGCAATACGTTAATAGCAATGGCTGGCGCTGGCGGTGGTTCAGGTGCTTACGGTGGTCATGGTGGTCATGGTGGTAGCACAATAAGTGCTGGATGGTCTAATGGTGGCGGTAATGGTAGTGGTGCTGGTAGTGGCAAAGCAGGTACTGCGGGTGGAAAAAATAATGGCAATGGTGGATCTGGAAAAAATAATGGTAGAAGTGGCTCATGGAACACAGGAGGTCAAGGAGGATCTAGTGCAAGTAAATCAAGAAAAATTAAAGTAGGTAGATACTTCAGCTATACAGTTAAAGAATATTTAAAAGGCGGCGGTGGCGGCGGTGCTGGTTATAAAGGCGGCGGCGGCGGAGGTGCTACTAGGAAAAATGATGGCTCTTATTACGGAAATGCAGGTGGCGGCGGAGGCGGATCAAGTTTTGCAAGTATCACTTATACTGAAAATAACAGTTTTCTTAAAGGACAAAATTTTAATAATGGATATGGTTCAATTACAGCTACCAAAACATCTTCAATTAGAAGTCAAGGAACTGGAAATATAAACCTCAGGGGAAAAAATTGGGCGGCTGAAGGCTCAAACATTTCAACACAGGGAGATTTACAAACGTGGGGTATTGGATATATAAAAAACCTGTCAGTTGATGGAGACATTACTATAGACAAAGATCCTAGTAATTTTGCATCAGGATTAATGAACGTTAACGTAAGTAGTGGAAGCACGACAACTATTCAAAATGTTATTGATGGATCAGGAGGAATAAAAAAAACTGGTACTGGTACATTAAAATTAACTGCTAACAATAGCTATGAAGGAGAAACGCAAGTTAACAATGGAAAACTTGATGTTTTCACATCTAATTCTTTAGGAGATGATACTTTAGTGTTAAAAAATGCAACAACTTTATTTAGTTCTTCTAGAGGTCAACCAATAACAATATCTAATGATGTCACTTTAGCTGGAACTCCGATTATTGATGTATCTTTTGCAACTGGCACAGATCTAATTCTTTCTGGTGAAGTCGGTGGTTCGGGTAAAATTTCTCTTAAAGGAGATACTAATTCAAGAAAATTAAGACTAACAAATGCTAGTAACCCGTTTTCAGGTGGTATTGATATCAATACTGCAGCAACACCAAAAAACAAACCGATTTTAGAAATTGGTGCAGCTTATGCTTCTGGAACTGGGACAATTACATCTTACGGAACCGCTGATTATGGAAACATAAGTTTCTTAGGTGATTATAATATTAACAATCCGATCACAACATATAATTCCATTGCAAGAATAGGTGTTAACACTAATGCTAACGATGCAGCACTAGCGGGAGCAATAACAGCAACAGGTCTTTTGACTAAAACTGGAAGTGGAAAATTAACTTTAAGTTATGATAATAAAAGTTATTCAGGCGCTATAAATGTAAGTGAAGGAACTTTATATGGTGGCCAAAATCAAGCTTCTAAAAAAAGATTTGGAACTGGAGAAATTACAGTTGCAAATGGTGCCAAGATAGAAATAGATAGAAGTAGCAATGTTGCAAATTCAAATAAATTGTATCTAAATGGTGGAACATTAGGAATTAGTGACAGAGGCAGAAATACATGGGCAGGCGACATAGTTTTAGGTGCTGGTACCACTTCATCGATTGCGTCAGCAATTAGAGGAAGTCTTACATTAACTGGAGCAATTTCTGGAGCTGGAGATGTGAATTTCAACAGTGTTTCTAATGGTGGTGAAATATTCTTAGAGGGCACTAATACTTATACTGGTAACACTACCATTGATTCTAATAAAACAATTGTAGATGTATATTTAAGTGGAAAATTAGGTGGTAGCGCACAAAATTATGCCAGTGACATAAATATAGGTTCTAGAGGAACTCTTTTGCTTAACCACAGTGATGCCAGAACTCCTAATGTAACTTTCTCAGGTATTATTTCTGGAGCAGGAGGTATTACAAAAAAAAGGGATAACACTAACGCAATATTTACAGGTGCAAATACTTTTACAGGTGCTTTAAAAATTGAAAATGGAACTCTAACAGTTGGAGGCAAAGGTGCATTAGGAGCTAACAATGATAATACTTATGCTGGGAATATTTCAATATCAGCTGATGCAAAATTACATTATACCAGCACAACTGCTCAGAAATTAACAGGCACAATCTCATTAGGCTTTCCTTTATTTGGTGGAGGTTCTCCAGGAGAAATAACTGGAACTGCTAAACATACTATTTTATCTTCTGCAAGATTAACAACAATTACTTATTCTGAAAAAAAAGCTGGTTCTTCAGGAACTGATGCTAAAAAGAAAGAGCAAATTCAAAAACAATTACCAAAATTTAACTTTATGGCTCCTCCACCTAAATTTATGGAGATAAGACCTATGAACACATACAAAGGTCCTGATACAAACACTAATCTAGGTCCAGATATGAGACCAGGTCCAGGTTTAAAACCTGCACCAGGTTCAAGACCAGAAACAGGTAAACCAGCACCTGATGACAAAGGTCCGGGTCCAGGTCTAGAACTTCCAGGGCCAGCTTTTGCTGGAAATCGTGGTCCAGGTTTTAAAGGTCCAGGCGGACCAGGTGGCTCAATGATGATGCCAGCGATGGCTAAGTTTAAAGCAATTAAGTTTAATCCAAGAGGCCCAGGAATTAAAACCAACTTTAAACCGATGGTTGGAACTACTTTTGCAAACTTTAAACCAGTTGAATTTAAAGTCGACCCAACAATTGCAAACTTTAAAATTCAGCCATTTAAACCAGTAAATTTTGGATCAACAGGAATAAATTTTAAAATACCTGAAAAAAATATTGAGGTTCCAGATACTAACGTGAAGATGAATTTTGAAGTAAAACTAAAAGGAGGTGCTCCATTACCTTCTTGGGTAAAATTTGACCCAGATACTTTGCAAATATCAGGAAAACCACCTGAAGGATATCAAGGTACTCTAGAGCTTGATTTAGTAGGAACTACTGAAGATGGTACTCAAGAAACTCAAAATCTTGAATTTAATATTACAGATTAATAGTTTTAATGAAAATATTATTCAACGTAATATTTATTTTATTTTTATTCATTAACTCAGTTCATTCAGAGGAAGAGACAACTACTAAGCAGTTTGATGATTGGCAATTGTTATGTGTTAAGGTTGACAAGAAAGAGAGATGTGAAATTAATCAACTAATAACTGTTGATTCAAACATACAATTTAAATTTACTTATCAAATTCTTAAAAATGAAAAAACAAAAAAAAATTTTGATGCATTTTCTATTATAACTCCATTAGGTGTAAATCTAACTAAACAAGCTGCATTAATATTTCCAAATAGTGAGGAACAAATAAATTTGACTTTTATAAAATGTGAGACTTTTGGGTGTATTTTGACAGTTAATGACGCATCGGAAAATGCAAAAGACAACGAATTATTTAATCTTTTAAAAAAAAGACTATCAACGTCTGATGAATTTAAATTAGGAATCGGGGCTTTTCTTGAGCAACCTTTGACGATTAAAGGTTCTTTAAAGGGTTTTAAAAAGTCTCTTAAGGAGCTTAGACAAAAATCATCATAAATAAAAATTAATTATTTAACAGATAAAAAGTATTTATAAAATCAGGTCTTAATACATATTGAGATTTATCTAAATATTTTATTTTTTCTAAAGCTTTCAATCCGTAAATTACTTTTCCAACCGGTGTGTATTCAGTTTCATATAACGGCTCATCTTTGAGTATTATGAAGAACTGGCTATCCTCAGTATTATATTTTTTGGTCCTTACCAAACCAACACTTCCTTTATCAAAATTAAAAGGAGTATCTATTTCTGAATTAATAGTACCTAATCCAGATTTTCCAGTACCGATTTTTCCATAATCTAAACTTCCTTTTTTTCCAAATTCTAAATCTCCTGCTTGAACAAGGGTGTCCTTAATAACTCTATGAAATGCAACATCGTCATATGCTTTAGATTTAATTAATTGCTTAAATCTCTTTACAGCATTTGGAGAAATATCAGGATAAAGTTCCATTATCACGTTCCCACATTCCACGTTCAATATTGCAATATTGCCTGGGTCTTTGAAAGTAATTTCTTGAGGGTCAAAATTTTTTACAAATAAACATTTGTTTTTTATAGAATAAAAGGAACCAAAGGAAAAAATTGCTAAAATAATTATAAATGCAAAAATTATTTTTTCAGATGTTGAGGCTTTAATCTTTTTTATCATAAGATAAAATTTGGATCGATTTTTAAAAGATTACTTTTAATAAATTGAATCTTCTTTTTTAAAATTGGATCAGGACTACTTAAGTTTACTCCAATCATTAAATGAGAAAAAACTTCAGCCATATCCTCGGATGCTGTGGATTGTGAATACTCGGTAAAAAATCCCCTAGTATTTGAATAAGTATCTAACCCTAATTTATCAGTACAAGTTGAGCATTCAGCATATTCAAATTCTTTGACATTAAAATTTGACCAAACTTTTTCATTAAATACCTCTTTAAAAGAATCGTTTATAATATGAAAAATTTCGTGATGAATTACACGTTCAAAATAATTTTCATTAAATTTAATGTCTAGTATTAAAGTTTTCATTATATGATCAGGAATTCCGGCAGTATTGATATTTGAGATAGATAAGTCCTCGCACATAACAATATATTTTAAATTAATTTTTTTAAGAAATTGTTGATCATATCTGTTTAAACTCTTTTTAATTATTTCATACCTTTGATCTAAAATTTCTTTTTTAGAATTATAACATTTTATATTTTTTTCAGTCCCAAGAGTGAATGGTTTTTTTGCATATAAGTATCTAAGTTTATTTGTAGTTTTGATATCGTAAATTTCTAAATTTGGAATTTTTATTAGATTGTAAATTGTATCTGCTTGTGTTTGAGTAAAAATAAATAAAGATAGTATAATTAATCTAATTAAGCGCATATATTTAGACATAGAAGATATTCCAATTTAATTGAATGTGATACAATTTTACTGTGAAAAAAAAAAGAAATAAAGATCCAATCCAACCAGTAAGTGGAACTAGAGTACCTCGGTTTGCTGGTCCCTCAACATTTGCAAGATTACCAGAGTTAAGAGATGTTGAAAGTTGTGATGTTGCAATTGTTGGTATACCGTTTGATGCAGGTACTAGTTATAGACCAGGAGCAAGATTTGGACCTCAAAGTATTAGACAAGCATCTAGACACTTAAGAACAAATTATCATCCAAATTACGATGCAGAACCATTTAAAATCCAACAAGTTGCTGATGCAGGAGATATTACTTGCAACCCTTTTAATATTGATGAAGCGATAAAACAGATAGAAGTAGGAGCTGAGGAATTATTGAATAAAGTTGGTGGAATTATAAGCCTAGGAGGCGACCATACAATTGCATTTCCGTTGTTAAAGGCAATTAACAAAATTAACAATGGGCCTGTAGCCCTAGTTCATTTTGATGCTCATTTAGATACCTGGGATACTTATTTTGGTGCACCTTATACCCATGGCACACCCTTTCGAAGAGCAAGAGAAGAAAATTTATTTTTAGATGATGCCTCAATGCATGTGGGCATTAGAGGCCCATTATACAGTAGAGAGGATCTAAAAAATGATGAAAGTTTCGGTTTTAAAATAATTCATTGCGATGAATTTCAGACACAAGGCACAGACAAAATAGCTGAAAGAATTAAAAAAAGAGTAGGAAATAATCCTTTATACTTGTCGATAGATATTGATGTATTAGATCCTGCTTTCGCACCTGGTACAGGCACTCCAGAAATTGCTGGGATGTCTTCAAGAGAAATGGTTAATGTTCTAAGAGGTTTATCAGGTTTAAACCTTATATCTGCAGATGTCGTAGAAGTTTCTCCAGCATATGATCATGCGGAAGTTACTTCTCTTGCTGCTGCAACTATAGTGTATGAATTGACAAATTTATTTGCAAAAAAATAATCAAGGATTATTAGACTTTTATGGAAAATAAAAAAAAATTTTATATTGATGGTAAGTGGCAAGATCCCCATAGTAAAAAGGAAATTAAAGTCATTAACCCTGCAACTGAAGAAAATAGTGCTGTTATTACTTTAGGCAACAAAGATGATGTAGATCATGCTGTAAGTTCAGCTAAAAAAGCTTATGAGACTTGGGCCCATTCTTTGAAAGAGGAAAGAATTAAATTATTAGAAAAACTTTATGAAAATTATAAAAAAAGATGGGCTGATATTGCTAAAGCTATCACTTTAGAGATGGGTGCTCCTAAGGATTTTGCTACAAAACTACAGGCAGGTACCGGAGCAGCTCACATTAAATCTTTTATTAGGCATTTAAAAAATTTCGAATTTGAAAAACCTTTAGGTGATCATGCGCCTAATCAAAGACTTATTTATGAACCCAAGGGTGTCTGTGCATTAATTACACCATGGAATTGGCCGATGAACCAGGTTTGTTTGAAAGTAATGCCTGCCTTAGCATCTGGGTGCACAATGGTTTTGAAACCGTCAGAACTTGCACCATTATCATCAATGATTTTAGCGGAGTTAATTGATGAAACGAAATTCCCTCCAGGAGTTTTTAATTTAATTAATGGTGATGGTTTTATAACAGGAGAAGCATTAACTAGGCATCCTGATATTAATATGATTTCTTTTACAGGATCTACTAGGGCCGGGGCATTAATTTCACAAAATGCTGCAAGTGATTTTAAAAGAGTTAGTTTAGAACTTGGTGGCAAAGGAGCAAATATCATTTTTGAGGATGCAGATCCAAATGCTATCGAATGGGGTGCTTTGAGATGTTTTAAAAATTCTGGTCAATCTTGTAATGCGCCAACAAGAATGTTAATTGAAAAGTCTAATTATAATCAAGCAGTTGAAAAATTAAAAAAATTTACAGAAGAAATGCAAGTAGGTGATCCTAATAAAGAAGGAGAACATATCGGACCAGTAGTTTCAGAAACTCAATATAATAAGATACAGTCATTAATTCAAAATGGGATTGATGAAGGTGCAAAATTAATAGCAGGAGGGCTTGGAAAACCTAGTGGTCTTGAAAAAGGATATTTTGTAAAACCAACAGTTTTTGTAGATGTGGATAACAAAATGGAAATTGCTAGGACTGAAATATTTGGACCAGTTCTATCTGTGATCCCGTTTGAAACCGAAGACGAAGCTATCAAAATAGCCAATGACACTCCGTATGGCCTAACAAATTATATTCAAACTAAGGACCAAGAAAAAGCCAGAAGAGTTGCAAAAAAATTAAGATCTGGAATGGTGGATGTTAATGGTGCAGGGATCGCGATCGATACTCCATTTGGAGGTTTTAAACATTCTGGAATTGGAAGAGAAGCAGGTGAACATGGCCTTCAGGAATTTTTAGAAGTTAAATCAGTAGGTGGTTGGAGTTAATTATTAATTAATTACAGATCTTTCTTTAACTCCTTCTAAAAAAGATAAACATTTTTTAATTTCATTTAATTCAATAAACTCATCAATAGTATGTGCTTGTTCAATTGAGCCAGGTCCACAAACAACCGTACTTATGCCGATTTCTTGAAATAGTCCGGCCTCAGTTCCAAAAGAAACAACTTCTCTCTTATTATCTCCAGTTATACTAGAGACAAATTCACAAGCCTTTGAGTCTTGAATTCTATCAAAACCAATTA
>CABXRL010000007.1 GCA_902514605.1 uncultured Pelagibacteraceae bacterium
AATGATTGGGGGATTTTTACTATCTATTATTTCAATTTGGTTTTTTATCAAATATTCAAAAATGCTTTTTTATGAAGAAATTTATTTTACTAGTGAAACCTTTATATTCATAATATTGATTTCCTTTGTAAGTCAACTAGGTGATATTCTGATCTCATATTTTAAGAGACTATCCAAAATAAAAAACACTGGAAAAATTATTCCTGGGCATGGTGGCTTGCTCGATAGAATTGATGGTATGATTTTTGCATTCCCTTTTTCATATGTAATTATTTTATTAGGTATAATTAAATGAAAAAAAAAATAGCTATTCTTGGTTCTACTGGCTCAATTGGATCAACAACATTAAAAATAATCTTAAATAATAAAAATTTTTTCCAAGTAGATCTGTTATCAACAAATAAAAATATTAATAGATTAAAAAAACAAGTTAGAATTTTTAAAGTCAAAAATGTAATTATTCATAACATTAAAAAATTCAATCAAAATAAACTTTATTTTAAACAAAAAAAAATAAAAATATTTCAAAATGTAAAAGATTTCAAAAAAAATTATAAAGGAAAATTAGATTACGTAATGAGTTCAATTATAGGTTTAAATGGTCTGGAGCCAACTTTAGACATGATCCAGATTACCAAGAGAATTGGTATAGCAAATAAAGAATCAATTATTTGTGGATGGAATTTAATTAAAAAAAATTTGAAAAAATACAATACTGAATTTATTCCAATTGACTCTGAGCATTTTTCAATTTTTGAATTAATCAAAAATGAAAAACCGGCCTCTATAAAAAAAATTTATATTACAGCCTCTGGTGGTCCATTCCTTAAAATAAGTAAATCAAAACTTGCTAAATTTAATCCACAAAATGCAATTAAACACCCAACATGGAAAATGGGTAAAAAAATTTCAGTAGATTCTTCCACGTTGATAAACAAAGTTTATGAACTAATTGAAGCAAAAAAAATTTTTGATCTTAGTTATGATAAATTTGAAATTATAATCCAGCCAACTTCCTATGTTCATGCTATTGTAGAATTCAAAAATGGTATTTGTAAAATTTTATCTCATCCTACATCAATGAGAATACCTATTTATAATTCCTTATTATTTACTAATAAAATTTCTGATGTTTACGAAAGTTTTGATATTAACAAAATTAATAATTTGAATTTTCAAAAAATTGATAAATTTAAATTTCCTGTTAATAAATTATTAAATCGACTTAGCAGTTTTGATAGTTTGCATGAAACTATTTTAGTTAGTGCAAACGACACTTTAGTAGATTTATTTCTTAAAAAAAAAATTAAATTTTTCGATATTTATGAAATTTTAGAGAAAGTTTTAAGTCTTAAACAATATAAAAAGTTTAAGTTTTTAAAGCCTCAAAATCTAGATCAAATCGTTAAATTATCAGAGAATGTAAGATTGAAAACGATATCTTTAAGTGTACAATCCACAATTTAAATTTTATATGAAATCTATTTTTATAATAATAGCAGGGCTGTTTCTTCTCACAACAAGCTCGAATGCAGTAGTGATTAAAGATATTAAAGTTAATAATAACAAAAGAATTACTAAAAATACTATTATCACTTATGGTGAAATTCAACTCAATAAAGATTATAATCAGAATGAACTAAATAGAATTATTAAAAATTTATACGAAACTAATTTTTTTAAAAAAATCTCACTAAAAGTGGATGGTCAAACACTAGTTTTAAATTTAGTAGAAAATAAGATTATCCAGAATGTAAAAGTTGAAGGCGTTAAATCAAATAAAATTAAAGAAGCAATTTTAAAAAATTTGTTTTCCAAAGATAAATCTCCATTTTTAATTGAAAAAGTAAAAATAGATGAAAATAGGATGAAAACATCTCTCAATAATATCGGTTATTATTTATCTGATGTTAAATCTAAAATCCTTGAAAATGATAATGATACTGTTGATTTAATATTTGATGTCAATATGGGTGAAAAATCTAAAATTAAAAAAATTGAATTTATTGGTGATAAAAAAATTAAAGACCGTACTTTAAGAAGTGTAATTATTTCTGAAGAGGCTAAATTTTGGAAATTCGTTTCAAATAATAAATTTGTAAATCGTGATATTATTGAAAGAGACAAAAGGCTTTTAATAAATTTTTACCTATCCAAAGGTTTTTATGACGTTGACGTGCAATCTGCAACTGTCAAATTTTTAGATAATAAATCATTCAAATTAACTTATAAAATTAATGCAGGTCAAGAATACACCATAAATGACACAAAATTAGTTTTACCAATTGATTATGATGAAAACAATTTTGTTGATGTTAAAAAAGAATTAAACAAATTAATAGGCAAAAAATATTCCATATATAAGATTTCTAAAGTAGTTGAGGAAATAGATAAAGTCACTTTATCGAGAGAATATGATTTTATTAATGCGAGTTATACAGAAAGTATTCTAGATAATAATAAACTAGATATTACTTTTACTGTAACAGAGAGTGAAAAATTTTATGTTGAAAGAATTAATATTTATGGAAATAATATAACTCACGAATCTGTAATCAGAAATGAACTTGAAGTTGATGAGGGTGATCCATATAATGTACTTCTAAGCACTAAATCAATTAATAACCTCAAGGCTTCAAATTTATTTAAAAGTGTTGATAGCGTTATAAGCGAAGGTCAAAACTCAAATACTAAAATAATTGACATAACAGTCGAGGAAAAACCAACAGGTGAGATAATGGTTGGTGCTGGTGCTGGAACAGAAGGTGGAACCTTTGGTTTTGCTGTAACAGAAAGCAATTTTTTAGGTAAAGGAATTAAACTTTCTTCAAGTTTAGATCTAACAGAGGATTCAATTAAAGGACTTTTTGCAGTAACAAATCCTAATTTTAATTATACAGATAAATCATTATCGACTTCAGTTGAAAGTACAAATCTAGATAAATTAACTGATAGCGGTTATAAGACTACGAAAACTGGATTTACCTTTGGAACTGGTTTTGAACAATTTCAAGATGTTTATTTTACTCCTAAATTATCGAATTTCTATGAAGATATAACTACAAAGTCTACTGCCAGTTCAAATCTTAAAAAACAATCAGGTTCATATTTTGAAAGTAAATTTTCTTATGGCTTGGATTATGACAAAAGAAATCAAAGATTTCAAACGACTGAGGGTTTTAGAAGTCAATTTGCCCAATCTATACCTTTAATTTCAGAAGAATATTCTTTTGGTAATATGTATGATTTTAAAACCTGGTATAAATTACCAAATGATATGATCACCAGTTTAAACATTTATGGAAAAACTGTGAATTCTTTGACTGGAGAAGATGTAAAAATTACAAATAGATTTTGGTTACCTCGTTCTAAACTCAAAGGATTTAAAACAAGAAATATAGGCCCAGTAGACGCTGGTGATTATGTAGGGGGCAATTATGCTGCAGCCGTTAATTTTGACACAACTTTACCAATGTTTTTTTCAAATGTTCAAAATGTTGATATGAGATATTTTTTAGATTCAGCCAATTTATGGGGTGTAGATTACTCAAATGCTGTAGACCAATCGAACACAATTAGGGCTTCGACTGGAATTGTTGTTGATTGGTTCACACCAATTGGACCACTAAATTTTTCTTTAGCTCAAGATATATCTAAAGCGGATGATGATAGGACCGAAACTTTTCAGTTTAATTTAGGAACAACTTTTTAAAAATGCCTAAAATTTTAGGGATTTCGTTAATAATTTTCTTTAGCTTGATACAAGTATCTTTGGCAGAAAAAACAATTGCCTTTATTGATATTGATATGATCATGAATAAGTCTGAATTTGGAAAAAAATCTTATAAAAAGATTGATGATGACTTTAATAAAGAAAATAAAAAATTATTAACAATTGAAAAAAATTTAGTCTCAAAAGAGCAAGAAATTTTAAAACAAAAAAACGTTTTATCAGAGGAGGAATTGAATAAAAAGATAATTGCGTTGAAAAAAGAAATTAATGATTTTCAAAATAAAAAGAGATTATTGAATAAAAAGTTTAATGAGATGCGACTTAATATTACAAATCAAATGGCTCAAAGTCTTAATCTTATTCTATCAAAATACGCAGATGAAAATGATATTTCTTTAGTTATTCAAAAAAAATTTATAGTTATTGCTAGATCTGGATTAGATATAACTAGTGAAATATTAAAAATATTTAATAAAGAAAACAAATAAAAAATTATGAGTGATAAAGATAAGTTAAACAAAGACGATATAATTAATTTACTGCCCCATAGAGAACCAATGTTGTTAATTGATGAGTTAAAAGATATTAAAACACTTCATTCTGCTACAGCTATAGTTAATGTTAAAAAAGACAGTTTTTATGTTCAAGGCCATTTTCCAGAAAATCCAGTAATGCCGGGAGTTTTAATTGTTGAGGCTTTTGGACAAGCAGCAGCAGCGTTAACAGCCCAAGGAATAGATAAAAAAGAGTATGAAAATAAATTAGTTTTCTTAATGAGTGTTGAAAAGGCAAGATTTCGAAATCCAGTAATTCCAGATTGTAAATTAGAATTAAAGATTGAAGCTATTAGATCTCATGGCAAAGTGTGGAAGTATAAAGGAGAAGCTTTTGTTGATGAAAAAAAAATGGCCGATGCCCAATGGTCTGCAACGATAGTTGATAGAAAATAATCAGTAATATTTATTGATAACTATTATTAAAAAGTTTTGATATTAAGTTTACTAATGGGTAATCCTTTTTTTAAGAATACAGGACCACACGGTATCAATCATTTGTTAAGAAATATTGATTTAACAAATCAAAAATTTTTAGATGAAACGGTTCAAGATATTAAAGATCTTCATTCATCTCAAATTGGTGAAATTACTTTTTTTCATTCAAAAAAATATGAAGATTTTGCTAAAACAACTAAAGCTTCATTTTGTCTTACAACTGAAAATCTTAAATCGATTTTACCAAAAACATGTAAACCTATAATTACAAATAAAGTTTTATTGCATACTGCTCAAATCACAAAAATCTTTTATCCTGACTCTGTTACTGATGATTTTGATAATACTGTTCAAGATATAATTAAGACTGAATATAACGATAAAGTTAAATTTGGTAAAAATGTTTTAATTGGATCTAATGTAAAAATTGGATCAAATTGTTTATTAGGCCATAATTCAATTATAGAAAAAAACGTTTCTATTGGTGATAATTGCAAAATAGGTTCAAATGTTATCATAAGAAATTCATTAATTAAGAATAATGTTCACATTTTAGATGGCTGTGTAATAGGAAAAAAAGGGTTTGGTTTTTTTCCAGATAAAATTTTAAATTTTAGATATCCACAGATTGGTTTAGTCATAATTGAAGATAATGCTGAAATAGGAAGTGGTTCTACTATTGATAGAGGTTCATTATCTAATACAGTGATTGGAAAAAATACATTTTTAGATAATCAAATTCATGTAGCTCATAATGTTAAAATTGGTGAAAATTGTATTATAGCAGGACAAGTTGGTTTTGCTGGAAGCTCTATTTTAGGTAACAATGTTATGATTGGTGGTCAAGCAGGAGTTTCAGGACATTTAAAAATTGGTAATAATGTTCAGATTGGTGGTGGAAGCGGCGTATTAAAAGATATACCAGATAATACTAAAGTGATGGGATATCCTGCCAAAGATCTAAAAAATTTTATAAGAGAGAATAAATGATAGATAAAACAGCTATTGTAAATAAAAATGCCAAAATCCATTCAAGTGTTAGCATTGGACCTTATTCTGTAATTGGTCCTAATGTAGAAATTGAAGAGAATACGGAGATACAATCACATGTAAACATTATCGGAAATACTAAAATTGGAAAAAGAAATAAGATTTATCCGTTTGTTTCGATTAATGATCCTCAAGACTTAAAATATAATGGTGAAGAAACAAGTTTAGTTATTGGAGATAATAATAAAATAAGAGAATTCGTAACTATAAATCCTGGAACAATTGGTGGTGGAGGCAAGACTGTAATTGGAAATAATTGTTTATTTATGATTTCATCACATGTAGCTCATGATTGTCAGGTAGGTAATAATGTCATCATAGCAAATAATGTACCTTTAGGAGGTCATGCTATTATTGAAGATAATGTGGTCATAGGTGGTAATTCTGCTGTTCAACAGTTTACAAGAATTGGTAAAATGGCAATGATTGGTGGGATGACAGGAGTACTACACGATGTCATTCCTTATGGATTATCAATAGGGAATAGAAATTCATTACAAGGATTAAATTTAATTGGGTTGAGAAGGGCAAAATTTGAAAATAGAGATATTTTAGGATTAAGTGAGGCATATAAAGAGATTTTTGCTACCAAAAATATTAATTAAAATATAAGTAAATTAAATGGCTCATTTCAGGAAAATCCATTAGTTAAAGAAGTAATAGAATTTATTACTAAAGATAAAAAAAGGTCTATTTGTACCCCATTTTCATAAGATGATAGGATTAATTTTTGGTGATACAGATTTTCCAAATAAAATACTTAAAACAATAAAGAAAAGAAAAATAAAGTACCTAATAATAGATTTATCTAAATCAAAGAGATTTAAAGAAGAGAGTAAATCTTATTCAGTTTCTATAGGTCAATTTGGTAAAATAATTAATATTCTTAGAGAAAATAGCTGTAAAAGAGTTTTATTTGCAGGAAAAGTTAACAAACCAAACTTTTCTAAGTTAAAGTTAGATTTTAAAGGAATTTATTATATTCCAAGAATTATTAAAGCATCGAAGCTTGGTGATGCTGCAATTTTGAGAGAAATTATAAAAATATTAGCTCAAAATAAGATAAAAACTGAAAATTCACTTAGATTTAATCCAGAGCTCACTCTTAAAAAGGGTAATTATTCAAAGATTAAGCCCAATAATAAGGATCAGTCAGACATTATAAAGGCCATTAAAACGCTAAATAGTTTAAAAGAGTATAATTATAGTCAAGGAGTTGTAGTCAGAAATAAAAAGATAGTTTCTATTGAGGGAAAGGGTGGAACAAAAAAATTACTCGAAAAAAGTAAAAGTAAAAAATTTAAAAACAACGGTGTTTTAGTTAAGTTTCCAAAAAAGAAACAAGACCTAAGAGTTGACTTACCCACTATTGGATTGAAAACACTAAAACAAAGCAAGAATGCAGGATTAAAAGGTATTGTTGTAAAAAGTAAACAACATGTATTTTTAGATAAAAAAAAATGTATCAGCTTTGCAAATAAAAATAAGATGTTTATCTTGGTTAAATGAAAAAAATTTTTGTATTAACCGGCGAACCTTCAGGAGACAAATTAGCATCAACCGTAATTGAAAAACTTCAACAAAATCATTCTGATATAGAATATTTAAGTGTTGGAGGATCTCATTTAAATAAACTTGGGGTCAAATCAATATATGATCTTAAAGAGATAACTTATATTGGATTTACGAGTGTTATCTTAAATTTGTTTAAAATCAGAAACAAAATAAATGGAACTGTAAAAAAGATAATTGAATTTAATCCTGATATTCTATTTACTGTAGATAGTCCAGATTTTACTTTAAGAGTTGCTGAAAAAGTAAAAAGTATCAATCCTAATATTAAAATAATACACTATGTTGCACCACAAGTATGGGTATGGAGAGAGGGAAGGGTTAAGAATTTTAAAAAGTTTTTAGATCATGTATTATTATTATTTAATTTTGAAAAAAAATATTTTGATAAAGAAAATATCAAGAATACTTTTGTTGGTCATCCCTTACTCGAAAATAAAGAAAATATTAAAACAAATTTATCAAATATAATTAATGAAAATAAAAAGATTATATCTTTATTTGCTGGAAGCCGAATATCTGAAACGAACATTCTTTTACCGATCTTAATAGATTTTATTAAATTAATGAATGAAAAATTTAACGAATATAATTTTATTTTTCATGCAACTGATCAAAATAAAGATTTGATAAAAAACGAGATTAAAAAAACAAATTTTGATAACGTCGATGTTATATCAGAAGAAAATATAAAATCACAAATTTTATCAAACTCAATATTTGCTGTGGCGAAATCTGGAACTGTTTCCCTTGAAATCTGCAATGCAAAAGTTCCGTCTATTATAATTTATAAAATGAATTTTATTAATTTTTTTATCGTAAAATTTTTAGTTAAGACAAAATTTGCAAATATAATTAATATAATTAACCAAAAAGAAATAATTCCAGAATTAATTCAAAAAGAATGTAATTCAAAAGAAATTTTTAGATCTGTAGTATACTTTTTAAAAAATCCTGAACTTATGGAAAAACAAATTCTCGATGTAAATAAGACTTTAAATGAGATTAAATCTAAAACTTCTTCATCATTAGAAGCCACAGAGGTAGTTTCAAGCTATCTTAGCTCCTAGTCGTTTTTGAACTTCCTCTTTTCCTAAGGATAAAATTATATCATAAATACCAGGTCCAAACTTCGAACCTGTTAAAGCAATTCTTAATGGTTGTCCAACACCCTTAAAATTTGTGCCGTGTGATTTTATGAGCTCATATACTATTGGTTCTAAAATTTCTCTAGATGGCACGTCTATTTTCTCAAATTGATACTCAAAATCAGAAATTACTTTTCTTGCTCTATCGTCAATTAATTTAAGATCATCTTTATTAAAATCGACCTCATCTTTTAAAATATATTGAGCATTATTAAATATATCCTCCAAAGTTTTTGCTTTATTTTTCAAGAAAGTAAGAGATTTTTTAATCTTATCTTTTTTATCTGATTGAATTTCACTTTTATATAATTTGCAATATTCAGTTAATTGATTGAATAAATCATTTTCATCTATATTTTTAATATAATGTTCATTCATTGATAAAATTCTGCTCATATCAAGCTTTGATGGTGATTTACCAATTCCTTCAAGATTAAAATATTTAATACTTTCATCTAAGGTAAATATTTCTTTATCTTTATAAGACCATCCTAATCTCAGTAGATAGTTTCTTAAAGCGTCAGGCATAATACCAATTTTAGAGTAATCATCTAATGTAGATGCTTTATCTCTCTTTGATAATTTCTTTCCTTCGATTGTGTGTATTAAAGGAATATGGGCAAATGAAGGTAACTCCCATTTCATGGCTTGATAAATTTGTATTTGTTTGAAGGTGTTTATTTTATGATCGTCACCTCTTATGATATGTGTCATATTCATTTGATGATCGTCTACAGATGCTGATAAATTATATGTAGGAGTCCCATCATTTCTTAAGATAATAAAATCCTCAATAGTATTATTTTCTATTTCGACGTCACCTTGAACAAAATCTTTCAATATTGATGTTCCATCAATCTTACTTTTAAATCTTATAACAGGTTTAATATCTTTGGGAGCATCATTTTCACTTTTATCTCTCCATTTTCTATCGTATATATAAGGAACCTTTTTTTGCCTTGCCCTTTTTTTTTGTTCTTCTATGTCTTCACTTGAACAATAACATTTATATGCATTACCATTTTTAAGTAGCTCATTTGCAACTTTAATATGATCATCTACTTTTTTTGATTGAATATATTCTTCCCCATCATAATTGATACCGATCCATTTAAGCGATTGTATTATTTGATCTTTGAATTCATCTTTAGATCTTTCTTTATCTGTATCTTCCACCCTTAAATAAAATTTGCCATTATGATTTTTGGAGTATAACCAATTAAATAAAGCTGTTCTAATTCCACCAATATGTAAAGGCCCAGTAGGTGATGGAGCAAATCTAGTTGCTACTTTTTTCATTAAAATGGTTTAGACTATTTTATTAGAAGTTTCTATATAAAGATACTAAAACACCCTGTACTTTTATTCTATCAGGACCAAAAATTTTAGTTTCGTAGTTTTTATTCGCACTTTCAAGCGCTATTACTTTACCTTTTTTTCTAATTCTTTTGAGCATTGCTTCATGATCGTCTATAAGGGCAACAACAATTTTTCCATTATCTGCTGTATCAGTTCTCTTTATAATTACTGTATCACCTTCGTTAATACCTGCTTCAATCATCGAATCACCTTGAACTTTGAGACCAAAATAATCACCGTTTTTTTCTAAATTGGCTGGTAAAGGTATCCTTGAAACCTCATTTTGAATTGCTTCTACAGGTGTTCCTGCAGCAATTTTTCCTAAAACAGAAACCTCTGTTTCAGAGGATAAATTTTCTTCATCTAAACCACCCTTTATAACACTTGGTGAAAAACTGTTGTAAATATCGTTCGCAGATGCTGTTTCTGGTAATTTAATTACTTCTAAGGCTCTTGCTTTATGAGCAAGCCTTTTTATAAAACCTCTTTCCTCTAAAGCACTGATAAGCCTATGTATTCCAGACTTAGATTTAAGATTTAAAGATGATTTCATTTCTTCATACGAAGGAGAGACACCAGAGCTTCTCAACTTCTTGTTGATAAATAAAAGCAAGTTTTTTTGTTTTTTTGTTAGCATAAGAACAAATATCGTACAAAATCTGTTCTACAAAAGTTCTCTTCAATTCACAATAGTAAAAAAAGCCAATAAAATATGGTATTATTTGACTAAAGAACGGAGAAAATAGAATTATTTTCCAAATTTTTCAAAAGTGATTCACCAATTAGAAAAGTTTTAATAGAGGTTTTATTTGAGAGTTCTAATAGTTCATCTTTTGTTTTTATTCCACTCTCCGAAATCAATGGGCCTCGATGGTTAACCAAAATGTCATGAATATCAAAAGTTGTATTTATGTCAGTTTTAAGAGTTTTTAAGTTCCTATTGTTGATGCCAATTAATGAATCTTCAAACTTTAAAGCTTGTTTTGCTTCTGCAGCTGTATGGACTTCAACAATGACAGACATATTTAATTTTAATGCTTCCTCATATAACTCATTCGCAAGGCTTTCACTTACACCAGCTAATATAATTAATATTGCATCTGCTCCATGACTTTTTGCTAATGGAACTTGAAATTTATCTACAAAAAAGTCCTTGCAAAGAATTGGTAAATTAATCTTCCGTTTGATTTCACTTATATGAGTCAAATTTCCTAAAAAAAAATTTTCCTCAGTTAAGACTGATAGACAAGTAGCTTTATTTTCATAATATATAGTAGCTATTTTAACAGGGTTATAATTATCTATAATCACACCCGCAGAAGGACTAGCTTTTTTGATTTCAGCAATAATTGAAAATTTGTTTTCCTTAATATTTTTTTCAATTTTTTCTTTAAAATTAATTAAAGTTTTATTTTCCTCTATTAATTCTTTTAATGAGTTTAATGAAATGTTTTTTTTAGAATTTTCTATCTTTTCTATTTTGTTTTTAATTATTTTTTCGAGAATATTTTCAGGCATTTTGAATTTTCTCTAAATGTTTGATAACTTTGTTTGATAAAATATTCTCTCTCGCATCTTTATAAGCCTCAGCAAACTCTTCATGAGTTTCATTAACAATCAATCCTGCGGCAGCATTTAAACATACGGCTTTAGAAAAATCGTTATCTTCACCTTTAAATATTCCAAGAATTTTATTAGCATTAAATTCTGCATCATCACCAACAAGATTTTCAAATTTATCCGCATTTACATTTAATTCTTTCGGATCAATGATAATTTCCGATATAACATTGTTTTTTAATTGAATAACATTTGTTTTAGCATAGGGAGAGATTTCATCTAAACCATCATCACTATTAACGATCCATGCGAATTTTATATCTAAATTGTTTAAAGCATTAGCAAATATTTTTAATAATTTTTTTTCGAAGACACCGACGACCTGTCTTTTTACTAAAGCTGGACTACTTAGAGGACCAATCATATTAAAAATTGTTCTTTTACCAATTTTTTTTCGAGTAGGTCCAACATACTTCATTGCACTATGATAATTAGGAGCAAACATGAAACCAAAATTATTTTTATTAATTTGAGCTTCAATATTTTTTGGCTCTAAATTAATATTAATATTCAAAGATTCCAAAACATCGCCAGATCCACATTTAGAAGATACTGCTTTATTTCCATGTTTTGCTACTTTAACACCCATACTTGCAAGTAATAATGCAGAAGCTGTTGAAATATTGAGTGTGTTCATTCCGTCACCACCAGTACCGCACGTATCGACACAATTTTCTACATCAACTCTTTTTGATTTATTTCTTAGAACGTAAACACCCCCAGCTATCTCATTTGAAACTTCACCTTTAGCTGACAAAAGTGTTAAAAAATCAAATATTTCCTGTTCATTTGCTTTACCCTCCATTAATAATTCAAAAGCTGCCTTACTTTCTTCAAAAGTGAGATCTTCTTTATTTTTAATCTTCTCTATGAATTGTTTCATTGATTTTAAATCTTAATAAAATTTTTTAAAATTTTAATACCTAATTTAGTTTTAATACTTTCAGGGTGAAATTGCACTCCATGAACAGCATATTTTTTATGCTGAACACCCATAACTAAACCATCTTTGCTTTCAGCAGTGATTTCAAGCTCTTTTGATAATGTTTTTTTATCAATAATTAAGCTGTGATACCGTGTTGCTTCAAATGATGTTGGAAGATTTTTTAAAATTCCTAATTTTTTTGATATAATCTTACTTGTTTTTCCATGCATTAGTTTTTTAGTTTGAACAATTTTGGAGCCAAATACCTGTCCTATAATTTGATGACCAAGACAAACACCGAGAATTGGAATTTTGTTATATAAAGATTTTACTATTTTTAAACAATTACCTGATTGATTAGGATTACCTGGACCGGGTGAGATTACAATTTTATTATATTTTTTTTTTAATATCTCATAAGAAGTAATCTGATCATTTCTTATTACATCCACCTTAACTTTCAATGAAGATAAGTAATGATAAAGATTAAAGGTGAAACTGTCATAATTATCTATAAGAATTATTTTTTTCATTTTAAAGCATTAATTAAAGCTTTTGCTTTATTTATGGTTTCTTCATATTCTTTTAAGGGTTTGCTATCAGCAACAATTCCAGCTCCAGCTTGAACATAAAATTTACCTTTTTTAGCCAAAGCCGTTCTTAAAGCTATACATGTATCAAATTCTCCGTTTGCTGAAAAATAGCCAATACCACCAGCATAAACTTTTCTCTTAGCTGTCTCTAATTCATCAATTATTTCCATAGCTCGAATTTTTGGTGCCCCAGAGACAGTACCTGCTGGAAAACCAGCCAGAAGTGATTTAAACTTTGAAAATTTATTATTATATTCACCAATAACATTTGATACTATGTGCATCACATGAGAATATCTTTCAATAATAAAGCTCTCTGTTACTTTTACCGTATTAATTTTTGAAACTTTACCGGCATCATTTCTTCCTAAATCTAATAACATTAAATGCTCTGAAAGTTCTTTTTTATCCTGAAGAAGATCTTTTTCATAAAAACGATCCTCACTCAGTGTTTTACCGCGTGGTCTTGTCCCAGCGATTGGTCTTACAGTAATTTTGTTATCTCTTAGTCTCACCAGTATTTCTGGACTTGCGCCAATAATTTGAAAGTCATCGAAATTGAAAAAAAACATAAAAGGTGATGGGTTAGTTACTCTAAGTTTTTTATAAATTTCAATTGGTTCTTTTGTTAATTTAGCTTCAAATCTTTGACTTAGAACTACCTGAAATATATCTCCTAATTTTACATATTTTTTTGCCTTATTGATCATTTGTAAGAATCTATTTTTTGAAGTATTTGATTTGACTTTAATATTTTTTGATTTTATTTCAGTCCTATTATTCATATTCTTAATTGATGATTGAATTAGCAATTTAAAAAGATCTGCTCTTACTTCGTCATATTTGTTTTTATAATTTTTGATTTTTTCATCTTTATAGATATTTCTAATATAAAAAATTTCTTTTTTTAAGTTATCATGAATTATAAGTGTTCTTGGTCGCAGAAGTCTTACATCAGGTATATCTAGATCATCCTTACAATTATTCGGAATTTTTTCTATATATCTTATAGAGTCATAGGAAAAATATCCTGAAATTAGAGAACAAATTTTTGGCAAATTTTTAGGAGTTTCGAATTTAAATTCCTCAATAATTTTCTCAATTAATTTTTCAGGTTTATCTTTAAGTTTAATTTTCTTATTATTTTGAATCAAATAAGAATTTTTATTATTAAATTCCCAGATCTTATCAGGATTCTTACCAAATATGGTGTATCTCCCTTTGATTTTACCTTTCTCTACTGATTCAAATATAAAGCTATTTTTTTCATTTAAAAAATTATCTATTAAATTTAAAATCTCTTCATCGCCTTTGATTTTTTTTGAAGTATATATAATTTGATTTTTATTGCTTCTATGTCGAAACTTAAAATCTTTGAAGCTTCGATTTATGTTCATTGAAAGAAATTCTTAACTCGTTCTATTGTTTTTTGATTCAATACCACATTATACTTATCATTTAAAAGTAAATCATAAGATTTAAGTATATTATTTCTGCTATTTGTATTTTGTTTTTCAGAATATTCTTTAAACTTATCATCATTTATATTTATACTTTCATTCGTGATGTTTTTTATTTTTGCAAGATAAACCACATTTAAATAATCATTTATCAAGGTAAAGGATCCGGCTGGTAAAGAGTACAAGAGCTCAATAGTATTTGCTTCAAATTTTTCGTTATCATTAATCGATGTTAATGTTAAAACTTTTATTTTATCTTTCCCCATTTCTTTAAAATCATTATCATTAAATTTTTTATCATTTATTTTTTTAAATAAAACTCTGTTGTAATCAAATTTATTTCTTTGAGTGATAAGTTCTAAAACTTCTTTTTTTAAGCTTGAATCATTTATATCTGGTGATCGCTCTTCTGTATTGTTAATATGGTAAACTATATAGTTGTTATCACTTTCTATTATATCAAAATCTATTTTTCTTGATTCAAATATTTTTTTTTCAATTTTATTTTTTTCAGAAGTATCTCTGTAATTTTTAACTTCAGTTGTTTCAATATTAAAGTTTGATAGAGTTGATCTTAAATCTTGGCTATTTAAAAACTTTTTTTCAATTTCATCAATTGCATCAAAGAATGCTTGATTAAAATCATCAATGCCGATTAGATTTTTGGGATTTAAAATCGCATAATCAAAGTCAATGTATTCAACCTTTAATTCATCTTTGTTCTCTTTTAAAAAATTTATGATTTCTATTTCAGTAAATTCACTCTTTTTTTTATAAAAGTTCTCTAAATTAATATATTCAACCTCAATATTTTTATTTTCCTCTTCATAAAGTTTTTTTACTAAAAATTTAGGAACTGAGGTTCCAGCTCCGATGTAATCAAATAAGTTTTTTTGCAACGCAACGCCTTTAATTCCTGACTCAAAAGATGGCGCTGATTGGTTATTTTCAAGCAAAAATTTCTCATATTTCATTCTATCAAAATTTCCCTTTTCATTTAAAAAATTTTTGTCTGCTTTAATTTTTTTAGATAATATTTCTTTTGTAATTTTTATATCAAAGTCTTCTATTTCTAAGTCTAACAAAGATGACGAAATCAAAGTAGATAATAATTCTTCTAATATGTTCTTATCAAGATTTTTTCTGATCGTTTCATCTGGTATGTTTGACCTATTTATATGGTTTATAAAATCTTGTGTTGAAATATTCGATTCATTAATTTTAGCAACATTATTTGTATTTCCACTACTGAACATACTTCCCATACCCCAAAAAACGAACGGGATTATCATAATGAAAACTAATAAGCCAGCAAATTTGGTTTTTGCAAAATTTCTAAAACTTCCAATCATTATCTATAAATTTATTGATCTATAAAATGCAATTCTATAGATTAAATTATAGCATATGACAAATAAATATATGTACTTTATTGCTAATTGGAAAATGTTTGGAGGTATAAATTCTGTAAATTCACTCGATAAAGTTATTAAATTTATAAAATCATTCAAAAAAAAAAAATTAGCAAAAATAATTTATTGTCCACCTCACACACTGATTGACTCAATGTCTAAAAAACTAAAAAATACCAACATAAGCGTCGGTTCTCAAAATTGTCATGAACATGAAAGTTATGGTCCGTTTACAGGTTCAGTAAATTGTAAGATGTTAAAAAATGTTGGTGCAAAATATGTTATAATAGGCCACTCTGAGGTCAGACAATCTGGAGAGTCAAATAAATTAATAAATCAAAAAATACAAACTGCTATAAAATCAGGTCTAAAAGTAATTTTTTGTGTTGGCGAAACTATTCATCAAAGAAAGAAAAAATTAACTAAAAAAATTTTAAGCACACAAATTAAAGTAGGATTGAATAAGATAAAAAATAAAAAAGGAATTATAGTAGCTTACGAACCAGTTTGGTCTATTGGTACAGGTATAATTCCAAAACCTCTCGATTTACTAAATACAATAAATTTTATAAAAAAAAGATTAAAAAATAATAAAATTCTTTATGGAGGCTCGGTAAATCCCAAAAATATTAATCAATTAAATTCAATAAATAACCTTGACGGTTATCTGATAGGTGGCGCATCACAAGTTTCAAAAAAATTTATTGATATAATTAAAAAAACATATAATTAAGCGTCATGGAAAATATTTTATTAGTACTAAATATTGTATTTGCATTAATTTTGGTTTTATTGGTATTAATGCAAAAATCAGAGGGTGGAGCACTGGGGATCGGCGTTTCTCAAGAAAGTTATATGTTTTCCAGAACAGCAGGAAATTTTATGACAAAAGCCACAGCTGTTGTTGCAACTTTGTTTATAGTTTGTAGTTTAGCATTAACCATTGTTTCTAGAGATGAACTAATTCCTACAACTTCAGTTTTAGATACGATAGAGGAAAAATCAGAAGATACGCCTTCAATTCCTGAGAATAATTAATCCTTTTCTTTTTAGGTTTTAAGGTCTATAAGATAATTCCATGGCGCGATATATATTCGTTACTGGCGGCGTGGTTTCATCATTAGGTAAAGGACTTTCCTCAGCATCGCTTGCTTATCTATTACAATCTAGAGGTTACAAGGTACGTCTAAGAAAACTAGATCCCTATTTAAATATTGATCCAGGTACAATGAGTCCGTTTCAACATGGTGAAGTTTATGTGACTGATGATGGCTCAGAAACAGATCTTGATTTAGGACATTATGAAAGATTTTCAGCTGTATCTGCAAAAAGCTCAGACAACATTACAACTGGTAAAATTTACAATGATGTTCTTCTAAAAGAAAGAAAAGGAAAATATCTTGGAAAAACAGTTCAAGTGATACCTCATATTACTGATAGAATTAAAGAGTTTATTAAAAAAGATTCTTCAAAAGAAGATTTTGTTATTTGTGAAATAGGAGGGATAGTAGGTGATATTGAAAGTTTACCTTTCATAGAAGCAATAAGACAATTTGCAAATGATATAAAAAAAAAGAATGCTTTATTTATTCATTTAACATTAGTTCCTTATTTAAAATCCTCAGATGAAATAAAAACTAAACCTACTCAGCATTCTGTTAAAGAATTAAGAAGCATTGGTGTTCAACCTGATATAATTATATGTAGATCTGAAAGGTCTATACCTTTAGAGCATAGAAGAAAAATATCATTATTCTGCAATGTTGACATTAAAAATGTAATTGAAACCGTCGATGTTAAAACTATTTATGAGGCACCAATTAGTTTTCATAAAGAAAAATTAGATATTAGAGTTCTGGATTATTTCAAGCTGAAGTCAAAAAAACCAGTAAATTTAAAACCTTGGAAAAATATTACTAAAATTATTTTGAATACAAAAAAACAAGTGAACATAGCGATTATTGGTAAATATGTTGAACTAAAAGATGCTTATAAATCCCTTGATGAAGCTTTAATACATGGAGGTATAAAAAATAATGTGAAAGTAAATTTGTTAAGAATAGACTCAGAAAAATTAAAGATTTTAGATATCAAATCTAAACTAAAAAATATATCTGGAATTTTAATTCCTGGGGGTTTTGGGAAAAGAGGAACACATGGAAAAATTGAGGCAATAAAATATGCGAGAAATAATAAAATTCCATTTTTTGGGATCTGTTATGGTATGCAGATGGCAATAATTGAATTTGCTAGAAATGAATTAAATATTAGAAATGCTACATCGAGTGAGTTCGATAAAAATGGTTTACCAATAGTTGGTTTAATTAATCAATGGAAAAAAGATGGTAAAATTATCAAAGGGACTGATAAATATTTAGGTGGCACAATGAGACTAGGTTCTTATGATGCAAAATTAAAAGATCAATCATTAATAAGTAAAATCTATGGTAAAAATTTTATTAAAGAAAGACATCGTCACCGATATGAGGTGAATATTAATTATAAGGATAAATTTGAAAAAAAAGGCATGATATTTTCAGGTTTATCACCTGATGGAGTGTTGCCTGAGATTATAGAGCTCAAAAATCACCCTTGGTTTATTGGTGTTCAATTTCATCCTGAATTTAAATCTAGACCTTTGGCTCCTCATCCTTTATTCTCGTCTTTTATCAAGGCATCAAAAAATCATAGATGAGCAATATTAAAGTAAATTGTGGAAAAATAGAAATTTCAAATGAAAATAAAATTTGCATTATTGCTGGTCCCTGTCAGCTTGAAAGCGAACAACATGCTTTGGATATTGCCGGAAAAGTAAAAGAAATTACTAATAAATTTGAACTTGGATTTATTTACAAAACCTCTTTTGATAAAGCAAACCGTACAAGTCTTAAAAGCAAAAGAGGAGTAGGTTTAGATGCATCTCTTCAGGTTTTTGAAAAAATTAAAAAAGAATTAAATGTACCAATATTAACTGACGTTCATAATGTAGAACAATGCACCGCAATAAGTAAGCATGTAGATGTGATGCAAATACCTGCATTTTTATGCAGGCAAACTGATTTGTTAATTGCGGCAGCAAAAACAAATAAAATTATTAATGTTAAAAAAGGACAATTTTTAGCTCCTTGGGACATGGTAAATGTAACTAAAAAAATTTCAGACTCTGGAAATAAAAATATTTTAGTAACTGAGAGAGGGGCTAGTTTTGGATATAACACTCTTGTTTCAGACATGAGATCATTACCGATAATGGCAAAAAATGGTTACCCAGTTATTTTTGATGCTACCCACTCTGTTCAACAACCAGGAGGTTTAGGGGAAAAAAGCGGAGGTCAAAGAGAGTTTATAGAACACTTGGCCAGAGCAGCTGTAGCCGTAGGAGTGGCAGGTGTATTTATTGAAACACATCAAGACCCAGATAACGCTCCCTCAGATGGCCCTAATATGATCCCATTAAATAAATTAGAAAATTTACTAAAACAACTTACAGATATAGATAATTTAATTAAAAATTAGTGAGCATAATTTTAAAAGTAAAAGCACGTCAAGTTTTTGACAGTAGGGGAAACCCAACAATAGAGGCTGAAGTTTTTACGAAAAATAATAGCGCGTCAGCTATTTGCCCATCAGGTGCATCAACTGGAACTTTTGAGGCGTTTGAAAAGAGAGATAAGAACAACAAACGATATTTAGGAAAAAGTGTTTTAGGGGCAATTAGTTTAGTTAATACAAAAATTGCTAAAAAATTAAAGGGGCACAATGTTCATGATCAAGAAAGAATAGATGCATTAATGATTAATCTTGATGGAACAAAACAAAAAAATAAATTAGGAGCTAATTCAATTTTAGCTGTTTCTATAGCTGTTAAAAAACTTTCTGCCAAATTAAAAAAGATACCTTTATATAAGTCATTTTTAATCAAAAATAATTTTCAATTACCTTATCCACTAATGAATATAATAAATGGTGGAGCTCATGCCAATAATGGTTTGAGGATACAAGAATTTATGATTAGACCAGATAAAGCAAAAAATTTTTCTGAGGCAATGAGAATTTGTTACTTGGTGGTTAAAAACCTAAGCAAGATCATTAAAAATAAAAATTTATCCACGTCTGTAGGAGATGAAGGTGGTTTTGCACCAATGATAAGCAGTAATAATCAGGCTTTAGATTTAATTGTATCTGCGATAAAAAAATCAGGATTTGTAAACGGTAAGGATGTCTCAATTTGTTTAGATGTTGCAGCCAATGAATTGTTTAGAAATGATAAATATTCAATTCATTCAAAAAAATACGTATCAGTTAATAAATCCATTCAGGAATATAAAAAATTAATTAATAAATATAAAATAAAATCTATTGAAGATCCTTTTGCTGAAAACGATTGGATTTCTTGGAGTAAATTAATGAAATCAATAAAAAATGTGCAAATAGTTGGTGATGACCTTTATGTTACAAATTTAGAAAGACTAAAAAAAGGTTTTTTGAATTTATCATCTAATGCAATTTTAATAAAATTGAACCAAATTGGAACTGTTTCTGAAACATTAGATGTTATAAAATTTGCACAAATTATTGGCTTTAAAACAATAATTTCCCATAGATCAGGTGATAGTGAAGATACATTTATAGCTGATTTTGCTGTTGGAACTAATTCTAATCAAATCAAAACTGGATCATTAGCGAGATCTGAAAGAGTGGCAAAATATAATCAGTTAATTCGTATCGAAGAACATCTTGGAAAAAATGCTAGAATGAATAAAGTTGTTTAATGTTAAAAAAAATTAAAAATAACTATTTTTTATTAATTTTTATATTTTTATTATTATATTTTCTATTTAATTTATTATCTGGCCAAAGAGGATTGATCTCATATTTTGATAAAAAAGTGACTTTGAAAAACCTTAAAAATCAAAAACTATCTTTAATAAATCAAATTAATGACTTGGATTTTAAAAATTCGTTATTAAGTGACAATCTAGATCTTGATTATGTTGAAATTCTTATCAGAGAAAGATTTTTATTTGGTAAAAAAAATGAAAAAATCTATATTTTAAAAAAATAATGGAAAAAATTATTAAACCTAGACATCCCGAAAAAATAAAAAACCCTATAAATCCAATCAAAAAGAAACCAGATTGGATTAGATCGAAACTTGTTAATAGTAGAGAATTCTTTATTACAAAAACAATTGTCAACAAAAGTAATCTTGTGACTGTTTGCCAAGAAGCTAATTGTCCAAATATTACTGAATGTTGGAGTAAGAGACATGCTACTTTTATGATAATGGGTGATACATGTACTAGAGCTTGCGGGTTTTGTGATGTAAAAACAGGAAAACCTGAAAAATTAGATCTGTTTGAAGATATAAAAATTGCTAATGCAGTTAAAAAACTTGATTTAAGACATGTGGTTATTACATCGGTTGATAGAGATGATTTACCTGATGGGGGCTCAAATCATTTTAAAAAAGTTGTAGACACTACAAGAAAAAAGAATCCAAATACTACAATAGAAGTTCTTACTCCAGATTTTCTAAGAAAGGGTGAGTCTTATAAAAAGTTACTCGAGGCTGATTTAGATGTATTCAATCATAATATAGAGACAGTTCCAAGACTCTATTTAAAAGTTAGACCAGGTGCAAGATATTTTGCATCACTTGAGTTACTTAAAAATGCAAAAAATGTAAATAAAAATGTCTTTACTAAATCTGGAATAATGGTTGGGCTTGGTGAGAAACATGATGAGATAATTCAAGTTATGGATGACTTGAGATCTGCAAATGTTGACTTTATCACAATTGGTCAATATTTACAGCCATCAGTTAAACATCATCCTCTTGAAAGATATTATCACCCTGATGAATTTAAAGAATTAGAAAGAATTGCAAAATCAAAAGGCTTTCTATTAGTATCTTCATCACCTTTAACAAGATCCTCTTATCACGCAGACGAAGACTTTGCTAAACTTAAACAAAATAGAATTAATAGTCATTAATGCCCAAAGCTTCAGTTAAGCGATTAATTGAATGCGAAAAAGACGACTTGATTAAATTAGTTTTAGATATTGAAAAATATCCAGAATTTGTTCCTTTTTGTTTTGATGCGAAAGTTTATGAGGAAAAAAACCAAGGTGATTTAATAAAAATAATAGCAGACTTAACTATTGGTAAAGGACCATTTAAAGACACATATAAAAGTGATGTAGTTTTAGATAAAAGAAAAGATACAATATTTGTTAAAAATATTGAAGGTCCGCTAAATCATTTATCAAATAATTGGACATTTACTGATAAACAAAATGGAATTACAGAGATTGCTTTTGATATTGATTTTGAAATTAAAAATAAATTTTTAAATTCTTTGATGGTTGTCTCATTTCAATTTGGCTTAGAAAAAATAGCTGATGCATTTCAGAAGAGAGCAGAAGAGCTATTTGGTAGCTCTAAGAACTAAATTTAATGCTTTTCTAACTGTAGCTTTTTGTATTGATGACCTGTTTTTGCCTTTAAATATACACTTATTTATTAGTATTTTTTTACCTTTTTTAACTCCAATGAAAACTAGGCCAACTGGCTTTTGTTTTGTACCGCCTTTGGGTCCGGCAATACCAGTTATCGAGACATTGATATTTGCTTTAGATATTATAGATAAATTTTTGACCATTGCTGAACAACACTCATGACTTACAGCACCATATTTTCTAATTATATTTTTATTGACTTTTAAAACCTTAATTTTGGCTTGGTTAGAGTAGGTGACAAAACTTAAATTAAAAACTTTTGATGCACCACTAATTGAAGTAATAGCACTAGCTAATAACCCCCCTGTGCATGATTCTGCAAATGAAATTTTAAGTTTCTTTTTGGTTAGTAGTTTTATTAAAGTTTGCATTAAATAAAATAACTTTTAAAAATCATAAAACAAATTAATGATAAAACAACATAAAAACCAGCACAAATATCATCCATGATTACACCAAAACTATTTTTAAATTTTTTATCAAAAAAATTTACCGGAAATGGTTTCACTATGTCAAAAAACCTAAATAAAATAAAGCAAACACCATAAAAAATAATTGCTTCGTCGAAAGACTTTTTTGTACCATGCGAAATCTCATACATAAATATTGGTATAGATTGACCAATAAACTCATCGATGACAACTTCTTTAGGATCTTTGTTAGCATTATCTTTGATATGCAACGCAACAGCTTTAAAAGAAAAAACAAAGATAACTATTAAAAATACAAATATTAAAATTGAGGACAAATCTAATATATGAAAAAAAATATATAACAAAATCACAGTTACTAATGATCCAATAGTTCCTGGAATTTTTGGGATTCTTCCCAAACCAAACATTGTTACAAATAAGGTATTAATTTTTTTAATCATATTTTGTGATTGAAATTATTACCTCACAAGCAATTGCCTTTTCTTTTCCTATTAAACCTAATTTCTCTACAGTTTTACCTTTAAGATTTATCAAATCTTTTTTTAGATTTGTGAGTTTAGATATAGAATTAACTATTCTAGTTCTATATTCTGATACTTTTGGTTGTTCACAAATTAAATTAATATCTAAATTATTTATAGAAAAATTTGATTTATAAAGATCTTTTATAACTGGCTTTAACATTTTTGGTGATCTTATATTTTTGTATTTTTCAGTATTTGGAAAATAAGTGCCAATATCTTTTCTTCTTAATGCTCCTAATATTGCATCAGTAATAGCATGTAAAATTACATCACCATCAGAATGTCCTTTTAGTCCTGAATGAAAAGGTATCCTCACACCACCCAGAAAAAGTTTTTTGTTTTTAATTAATCTATGAATATCAAAACCCAATCCATAAAATGTCTTATTTTCATTTAAATCTTCTAAATAGGTGATCTTATTATTGGAATTCTCACCTTTAATAAATTTTACTTTGTGATTTCGATTTAAAAAAATTGTTGCCTCATCATTAACCTTCGATTTGTCTTTTATTGCTAAGTTAAATAATTCTTTAAATCTAAAAGCTTGCGGTGTTTGTGTTAATAGAGAATTCCCTCTATGTAAATTAAAAACTTGATTCTTAAATTTGTATTTTATTGAGTCTTTTGAGGTTATAACTGGAACCACTGCTTTATTATTTCTTAAATTTTTTTCAATTTTTTTAAGTAAATCTATAGAAAAATTTGGTCTTGCAGCATCATGTATAAAGACATTCTTTGGCTTATATTTTTTAAGATATTTCAGGGCTTTAAAGGATGAATCGGATCTTTCCTTTCCACCTTTTATTATTTTAATCAATTTAGGGTATTTTCTTTTTTTAAGTCGATTTAAATCATTTGTAACAATTATAATCTGTTTAAAAATTTTTGAATTTAAGGCCTTTTCAATTGAATGATCAATAATCTCTTTATTTTTATAAACAATGTGTTGTTTAGCTATTTTGCTGCTAAATCTTTTACTTTTTCCAGCAGCTAATATTACAAAATAGTTGTTCATTTATTTAAATACTATAATTCTAAATTATGTTTGATTTTTTGAAAAAAAATATTTTCATAATCATTTTATCTAGTATCACACTATTTATAGGTTTTTTAACATTTTTAACATTTATTGATAGAGGTTTTATAGAATTAAATCAAAGCAATTTACAATATTTATTAATTTTAAATATTTTTTTACTTTTTTTATTATTTGTATTTATCTTTATTGAAATCAAAAGATCTATTAAAACTGATATTGATAAAGATGGATTAACAGCAAATAAAAAATATATTACTTATTTTTCTTTATTCACTTTAATACCATCGATTGTTATATCTATTTTTTCACTATTTTTATTTTCATTTGCTTTAGAAAAGTATTTTGATAAAAAAGTTTCAACTGTAGTCAACAATTCGTACGAACTTGCCAAAAGTTATGTTGATGAAGTACGAAATAAGATTCAATCAGATATTGTTTTAATTGCATTTGATATAAATAAAGGTGCTAATTTCTTAAATAATAATGAAAATGAATATTTGCGTTTTTTAAATACACAAAGGTTAATTAGAGATGTCGATGAAGTACACATAATTGACGAAAATAAAAAACTTCTTTTCTCATCATTAGAAAATGAAAATAAATATATGCCTCCATTAGATCGCGCGTTAAAATTAGTTTTAGAGGATGACAGACCATTAAAAATAATTAATGCCCCTGAAAATATGTCAGCTGCTATAATGAGACTTCAAGCTTTCGATAATAGGTTCTTGTATGTAATAAAGTTTTTAGAGGAGGATATTTCAAAATATTTAACAGAGTCTCAAGAGGCAATTAATTTTTACTATACGGTTGAAGAAAAAAGCACAGGAATCAAAATCTCTTTTGCAATTATATATATAATTATTGTTACGTTGTTATTGTTTTTGTCCATTACGATTGCGATTAGATTTTCATCAAGATTTTTTAGATCAATAAATAATCTTATTTTAGCCTCTACAGCTATAGGTGAGGGTAACTTAGAAACAAAAGTTCCAGAAATTAAAACTGATAAAGATTTAGAAATTTTAAATAAAAATTTTAATTTAATGATTAGCAAATTAAAAAACCAACAAGAAAAATTAATTATTACAGAAAGACATGAAGCTTGGGGCAGTCTTGCTAGAAAGTTAGCTCATGAAATTAAAAATCCACTGACTCCAATTCAACTAACAATTGATAGAATTAAAAATAAATTTTCAAAAGATCTTTCTTCAAATGATAAAGATGAGTTCAAAGACAACTTAAAGATTATAAACAATCAAATAAAACAGATTGAAAAACTTGTAAATGAATTTTCAGACTTTGCAAGAATGCCAAAACCAGTAATGAAAAAGAATAATCTCGTTACTTTACTGAATGATACTATTAATCTCTTGAGTGAATTAGATAAATCTATTGATATTAGATTTAATAGTAATCAAGAAAATATAGAATTAAACAGTGATCCTGAACAGTTGAGTAGAGTCTTTTTTAATTTAATAAAAAATTCTATAGAAAGCATTCAACAAAAAAGTGAAAAAAGCCCAGATTTTAATAAAAAAATCTCTATTGAATTAAATGATTTTGATGATCATATACAATTGATTATAAATGATAATGGCATTGGTTTTGGAGTATTAGAAAACAACATTAAAGACATTCTTAATCCATATTTTACAACTAAAAAAAATGGAACTGGATTAGGTTTATCAATAGTAAATAAAATTATAAATGATCACAACGGAAATATTAAATTTTTAAATATTGATAATGGAGCCAGTATAAAGATTGTTTTTTCAAAAAAATGAATGCAGAAATTTTAATTGTTGATGATAATGCTGATATCAGAAATATTCTAAATGAACTTATTTCTGATCATGGATTCAAAACTAGAGTTGCAGCAAATTTTGGTCAAGCTTTAAATGAAATTGATAAAAAATTACCAGATGTAGCAATTATAGATGTAAAATTAGATAAAGGTGATAACGATGGTATAGAATTATTATCTCATATCAAAAATAAAAATAAAGATGTTCCTGTAATTATTATATCAGGACATGCAAATATTGAAATGGCAGTAAAATCTTTAAAATCTGGTGCATTTGAATTTATAGAAAAACCTTTCGATCAAGAAAGATTAATGAATTTTGTTAACAGAGCTGTCGAAAATTTTAATTTAAAAAAAGAAAATAAAGAATATGAAACCAAATTATTTTCTTCATATGATTTGATTGGAGAAAGTAAAAATATTAATTCAATAAGAGATCAAATAGAAAAGATTTCGCAAACAGAAAGCCGAGTTTTTATCAGCGGTCCTTCAGGTTCAGGAAAAGAACTAATAGCAAGAAAAATTCATAAAAAATCAAAAAGAAATAAAAAACCTTTTGTAATATTAAACGGTGCACTTTTAGACACCACAAAATATGAGCAAGAGCTATTTGGAGAGGAAAAAATAAATGGTATTATCTCATATGGTGCATTAGAAAAGGCAAACAAAGGAACTTTACTTATTGAACAAATATCTGAAATTCCATTAGATATTCAATCAAAAATTCTTAGAGTTTTAATAGATCAAAAGTTTAAAAGAATAAATGGGAATACTGATATTAATGTTGATGTAAGATTAATTTGCTCATCAAGTGAAAATCTAAAAAACGAAATCGATTTGGGAAATTTTAGGGAAGATCTTTATCATCGGTTAAATGTGTTTGAAATAAATATTGACCCTTTAAACCAAAGAATTTCAGATATACCTATTTTAATTAAATATTTTTCAAAAAAAATTTCTGATAATTATAATATTAAAGAGTTAGAAATTGATCATAATAATAGTTATCTTTTAAACCATCTCTGGCCTGGGAATGTTAGAGAATTGAGAAATATGATTGAAAGAATTGCTATTCTGCAACCAGATACAAAAGATAAACTTTCGAATATAATTAAAGAATCAGTCAAAACAGACAATTTAAATGAAAAAATCAGAGAAAATAGTTTATCCGTGCCATTAAAAGAGGCTAGAGAAAAATTTGAAAAAGAGTATTTAACTTTACAGATCAAAAAATTTAATGGAAATATTTCTAAAACAGCAAGCTTTGTTGGAATGGAAAGAAGTGCCTTACATAGAAAACTAAAAGTTTTAGGTATAAAAGAATTTAATTAAAATGAACATTATAATTTGTGGTGCAGGCAGGGTAGGCTTTACTATAGCGAAACTTCTTAGTGAACAAGGTCACTCCATTACTGTAGTTGATCTTTCGAGTGAGGATATACAAAAAATTTCTGACACATTAGATGTCAAAGTAATTTTAGGAAAAGCCACCTATCCGTCAATTTTAGAAAAAGCTAATGCCTCTGAGGCTGATATGATAATAGCTGTAACTCGTAATGATGAAATTAATATGTTGATTTGTCAAATAGCATTTTCTATTTTTAATATACCTAAAAAAATCGCAAGAATAAGGTCTCAAGACTATCTAAACCCTAAATACACAAATGTTTATAATAAAGAAAACTTACCAATAGACGTGATTATTTCTCCTGAAATAGAAATAGCTAAATCCATTCAACAGAAATTAGAGGCACCAGGTGCATTAGATAGCGTTCCTTTTGCAGAAAATAAGATAAGATTATTAGAAATTTTAATTAAGGATAATTGTTCATTAACTAATGTTAAGCTTAACGAAATAACCAAGAAATATCCTAAGTTAGATGCAAATATAATAGGAATTATTAGAGATAATAAATTTATCATACCAAAAAAAAATGACACAATAAATTATCTAGATAAGATCTATATAATCATCAATTCCTCACAAATGGTAGAAACTCTAGATGCTTTTGGTCACAATGAAAAAATGACTAAAAAAATATTAATCATTGGTGGAGGAAACATTGGTTTTAATTTAGCAAAAAATCTTGAGGAGAGCCTTGATTCTCCTAGAGTTAAAATAATAGAAAAAGACAAAACAAGAGCTGAATTTTTAGCTAACTCTTTAAATAATACAATAGTAATTAATGGCAATGGATTGGACGAAGAGATTTTGGCAGAAGCAAATTTAGAAGAGGCCGAGACTGTATTAGCATTAACAAATGATGATGAAGATAATTTAATGGTTAGTGTTTTAGTAGAAAAGTTTACGAAAGACAGCTCATCTATTGAGGACAAAAGAACTATGGCTTTAATAAATAAACCCAATTATTCACTTTTACAAAATTCATTAAAAATTGATGACTTTATAGATCCTAGAATGAACACTGTATCAAGTATTTTAAAACATATTCATAAGGGAACGATCGAAACTGCTCATACAATTTTAAATGGTGAATACGAGGTGATAGAGGCCGATATAATTGAGACATCTGAACTTATAAATCAAAGTTTAAAAGACTCTAATTTACCTGAAGAAATAAGAATTGGAGCTGTTTTAAGAAACAGCAAAGTATTAATACCGAGATCTGATTTTGTATTCAAAAAAAAAGATACAGTAGTTTTTTTAGCAAAAAAAGATGCAATTTCTGTTGTAGAAAATTTATTTAGAATTAGCTCAATATAATAAATGCTTAAAATTAGATTAAAGTATTTAAGTATTTTTTTAGCACTTATTTCATTATTGTCTTTTTTAAATATATTGTACTCATATTATTTTAATCTCTATTTAAATCTTAACACATATTTTTACACATTACTGATTTCTGGTTTTTTCTCTTTAATTTTCTTCAAGTTTCAATCGAATAGAAAAAGACCAAATTTATTCGAGAAAATTTTAACAATACTCTTTGGTTATATCTTTATTCCTCTTATTTTATCAATACCGTTTTATTTTAGTATTTATAATCTAACTTTTTTAAACTCGTTATTCGAGAGTGTTTCTGGTTTTACTTCTACAGGTTTTTCAATATTTGATAATATCAAACAAATAGATCAAAGCTTAATATTGTGGCGATCAACAACTCAATGGATAGGTGGATTATACTTTTTATTTTCTATTATTTTTTTGATTGATATTTACGATGAAAGTTTAAAAAGATCTTTGACTAACTTTATTTCATTAAATAATTCAGAAATTATCAAACAAACTGTCAAAGTCTTTATCCTCTATATTTTGATAACTTTTTTTATTTTTATAATACTTGAACTGGTAGGTTTAAGAACTTTTAATTCAGTTAATTTAGCGTTGACCTTAATTTCATCTGGTGGGTTTTTACCCTTTAATGATATATCTGTAATATTAAACACAGATTTTAAAAAAATAGTTTTTTCGATCTTAATGTTAATTTCTTTTTTTAGTATTTTTTTTATTTATAATCTGATTTTATTTAAAAATAGAGATAAAGATTTTTTTTATGAAGACTATAACTTATTATTATACGTAATAACTTTAGTTTTGGTTTTTCTTCTTTTTTTTGGTTATAACAATGATTTTATAATAATCGTATTTTCAATTTTTAGTAGTATATCTAATATAGGAATTTCATTGAATAGTAATTTTACAAATCTTCATTTTATATTTTTAATATTAGTTATTATAGGAGGTTCCTTTTTTTCAACTAGTTCTGGATTGAGATTTATTAGGATATACTCTCTAATTATATTTTCTTTTAATCAAATACTTTCTTTTAGTAAGCCTAGAAATATATTCATGAATCGACTACTTTTTTCAAAAACAAATTTTGAATTAAATGAAATTAATAAGTACTTTCTTTCAATCATAATTTTTATTATATCTTTATTTGTACTTACATCTTTAATAACATTTTCTGGGATTGATTTTGAAAAATGTCTAAAAATATCAATACTCACATTAATGAATACAGTTAATTCAACTGCATACGGTATTAATGAGTTTGATTTCCAAAGGATCAATTTTTTAACTAAATATAGTCTGATTTTGTTTATGATTGTTGGTAGAATTGAGTTGTTAACATTATTGTTAATTATTAAAAAATATCTTTTTAAAAATTAAATTTGTAATATAAATCAAATATTCTTTATGCGCCCTTAGCTCAGCTGGATAGAGCATCGGTTTTCTAAACCGAGGGTCGGAGGTTCGAATCCTCCAGGGCGCGCCAAGAATTGGTCAAAATGGGTTTCTTGCGCCAATATAGCATAATATTTTTGATTTAATTTATCTTGATCAGTATTTTCTTACGTGCTTAAATTGTAAATATTCAAAAGTTATTTTTGAATTATTTGTTAACAAATAAATAAACAATAGGAAGAAATATGTTTAAATACTTAAAACAATTAACTTCTTTAGTTGCTATGGTTGCTGTGTTGTTCACTTTTACAACAGAGTCAATGGCTGCTAAAAAATCTAAAACACTTAAAAATACTCAAAAAAAGGGTTTTGTAAGATGTGGAGTATCTCAAGGTCTTCCAGGATTTTCTAATGCTGATGCTGCAGGAAATTGGACCGGTGTTGACGTTGATGTATGTAGAGCAGTAGCTGCTGCAGTATTAGGTGATGCAAACAAAGTTAAGTTTACACCACTAAGTGCTAAAGAAAGATTTACGGCTTTAACTTCTGGTGAGATCGATATCTTATCAAGAAACACAACTTGGACACTTTCTAGAGATGCTGATATCGGACTTACTTTCGTAGGTGTGAACTTTTACGATGGACAAGGTTTCATGGTAAGAAAAAGTTCAGGTATTACTTCAACAAGCCAATTCAAAAATGGTATCTCAGCTTGTACAAATATTGGTACAACAACTGAGTTAAATATGAGAGATTTCTTTAATTCAAGAGGAATTTCATATGAACCAGTTGCATTTGAAAAAGCTGACGAAGTTGTAGCTGCATACGATGCAGGTAGATGTGATACTTACACTACCGATAAATCTGGTTTAGCTGCGCAAAGAACTAAAATGAAAAATCCTGATGAACACATTGTATTACCAGAAACTATTTCTAAAGAACCTTTAGGACCAGTTGTAAGACAAGGTGATTCTGTATGGGAAGATATCGTTAGATGGTCTTTGAACACTATGATCGAAGCTGAGGAATACGGCATTACTTCGGCTAATGCAGACATGATGAAAACTTCAGATAATCCACAAATCAAAAGACTTGTTGGTGCTGAGGGTGAAATGGGTGCAGCATTCGGTTTAGATAATGAGTGGAACTTGAGAATTATCAAACAAGTTGGAAACTATGGTGAAAGTTATAAGAGAAATATAGCTGACACTGGTATTTTACCAGACAGAGGTCCAAATGAGTTATGGACCAAAGGTGGTATTTTATACGTTCCACCATCAAGATAATTTAAGTTATAAATTACATAAAAAGGGCTAGATTTTTCTAGCCCTTTTTTTTTAAACTCATATATAATCTTAATAATGAATTTTAAACCTAAAGATATAGGTCCACAATTGATGACGGTTATTGCTGTTGTTCTTGTCTTTGGTTTTTTTACTTATAACGCTCAAGTCAATATGGAGAATAGGGGTATTGATTTTGGATATGGATTTTTATCACAAGAATCCTCTTTTGATGTTCAATTTTCCTTAATAGAATATGATGGATCCCATTCATATTTTAGAGCTTATTTAGTTGGTTTATTAAATACCATCCTTGTTTCAGTTATAGGAATTTTTTTTGCTACTATTTTGGGTGTGATGGTTGGTATAGCAAGACTATCGCCTAATTATTTAATAAATAGATTTGCTGCCTTTTATGTAGAATTTTTTAGAAACATACCTTTACTTCTACAAATATTTTTCTGGTACTTTGCAGCTTTAAGAGCTTTACCACTTCCACAAGATGCTGAAGCAATCTTTGGAATTTCATTCTTAACAATAAAGGGATTATTTGTTCCTGCTTTTATTTGGCAAAACTTTAATATTTTCTTTTATTCTATAGTTGCTGCTACTATTGCGATAATAGTAATTCGCTATCAAGCAAAGAAATTACAAGAAACTCAAGGTAAACAGACACCAGTTTTGCTTATATCAATAGGTTTAATTTTAATTTTACCTCTTATAAGTTTTTTGATTGGTGGAGTAAGATTGTCATTTGAAGTTCCTGTTTTAAAGCAGCTAGCCACTACATCATTTATTTATGAGGGTGGCGTAAGTTTACCTCCTGAATTGATAGCTTTAGCGCTATCCTTATCTTTATACACAGCAACATTCATAGCTGAATGTGTTAGAGCAGGAATTCAAGGTATTAGTAAAGGTCAAAAAGAAGCTGCTGCATCAATTGGTTTAACTCCAAATCAAGTACTTAAATTAGTAGTGATGCCTCAAGCTTTAAGAATAATAATACCACCTACAACAAACCAATATCTTAACCTTACTAAAAATTCTTCACTAGCTGCAGCTATAGCATATCCTGATCTAGTACTTGTTTTTGCTGGAACTGCTTTAATGCAAACAGGTAAGGCAATAGAAATAGTATCTATTACAATGTTTACATATTTATCTTTGAGTATAGCAATTTCATTATTTATGAATTGGTACAACAACAAAATAGCAATCCAGGAAAAATAGTGTCTAAAATAAATTTTTTAAAACCGAATAAGTCAAATCTATATTCCTTTTTATATTTGGGAACTTTTTTGTTTTTTGCAAGTATTTTGGATGTTCTTTTAAATTCTTTTTTTAGTCTTAATCTAACAGGTTTTTTACCTGGTTTTTTAAGTTATTTTTTACCATTAATACTCGGCTTTATTGGTCTTTACTTTATAAGAATTGAGTTAAGCGGCATCAAACAATTAGATCTACTTAATAAACACATTAATACGAATAACTTTAACGCGATATTATCATTATTAATTATATTTATAATTTTAAAATCAATTCCACCGATACTAAGTTGGTTTTTTATTGATGCTAGTTTTGCAGGCGACACAAAAGACGTTTGTACAGGCACAGGCGCCTGTTGGACCTATATCAAAGTTTGGATAAGAAGATTCATGTATGGCATGTATCCCAATGGTGAACAATGGAGAATTAATTTATCATTTATTGCTTTAACTTTACTTGGATCTGTTGGATACTTTGTAACGGATAAATTTAAAAAATACTTAACTTTATACTATGTCGTAATTTATCCTTTTATTGCTTTCTTGTTTATTTTCTTCTTTATTTCAGGAGGTCCAGTATTCTTTGATTTTTCGTATGGAATAATTGCTGCGATACTATCTATAATAATTGGTTTTTTTATTCCAAGTAAATTCAAATTTTACTATTTCTTAATTGTTCCTTTTGCTCTTTATGTTTTATTAAAATATTTTATTTTTTACGAGGAATTAATTGAGTTAGGAAAACTAGATGGTTTAAACTGGGTAGAAACAGGTGCTTGGGGTGGTTTATCGTTAACTTTTATAATTTCCTTTTTTTGTTTGATCTTTTGCTTTCCGATAGGTATGGCTTTTGCGCTTGGAAGAAGATCTGGATTTCCTTTGATTAGATACATATCTATTGGTTTCATTGAATTTTGGAGAGGTGTCCCATTAATTACAGTGTTATTCATGTCAGCTGTAATGTTTCCAATGTTTCTACCAGCGGACTTTTTTATAGATAAATTGGTGAGGTGCATAATAGCTATTTCATTGTTTGAGGCAGCATATGTCGCTGAAGTAATAAGAGGGGGCTTACAAGCTCTTCCTAGAGGTCAATATGAAGCTGCAAAATCCTTAGGAATGGGATACTGGAGAATGCACATATTTGTAATTCTACCCCAAGCTTTAAAACTTGTTATTCCAGGTATAGCTAATACATTTTTAGCTTTAGTCAAAGATACACCATTAATTTTTGTTGTTGGTCTTTTAGAAATAGTAGGAATGTTAAATTTAGCTAAAACTAATCCAGAATGGTTGGGTTTTGCTATGGAAGGTTATGTTTTTGCAGCAATAATTTTCTGGATTATTTGTTATGCAATGAGTAAGTATAGTTATAATCTAGAACAAAAATATAAAACTGATAGATAAGATGTCTGATAGCATTATTCAAATAAATAATATGAATAAATGGTTTGGTGATTTCCAAGTGCTTAAAGGAATTAATCTAGAAGTAAAACCTAAAGAAAAAATTGTTGTTTGTGGCCCATCTGGTTCTGGTAAGTCAACATTAATAAGATGTATAAATAGACTAGAGGAACACCAAGAAGGAAATATCGTTGTTGATGGAACGGAATTAACTGAAGATACAAAAGATATAGAACAAATACGAGCTGAGGTTGGAATGGTATTTCAACAATTCAATTTGTTTCCTCATTTATCTATTTTAGATAATTGCACTTTGGCTCCTATTTGGGTTAAGAAAATGCCAAAAAAAGATGCAGAGGAACTTGCTTTAAAACATTTAGAGAGAGTACAAATTCTTGATCAAGCACAAAAATATCCCGGCCAATTATCTGGCGGACAACAACAAAGATGTGCAATTGCTAGAGCTTTATGCATGGAACCGAAAATAATGCTTTTTGATGAACCAACTTCAGCATTAGACCCAGAAATGATAAAGGAAGTTCTTGATGTTATGGTTAATTTGGCAAAACAAGGAATGACAATGATAGTTGTTACTCATGAAATGGGCTTTGCTAAAGAAGTTGCGGATCAAATGATATTTATGGACGAAGGGATGATAGTAGAAAAAGCTGATACTAAGGAATTTTTTGCTAATCCCAAAAGTGATAGAACTAAACTTTTCTTAAGTCAGATATTGTAGTCAACCACTTAATTATCAAATTTTCTCAAATAAAAGCTCAAGTATTTCTTGACATATATTACCAATAATGGGCTTTTTAGTAAAAAAAATAAAAAAATATTGTTGCAGTAGCTATCAAAAACTAGTTGAATTAAGTATTAATAAAAAATTAAGAGGGGTCTTAATGGAAGATAATTTTAATAAGCATTTAGGTAATAAACTTAAGCTAAGACGTTTAGCGTTAGGTTTAACACAAACAAAAGTAGCAAAAGCTATAAACGTCACCTTCCAGCAAATACAAAAATACGAGAAGGGCACAAATGGAGTAAGCTCTATAAGATTATTGCAACTTTCAAACTATTTGAAAGTTCCGATTAATTATTTCTATGAGGACTTTTCAGAATACTTGCTAAATTTACAAAAATCTCAGGAAGGGCATCTTAATGTAAATTATAATTTTTTATCAAAAGTGTATTCAGAATTAACAACAGATCAAAAAATTAAATTTAATAAATCTCTTCAAGGAGTTAATCAAACAGTTACGAAAATTGGTTAAATTTGGCTCCTCGGGCAGGACTCGAACCTGCGACCAATTGATTAACAGTCAACTGCTCTACCAACTGAGCTACCGAGGAATATTAAAGACACAACTTACTTTTTTTTTTTACTAAAACAAGATTTTTTTGGAGGCAACGCCCGGAATCGAACCGGGATACAAGGATTTGCAATCCTCTGCGTAACCATTCCGCCACGTTGCCATGTGTTTTAGTAGATAGCTACAAGTTGTTTTATATAAAATATCTGTGATTAGTCTATTAAATAACGTTTTAATTTGATTATTGTTAATTTAGATTATTAAATTATAAAATACTTAACTCATGAATAGTGATAAATATATACATTCTGAAGTAGAAGATAATATTTATTCTTATTGGGAAAAAAATAAATTATTTAAACCTAAGAAAAATTCAAAAAAATATTCAATTGTCATTCCACCGCCTAATGTTACTGGAAGTTTACATATGGGGCATGCTCTTAATAACTCAATTCAGGATCTTTTAGTTCGTTATTATCGAATGAATAATTATGAGACTTTATGGCAACCAGGAACCGATCACGCTGGAATAGCCACTCAAGCACTTGTTGAAAAACAACTTGAAAAGGATAATTTAAATAAAAATGATTTAGGTAGAGAAAAATTTATAGAAAAGGTTTGGGAATGGAAAAATCAGTATGGTGACATTATTATAAATCAACTAAAGAAATTAGGATGTTCATGTGACTGGTCCAGAAACGCGTTCACAATGGATGAAAATTTATCAAAATCAGTCATTAAAGTTTTTGTCGAACTACATAAAAAAAAATTAATTTATAAAGCAGAAAAATTAGTCAATTGGGATACAGTTTTAAAAACAGCAATATCAGATTTAGAGGTCGATCAAAGAGAAATGAACTCTAAGATTTACTATATTAGATACCCAATCGATAAATCTTCTGATTTTATAACTATTGCAACCACAAGACCTGAAACAATGCTTGGAGATACAGCTATTGCTGTCAACCCAAAAGACAAAAGATTTAAAAAATATGTGGGCAAAACTGTCACAATCCCAATAGTAGGAAGAAAGATAAAAATCATTAAAGATAATTATGCAGATCCTGAACAAGGAACTGGTGCATTAAAGATTACACCAGCTCATGATTTTAATGACTATGATGTTGGTCAAAGAAATAAACTAGATATAATAAATGTATTTACTGAAGATGGTAATATAAACAATAATGCTCCAGATGGTTACGTTGGATTAAATAGATTTGAAGCACGTAAAAAAATTTTAAATGAATTAAAAGAAAAAGATTTTTTTGTTAAAGAACAAAATATTAAAAATAAAGTACCATATGGCGATAGATCAAATTCTATTATCGAACCTTTTTTAACTGAGCAATGGTTTGTAAATGCAAAAAAATTATCTACCAAAGCAAAACAAATAGTTAAATTAAAGAAAACAAGTTTCTTTCCGGAGAATTGGTCAAAAACTTATTTTCAATGGATGAATAATATTGAACCATGGTGTATTTCTAGACAACTTTGGTGGGGTCATCAAATACCTGCTTGGTATGGTCCTGATAAAAAAATCTTTGTTGCAGCAAATGAAGCTATTGCAAAAAAACAAGCAAAAAAATTTTATAAAAAAAATGTTAAAATTATCAGAGATCCTGATGTTTTAGACACATGGTTTTCATCCGGATTATGGCCTTTTGCAACTTTGGGCTGGCCTGATAAAAAAGAATTCGTTAAAAAATTTTATCCAACAACTGTTTTAGTAACTGGTTTTGATATTATTTTCTTTTGGGTTGCTAGAATGATGATGTTTGGCATGGAATTTTTAAACAAAGAACCATTTAAAGATATTTACGTTCATGCTTTAGTTAGAGATGAAAAAGGACAAAAAATGTCTAAGTCAAAAGGCAATGTAATTGATCCATTAGATTTAATTGAAAAGTATAGTGCTGATGCTTTAAGATTTACTCTTCTTTCAATGGCATCACCAGGAACAGATGTTAAACTTTCAGAGGATAGAGTTAAGGGGTATAGGAATTTTTTAAATAAATTATGGAATGCTAATAATTTTTTAATTACTAATAAATGTGATTTTAACAAAACTGGTAAAATTCCCAAAACTACATTAAATATAAATAAGTGGATTTATTCAGAATTAATTCAAACCAAAGATAAAATTGAGAAAAATCTTAAAAATTATCGATTTGATGAAGCAGCCAAAAATGCTTACCAGTTCGCTTGGCATTCTTATTGCGACTGGTACATTGAGCTTTCAAAAACTATTCTGTTTTCAAACGATGAAAAATCTAAAAAAGAAGTAAAAGAAGTATCAGCTTATATTTTTAAACAAATACTTGTTATTCTTCATCCATTTATTCCATTTGTTACTGAGAAAATCTGGTTAAAAAATAAATTTGATAAATCAAATAAGAATTTTCTAATGTACACTAATTGGCCATTAGGAAAAGCCAGGAAAGATCAATCTATGAAAGATGTAGAAAGTATAATTAATGTAATTTCTGAGCTTAGATCCTTTAAAAATGAATTAAATGTGAGCCCAGGTTCATTTATTGATATTTCTATTAATAAAATTGCTAAAAAAAACAAAACATTAATGACCAATAATGAAATTATTCTCAAAAAACTTGGTCGTATCAATAATTTCTATAATAAAGACCAAGAAAAACCTTCAGCTACATTGGTTATATCTGGCGACCTATTTAAGATCTATTTTGATGAAAGTGTAGATTTAAATCTAATAAAAGAAAACTTAGTTAAAAGACAGAACAAATATCAAGAGGAAATGGACAAAATATCTCAACGATTATCCAACAAAGGATTTACCGATAGAGCTCCAAAAAATATTGTTGAACAAGAAAAAACTAACTATAGTAATCTAAAAAATGATATCAAAAAAATATCATTAACAATTGAAAGTTTATAATGCGGAAGTTTAATAAAAAGAAGTTACCTAGTAGACACACATCATTAGGTGCTGATAGAGCGCCACATAGATCATTTTATTATGCAATGGGTGAAACTGAGAAAGATGTTTCAAAACCATTTGTCGGTGTTGTATCAACATGGAATGAGGCAGCTCCGTGTAATATTGCTCTTATGAGACAAGCACAATCGGTTAAGAAGGGCGTTAGAGCTTTTGGAGGAACACCAAGAGAATTTTGTACAATTACTGTTACTGATGGTATTGCTATGGGCCATGAAGGAATGAAATCTTCATTAATCTCTAGAGAAGTAATAGCAGATAGTGCGGAATTAACTGTAAGAGGTCATTGTTATGATGCATTAGTAGGTATCGCAGGTTGTGATAAATCTCTACCAGGTTTAATGATGTCCATGGTTCGATTAAATGTTCCAAGTGTTTTTATTTATGGAGGATCAATACTACCAGGTAGATATAAAGGTAAAGATGTAACTGTTGTAGATGTATTCGAAGCAGTTGGAAAACATTCATCAGGGCAAATGTCAGCAAAAGAATTAAGAAAATTAGAATTAGTTGCATGTCCAAGTGCAGGTGCCTGTGGTGGTCAATTTACTGCAAATACGATGGCCTGTGTATCAGAAGCAATTGGTTTAGCTTTACCTTATTCAGCAGGGACACCAGCTCCTTATGAAGAAAGAGATAAGTATGCAAAGTTAAGTGGTAAAATGGTAATGGAATTATTAGCTAAAAAAATTAAACCAAGAGATATTGTTACAAAAAAAGCTTTAGAAAATGCTGCAACAATTGTTGCTGCAACTGGCGGCTCAACTAATGCAGCTTTACACTTACCTGCAATTGCAAATGAAGCAGGAATTAAATTTGATTTAATGGATGTTGCAAAAATATTTAAAAAAACTCCTTATCTTGCCGATTTAAAACCAGGCGGAAAATATGTTGCAAAAGACATGTGGTTAGCTGGTGGTGTACCAATGTTATTAAAAACTCTTTACGATGGTGGTTATATTCATGGTGATTGTTTGACAGTTACTGGAAAGACTATGAAAGAAAATTTAAATGGGATTAAGTTTAATCCAAAACAAAAAGTTTTGAGAGCTTATGACAGACCTTTATCACCAGATGGAGGTGTTGTTGGACTTAAAGGTAATTTAGCTCCAGATGGAGGAATTGTAAAAATTGCAGGATTAAAAAAATTACAGTTTACTGGAAGAGCAAGATGTTTTGATAATGAGGAAAGTGCAATGAAAGCAGTTCAAAGTAAAAAATATAAAGATGGAGACGTAATTATTATTAGATACGAAGGACCAGTAGGAGGACCAGGTATGAGAGAAATGCTTTCTACAACAGGTGCAATTTATGGACAAGGTAAAGGTGAGAAGGTTGCTTTAATAACTGATGGGAGATTTTCAGGAGCGACTAGAGGTTTTTGTGTGGGTCATGTAGGCCCAGAGGCTGCTTTGGGTGGACCAATAGCCTTACTGCGCAACGGAGATCTAATAGATATTGATGCTAAGAGAGGAACAATAAATGTTCGATTATC
>CABXRL010000008.1 GCA_902514605.1 uncultured Pelagibacteraceae bacterium
AAAGATTTACAATAAATACCTTAAATGATGTGGATATTATTCAACTAAATAAGGATTTTGAATTTCAAAATAATATCAAAGCAGAAAATGTTGATATCCAAGAAAATAATTGGAATTTATATGGTATTAAAATTATTGACAAAAATAACAGTATTAAAACGGAAGATTCAATGAATTTTTTTTCAAATTTTAATTATGAAGAAATTAATAAACTTTTTTCAAATCTTTCTTCACTTACCATTTGGAATTTATTTGAATTAAAGAAAAATTACATATCAATTAATTATTCCACTACCGAAATAAACTACCACTTGCAAAGGATTGTTGCATATCCTTTTTTGATTACAATAATAACAGCATTATCAGCAATTTTGATGCTAAATTTAAATTTTCAAAAACCAAAACTTTTTTTTATCGTCATAGGGATCCTGCTATCAGTAATTATATATTATATAAATTTCTTTTTTGGAACTATGGGAAAAAATGAAAAGATTCCTTTATTTGTCTCAATATGGACACCAATTATAACTTTAAGTATAATTTCCTTAATAGGAATAATAAGAATAAATGAAAAATAAATTAAAATTTTTAATCTCGATTTTTTTTTTATATACTTCTCAAGTAAATGTATGCGCTGTTGAAGACTTTGTATTTGAAAGCAAATCAATTGAAATTGAAAATGATGGAAATATAATTGCTAAAGATCGTGTAAAAGTAATTACATCTGATGGATTAGAAATATTTGCCGATAATTCTGAATATAATAAAAATACAAAAATTTTAAAATTAAAAAGCAATGTTAAAATTTCAGATAAAATTCGAAACTTTGAGATTAGCAGTGACAATATTATTTATGATAAGCTTTTAGAAAAAATAATATCAAAAACTAACACAAAAATAGAAATAGATAATTCACATATATTACTTGGCAAGAATATTATATTTTTTAGATCAATATTGAAGATACAGTCTAACGATACCTCAACAATTAAAGATAAGTTTAACAATTTAATCAAACTTAATGGATTTGATTATTCAATCAAAGATAAAATACTTAAAACAAAGCAAATGGAATTAATTGATAAAGATTCAAATATTTACAAGTCAAATAATGCAATTATAGATTTAGATGGTGAAAGATTGGCTACTAAAGATATTCAAATTTATTTTGCTCAAGGTGAATTGGGTGAAAATGCCAGATTAAAAGGAAGCTCATTAATATCAGAAAACAATGTATCAACTATAAAAAATGGTATTTTTACAGCATGTAAAATGAGGGATGGCTGCCCTCCTTGGAGCCTGAAATCTAAAGAAATAAAGCATGATAAAATTAATAAATCAATAAATTATAACAGCTCATGGTTACAATTTTACGATGTTCCAATTTTTTATTTTCCAAAATTTTTTCACCCAGATCCAACAGTCAAGAGACAGTCTGGTTTTTTGATACCTACGTTGTTAACTTCATCTACGAGTGGAGGATCAATCAATGTACCGTATTACAAGGTTATTTCTGAAAATAAAGATAACACTTTTACCCCAAGGATTTACTTCAATGATGACCTTTTAATTCAAAACGAATACAGACAAGTTGAAAAAAATACAAATCTTATTACTGACTTCAGTTTAAAAAAACTAGATAAATCAACGAAATCACATTTTTTTTCAAACACAAAATATTTTTTAGAAAACAACTTCGATTTTTCTGAAATTGAATTCAATATAGAAAAAACATCAAGTGATACATACCTCAAAGGAGATAATATAGTTAGCAAGACTAGAGATGGGAATAATCAAAGTTTATTAAATTCCTTTGCTAAATTTGATTTAAATAGTGATGATTTGAATATATTTGCTGAAATAGCAGCTTATGAAGATTTAACAAAGGAAAAAAATTCTGATAAATTCCAATACATATTACCAAATTTCACTATATCTAAGTTATTAAGTAACAATTCTGATAGTAAAGGAAATCTGAATTATAAAGTTTCTGGATCAAATCAAAAAAAAAATACGAATGTCAATGAATCACTTCTTATCAATGATTTGATTTATAAATCTAATTTCTTTTTTTCAGGATATGGAACAATTTCAAATTATGAACTTGAATTTAAAAATTCCTTAAAAAAAGGAAAAAATTCCAGTAAATATAAAAACAATACTCAATCTGAAAATTTTTCTGCTTTTATTTTCAATTCTTCAATTCCTTTAAAAAAAGATTATACAAATTATAGCGGAAATCTAAGTCCAAAGATCAATGCTAGATATAGTCCTAATAAATCTGAGAATTTGTTTGATTTAGATAGAAAAATTAATATTACAAATATTTTCTCAAAAAACAGATTAGGATTAAATGATTCTTTAGAGGGTGGTAAATCTTTGACTGTTGGTTTTGATTATAATTTAAGAACAAGAGAAAATAATGATTTTTTAGAATTTAGTTTAGGGCAGATATTTAAAGACAATGAAGACAAAAAACTTCCTCTTACCTCAAAGATGCAAAATAAATCATCTGATATTGTTGGAAATTTTAGTTTCCAACCTAATAATAATTTTAAAATAGATTATGACTTCTCGTTTGATAATAATCTTGACGCGGTAAATTATAGTAAAGTTGAAACTCAATTAAGTATAAACAATTTTGTAACTTCATTCGACTTTCTTGAAGAAAATGGTGATATTGGGTCTGATAGTTATTTACTTAGTGATGTAAGATATAATTTTAATAAGAATAATTCTGTTTCTTATAATACTAGAAGAAATCGAAAAACTGATTTAACTGAATATTATAATTACGTTTATGAATATAAAAATGATTGTTTGGTAGCTGGCATTGAATATAATAAAGACTATTATCAAGATAGAGATTTAAGACCATCAGAGCAAATCTTTTTTTCTTTAACTTTTACACCTTTTACAACAATCTCTACTCCGAGTTTCTGATCAAATGAAAAAAGTTTTAATATACACCTTAATAATCTATTTACAGTCAATTGTAAGCGTTGTTTCAAAAGAGATAAAAATTTTATATAAAATAAATGATAGTATAATTACTAATCACGACATTTTTGAGGAAATTAATTATTTAGTTTCTCTAAATAAAAATTTAATGCAATTAAGTAATAAGCAACTTTCCTCAAACGCTGAAAAATCTTTAATTAGAGAAATAATAAAGAAAGATGAAATTAGTAAATTTTATGAAATTAACTATAACGAAGAAATCAAATCTGAGAAGATTGACTCGATTGTAAAAAATTTTAGGAAAACCATGGGCTTTGAATCAAATCAAGAATTTGAAGATTATTTGAAAGTTAAAAATATCGGTATTAATGATTTAAAGAAAAAATTTATTATAGAGCAATTTTGGAATCAACTTATTTTTGATAAGTATAGAAATTTAATAAAAATAGACTCTAATAAAATTAATAGTGTTTTAGAAAAGTTAATAAAAAGTAACTCAGAAATTTTAAGTTTCAATTTATCTGAAATAATTTTTTTAGAAAAGAGTCGAAGTGAGATAAAAAAAAAATCAGAGGAAATTATCACGTCAATTCAAACTATTGGATTCAAAGACTCAGCAGTAATTCACAGTATATCTGAAAGTTCAAAATTAGGTGGAGAAATAGGTTGGATCAATCAAAATCAGATATCCAAAAAAATTTTTCTTGCTATTAAAGATTTAGAGATAGGAGAATTCTCAAAACCAATAATTACAGCAGGTGGAATAATTTTTCTCAAAGTAAATAACAAAAAAAAGATAAATGTTCAAGTTGACAAAGAAGAAGAAATGAAAAGATTAATTTCATTTGAGAGAAATAGAATTCTAAATGAGTACTCAATAATTTATTACAAAGAAATTGAAAATAAAGCCTATGTTGAAAAGTTTTAATCCAATAATAATAATTGCGGGAGATCCAGAAAGTGTTTTTTTAGAAATATATTTTAAATCTTTAAAAAAAAACAAATTTAAAAATCCTCTAATTTTAATTGTTAATGAGAATATATTGTTAAAACAAATGACAGCTCTAAATTATGACTTTAAAATTAATAAATTAGATATAAATAACTTAAATAGTAAAAAGTTAAATAATAGAAAAATAAATATTATTCATGTACCTTTTGATAAAAAATTTATTTCTAAATATATATATCAATCATTTGAAAAAGCTTTATTGTTGACTAAAAAAAATAATAAAATCAATTTAATCAATGGACCAATTAATAAGAAGAAAATTTTAAAGCAGCAGTTTTTAGGTATTACAGAATATTTAGATTTCAAAACCAATAGCAAAGGTAAGTCGGTAATGTTAATATATAACAAAGATTTGTCTGTAAGTCCTCTTACAACACATCTGCCTTTAAAAAAAGTTCATAAATTTATCAGTAAAAAAAAATTAATAAATCATGTGCAACAAATCACCAATTTTTATAAAAAAAGATTTAATATTATACCTAAAATTGGAATCACAGGTTTAAACCCTCATTGTGAAAGTAATTTTCATAAGAGTGAAGAAGAAAAAATTATAATACCAGCAATTAAATACTTATCAGAAAAAAAATTTAAGGTTTCTGGTCCTTATGCTGCAGATACAATTTTTTTGAAAGATAAAATAAAAAAATTGGATGTCATAATTGGCATGTACCATGATCAGGTTTTGGCACCTATTAAATCGATATTTGGATTTAATGCGATTAATATAACTTTAGGACTGCCTTTTATTAGAATTTCACCAGATCATGGACCAAATTTGGAAATGTTTTTAAAAAATAAATCCACTCCTGATAGCCTAATTCAGGCAATTAAATTTTTAGATAAATAAGTGCTGATAAAACCAAAGAAAAGTTTAGGGCAAAATTTTCTTATAGATAAAAATATTATAAAAAAAATAGTAACTATATCAAAAATTTTCAATAAAGATGTGTTAGAAGTAGGTCCTGGTACTGGAAACTTAACAGAATATATTTTAAAAGAAAAACCTAATAAAATATTCTTAATTGAAAAAGATAAAACTTTATGTGATCAACTTCAATTAAAATTTCAAAATAAAGTTGAAATAAAAAATAATGATATTCTTAAAATAAATGAAAAAAATATCTCTGGCAATAAATTAGTGGTATTTGGTAATTTGCCATATAATATTTCTACCGAAATAATTTGTAAGTGGATATTAAAATTAGAAGAAGATTTTTGGTTTTCAGAGTTAATATTGATGTTTCAAAAAGAAGTTGCAGATAGAATAATTTCTAAAACAAATTCCTCAGATTATGGGAGATTATCAATATTTCTTAATTGGAAAATGAATGTTGAGAAAGTTTTTGATATAAGTCCAAATTGTTTTTATCCCAAACCTAAAATTCAAAGTACATTAATTCATTTTACACCAAAAAAAGATTATTATAAAATCAAAAAAAGTAAAAATTTGGAAATGGTAACAAGAATTTTTTTTAATCAAAAAAGAAAAAAAATTAAAAAACCTTTAAAGCAATTATTTATTAATTATCAAGAAATATCTGAAAAATTAAAGCTTGATTTAAATTTAAGACCACAAAACTTATCATTGGAATCGTACTGTAATATTGTAAGAGAATACGAAAAATTAAAAAGTTAATTTTTCAATATGTTTTCTAATATATTCATTATCATAATCTTTAGGTCCATCATTTAATTCAGCATCAATTAAACTATCAATTTTTTTATAACAATCCTCTAAATTATCGTTTATGATTACGTAATCGTAGTTAATCCAATGAAGCATATCTCTACTAAATTCTTTCATTCTTTTTTCAGCAATAAGCTTATCTTTCATATCTCTATTGGACAGTCTCTTGAAAAGTATCTTTTTACTTGGAGGTAATAAAAAAAAAGTTATCAATTTGTAGTCTAGTTTTTTATTTTTTATCTGGTCAGCGCCTTGCCAATCAATATCGAAAATCACATTTTTTCCTTTTTGAAGGTTGCTAATTATAGGAGATCTAGTAGTGCCATAAAGATGATTGAAAACTTTTGCATATTCTAAAAATTCCTCATTTTGAATAAGCCGCTTAAATTCAATATCATCAACAAAAAAATAATCTTTATTTGGTACTTCGCTTTCTCTAGGTTTTCTGGTTGTATGGGAAACAGAAATTTTAAAATTTTTTCTTTTGGATAAAAGTTTTACAAGAGTTGTTTTTCCTACACCTGATGGGGATGATAGAATTACCATTATCCCATCATTTTTTAATGGCATTAAATTTATCTAATTTCTTTTGCCTTCAATAAATTTGACAGCATCACCGACTGTTAATATTTTTTCTGCTTCACTATCAGAAATTTCTGAACCAAATTCTTCTTCAAAAGCCATCACTAACTCAACTGTATCTAAGCTATCTGCGCCAAGATCATCAATAAAACTAGACTCGTCTGTGACTTTTGCTTCATCTATGCCTAGATGGTCGGCAACTATTTTTTTTACTTTGCTTGAGATATCGTCAGACATATTAATCCTTTATAGTTATAAATTGTTCTTAGATGAAATTGTTTTTTTGTCAACCTAAATACAAGCCACCATTAACATGAATTGTCTCGCCATTTATATAATCTGATTTATGTGACGCTAAAAAAATGACAGCATTTGCTATATCTTTAGGTTTTCCTAATCTACCAGAAGGTATTTTTGATACAATTGATTCTTTAAATTTTTCGTCAATCTTATCAGTCATTGCTGTATCAATAAATCCTGGAGAAATACAATTAACGTTTATATTTTTTTTTGAATATTCAATTGATAGGCTTTTAGACATCGCAACGATGCCTGCTTTTGAGGCAGTGTAATTTGCCTGTCCTACATTTCCAGTATGCCCTACTACCGAAGTAATATTTATAATTTTTCCAGATTTATTTTTTAACATCTTTTTAATTGCAAATTTACTCATTAAAAATGTTGAAGTGAGATTTAAATCAATAACTTTATTCCATTCATCCAAATTCATTCTAATTGCTAAATTATCTTTTGTAATTCCAGCATTATTTACTAGACAATTTAAGTTCTCACCCAATAATTCATTTGCTTCATTAATGAAACTTTCAATTTTATCATGTTTAGAAATATCAAAAGGTAAAGTTTTTATATTATTAAACTTATTTTTTAATTGCTCTAATTTCTCAATTCTTGTTCCAGTGGCTAAAACATTTGCACCTGCCTCATAAAGATATTCAACTATTGCGTTACCTATGCCACCAGAAGCACCCGTAACTATAATATTTTTTTCTTTTAAATTTTCCATTAAATACTCAAATTTTTTATATCATCCTCGTTGTTAATTGATTGAACTTTTACTTCCCTGTTAATTCTTTTTATTAATCCTGATAAAACCTTGCCTGGTCCAATTTCAATAAAATTATTTACTCCATTATTTGTCATGTTAATTATGCTTTCTCTCCATCTTACCCTGCTTTCAATTTGTTCAATTAATAAATTTTTTATATCAGGAATATTTTTAATACTATCAGCAGTTACGTTAGACATCAAAACATTATAACCTTTATTAAACTCTATTTTATTTATTTCATCTCTCATTATTTTTGTAGCTTCACTCATTAATTTACAGTGAAATGGCGCACTTACTGGTAGTTTAATATTTCTTACACCTTGTGATTTTAAAATTTCTGCAAAAATATCTAAATCTTTTAATTTTCCACTTACGACTATTTGACCTTCAGAATTATCATTAGCGATCTGGACGTTGCAATTCTTCTTGTTGCTAAATATTATATTTTCAACTTTTTTTATAGTTGTAGCTAAAATTGCAATCATCCCTCCAATACCTTTTGGCACTGCATTTTGCATTGCATCTCCTCGTAATTTTAAAACTTTTAAAGTGTCAGAAAATTTTATATATCCAGCGCAGGATAATGCTGAATATTCTCCCAAAGAATGTCCCGCAAAAAAATCGGCTTTATTTAAATCAATATTAAATTCTTTTTTTACAACATTGAAAATAGAGTAGCTTATCAAAAAAATTGCAGGTTGAGTGTTAAAAGTTAAGTCTAAATCAGATTTTGGACCTTCTAGTATTAGCTTAGATATTGGAAAATTTAAAGTTTCATCTGCTTCTTTGAAATAATTCTTAACCAATTCATATCTTTCATAAAAAATTTTTCCCATTCCCACTTCTTGTGAGCCTTGCCCTGGAAAAACTACTGAAAACATTTAAATTTCTTTATTTTTTAATTATTTAACTATTGTAATTAAATTATTATAATAGTATATCCACATTTTTTATTAAATAACAAATATGAATTTATACGAACATACAATTATCGCTAAACAAGACACATCACCGAATGAAATCAAATTATTAACAGAAAAATATTCCAAAATAGTTGAAAAAAATAAAGGTGAAATAATCAAAACTGAAAATTGGGGTTTGATAAATCTATCTTATTTAATAAAAAAAAATAGAAAAGGAAGTTATATACACTTCAAAATAAGAGGTGACGGCAAGATGATAGATGAGCTGGAGAAAAATGAAGCTATCGATAAGAAATTACTAAGGTACTTAACTATAAAAGTTAAAAAGTTTGATTTAGATAAAAATTATTTTAGTTTAAAGAAAGAGGATACTGAGATAAAGAAAAAAAATTAAGATTAATTATGCCTAAAAGACAAAGACAAAGTGGAAACAAAAAAGGTAAACAAAGTAATTTTGCCAAACTAAGTATTTTTCAACCCAATAGATACAAATTTAAAAAATCGTGTCCACTTTCAATTAAGGGTGCACCGGAAATAGATTATAAAAATATTAAATTATTAAGAAAGTATATGTCTGAGAATGGGAAGATATTACCCTCTAGAATAACAAATGTTTGCCAAAAAAAACAAAGAGAATTATCTTTATCTATTAAGAGGGCAAGAAATCTTGCATTGATATAATGAAAGTGATTTTATTAGAAAACATTAAAAGAATCGGATCTATAGGTGAGGTTATTGAGGTCAAGAGAGGATTTGCAAGAAATTATTTAATAGCTAACAAAAAAGCTCTGTACGCTTCAAAACAAAACATTTCTGAAGTTGAGCAAATCAAGACTGAACTCTCAAAAAAAGACAATGAAAAGAAACAACTTGCAAAATCTCTTTTTGAAAAAATTAATAAAAAACAATATAAAGTAAAAAAATTAAGTACTGAAAATAATGAACTTTATGGATCCGTTAAGCCAACAGAAATTTCAAAATTAATTTTTCATGAAGATAAAGTTGATATAAAACCATCGATGATACAACCAGTAGCAGAGATTAAGTCTCTGGGTAAATTTAAAGTAAAAATTTATTTACACTCAGAAGTTGATGCTGATATTACCATAAATGTTGAGTCCTCAGAGTCAATTCAGTAATTATACAATTTTCTCCCCAAGTTATATTTCTAATTTTTTAAAATAGTAATTTAATATAAATTAAATTATGGAAAATAATTTAAGTATTATTAAAGACAATTTTAAGGAGCTACCAAACAACGTTGAAGCTGAACAAGCGGTAATAGGATCCATTTTAGTCTCAAACGAATTATTTGATGAAATTAACACAATCATATCAAGTTTAAATTTTTATGACCCTATGCACCAGAAAATATTTAATTCTATTGAAAGTTTAATTTATAAAGGAATGCTGGCGAATCCTATTACTTTAAAGAATTATTTTAAAGATGAAAAAGATGATTTAAATGTTGCAGAATATTTAATTAAAATTACAAAATTTTCTACTTCAACAAGACAGGCAATTGAATATTCTAAAATTATATACGATATGTTTGTAAGAAGAGAATTAATAAAAATCTCAGAACAAACTATAGATACAGCTAAAACCAATGATTTAAATACCACTGGTCAAACAATAATTGAAAATTCAGAAAAATTATTGTTTGATCTTGCTGAAAAAGGATCATTCAATTCATCCTTAGTTAAATTTGATGAAGCTCTAAAACAAACTATAGAAATGGCATCTGCTGCTTATAAAAATGAAGAAGGTATTGTTGGAGTTCCAACTGGATTAAGAGATTTAGATGATAGACTCGGAGGTCTTCATCAATCAGATTTGATTATCATAGCCGGACGTCCTTCGATGGGTAAAACTGCACTTGCAACGAACATTGCTTTTAATGCAGCTCAAAAATTACAAGATAGTGGAAAAAAATCTTCCATTGCTTTTTTTTCTTTAGAAATGTCATCAGAACAATTATCAACAAGAATATTAGCAGAACAATCAAGAATAAAATCAAATGATATAAGAAGAGGTAGAATTTCAGATGATCAATTTGATAAATTTATAGAAACCTCAAAAAATATCTCTGAGCTTCCATTATACATTGATGAGACCCCTGCTATTAGTATTGCTGCAATGAGTAATAGAGCTAGACGAGTTAAAAGATTATTTGGTCTAGACATGATTGTAGTAGATTATATTCAGTTAATGAAAGGAAATTTTAATAATAAAGATGGGAGAGTCCAAGAAATTTCAGAGATAACTCAAGGTTTAAAAGCTATTGCAAAAGAATTGTCTCTACCAGTTGTTGCTCTTTCACAACTATCAAGGGCGGTAGAACAAAGGGATGATAAAAAACCTCAATTATCAGATTTGAGAGAATCAGGATCAATTGAACAAGATGCAGATGTTGTGATGTTTGTGTATAGAGAAGCTTATTACCTTGAAAGAAAAGAACCTAGGCCAGCAACAGTTGAACACGCTGAATGGCAGGCTAAAATGAATGAAGTTTCAAATTTGGCTGAAATTATAATAAGTAAACAAAGACACGGTCCTACTGGAAATATAATGTTAGAATTTGAGGCTATGTTTACTAAATTTAAAGATACTCAAAATAGTTAAAGTAAAATATAAAAGAGTTATTATGATGGCTCGTTTATATCAAAAGCTCATACTTAAAAACCCAAAAATAGTTTTTCTTATTTTAATAGTCGCATTAGTAAGTTTTGGAAATTATTCCAAAAATTTTAGATTAGATGCCTCCTCAGAAACTTTATTGATTGAAGGCGACCCAGACTTAGAATATCTAAGGGAAGTTACTGATAGATATGGATCAAAAGAATTTCTAGTCCTTACATATACCCCTAACGAAGATATGATATCTGACAATTCAATAAATAATTTATTGAGCTTAAAATATAAAATTCAAAGTTTAAATTGGGTTCACAGTGTTATTACTTTATTGGATATACCTCTTTTAAATAATTCTGATGAATCTTTACAAGAAAGGTTAAAAAATTTCAAAACTCTAAAAGATGAGGACGTAGATAAAGAGAGAGGTTTTAAAGAAATATTGGATAGTCCTGTGTTTAGAAATTTTGTTATTAGCGAAGACGGTAAAACTAGTGGTATTATTGTAAATCTAAAAAAAAACGATGAATTTGTAGACATCAAAGATAAAACTAAAAAAGAAATAGAGGATTTTAAAGATAAGGTTAAAAAACAAAATCATCAAAATATTGTTGAAATTCGAAATGTAATTAAAAGTTATGAGAACATTGGAAAAATTTTTTTAGGTGGAATTCCAATGATCGCTGATGATATGATGACATTTATAAAAAGTGACATCATAGTTTTTGGTTTAGGGGTTTTTATATTTATAGTTTTTACCTTATGGTTTGTGTTTAAAAAATTAATTTGGATTATTGTTCCTATAAGTAGTTGTTTTTTTTCAGTCATAATTATGATGGGAATTCTCGGGTTGCTTAATTGGAAGGTTACTGTAATTTCATCAAACTTTATTGCTCTGATGTTAATTTTAACTATGGCAATGAATATTCATATTAGCACTCGATTTCTTCAATTAAGAGAAAACTTTCCTAAAAAAAATGTCTTTGATCTAATTTCATTAACAACTGAAAAAATGTTTTGGCCTATTTTATATACAGTTCTTACTACGATCATCGCTTTTTTATCTCTAATTTTCAGCGAAATAAAACCGATTATAGATTTTGGATGGATGATGACTTTTGGTTTGATAACCTCATTTATTATTACTTTTACATTATTACCCACACTAATCAATTTTGTTCCGGAGGGAAATATTTCTTTAGATAAAAATAATGAGTCTAAAATAACTAATTTTTTTTCAAAGATTTCTCAAAATAATCAAAAAATAATTTTTACTATAACTGGAATGATAATAATCTTAAGTTTAATTGGTATTAGTCGCCTTGAAGTTGAAAATAGTTTTATAAATTATTTCAATAAAAAAACTGAAATTTACAAAGGTATGAAGCTTATAGATGAAAAACTTGGTGGAACTACACCATTAGAGGTAATTTTAAAATTTCCTAATCAAGTAGACTCAAAGAATGATGAAGATGATGAATTTGAGGATTGGGAGGATGATATCGAAAATGGTTCAGAAAAGTATTGGTTTACTAAAGATAAAATAGATAAAATTGCTTCAGTGCACAACTATCTAGATAGTCTTCCTCAAGTAGGTAAGGTTTTATCTTTTTCCTCTATTATTGATGTTGCAACAATGCTTAATAACAATAAAGCACTAGGAAGTTTAGAAATGGGTGTTCTTTACTCTAAAATTCCAGATAATATCAAAACAGAAATTGTTGATCCATACATTTCTATTAAAGATAATGAAGCTCGTATTAGTTTAAGAATAATTGACTCACAAGAAAATTTGAGGAGAAACGATCTATTAAAAAAAATTAATTATGACCTCAAAAATAAAATTGGATTAAATGAGAATGAATTTAAACTTGCGGGTGTTTTGATTTTATTTAATAATTTATTACAAAGTCTTTTTAAGTCTCAAATTTTGACATTAGGTTTGGTAATGATTGGTATATTTGCAATGTTTTTAATTCTTTTTAGAAATATCAAATTATCATTAATTGGTGTCGTGCCAAATTTTATAGCTGCTTTTTTTATATTAGGTATAATTGGCTTGATTGGTATCCCTTTAGATATGATGACGATCACAATAGCAGCAATTACAATTGGTATAGCTGTAGATAATAGTATTCATTATATTTATAGATTTAAGGAGGAGTTTAGTGTTTTAAAAGATTATAAAACAACTATTAAAACTTGTCATTCTACTGTGGGAAAAGCTATTCTAAATACTTCAATTACGATAGTTTTTGGCTTTTCTATATTAATTCTATCGAAGTTTATACCAACAATTTATTTTGGTATTTTTACAGGTCTCGCAATGTTGCTGGCAATGGTCTCGGTTTTGACGCTGTTGCCCTCTTTAATACTTTTTATAAAACCATTTGGTAAATAATATTAATGATTGAAATTTTGAAGGAATTTTATAATTCCGTCCCAATTATAGATATAATTTACTTAATTTTAACAATTCTTTCTTTAATTAAGTGTTACAGAAAGGGATTTGTGCTTAGTGTTTTGGCAATGAGTAAGTGGTTGTTTGCCTATATTATAACTCTAATTCTTTTCCCAAGAATAAAACCTTACCTAAAAGGTATTTTAGATAATGAATATATTTTAGATATTGGTTTAGGTGTTATAATTTTTGTAATTGTAATATTTTTTATATTACTAATCAGTAAGGGCATAAGCAAGGCAATCAAATATACAGGTCTTGGAACATTAGACTCTATATTTGGATTCTTTTTTGGATTTATTAGATCGTATATAATAGCCGTTTGTCTGTTTTCCGCTATTCACATAGTCTATAACCACGATAAATGGCCAAATAAATTAAATAAATCATACATCTTTCCATATTTAGAAAAAGGTAGTAATTATTTATTAAAAGAATTTCCTGATGAAAAAAGTTATCAAGACTCAAAAGAAAAAATTGAAGAACTTTAATCCAAAACTAAAGGAAGAGTGTGGTGTATTTGGTGTAAGTAATGCTAAAGATGCATCAGCATTAACTGCACTTGGTCTTCACGCTCTGCAGCACCGTGGGCAAGAAGGATGTGGTATAGTCACTTTTGACGGTAAAAGATATTACTCTGAAAAAAGATTTGGACTAGTGGGAGATAATTTTAATAAAGAAAAAGTACTTAATAATCTTAAAGGCGATTACGCCATTGGTCATAATCGATATAGTACCACTGGAAATAATACTTTAAGAAATATTCAGCCTTTTTTTGCTGATACTAATGCTGGGGGTATTGGTGTCGCCCATAATGGGAATTTAACAAATTCAATTTCTCTAAGAAATAAATTGGTAGAGGATGGAGCTATATTTTACACTACCTCTGATACTGAGACAATCGTTCAATTAATTGCAAAATCAAAAAGACCAAAGACTATTGATAAAGTCGTAGATGCTATATTTCAGATACAAGGTGGATATTCTTTGGTTATGTTGACACAAACTTCTTTAATCGGAGTAAGAGATCCATATGGGATAAGACCACTGGTAATTGGTAAATTGGGAAATAGTTATGTATTAGCATCTGAAACTTGTGCTTTAGATATTATTGGCGCAAAATTTTTAAGAGAAGTGGAAAACGGTGAAATTGTTTTGATAGAGAATAACCAATTAAAAAGTATAAAACCTTTTCCTCCTAAAAAAGTAAGGCCATGTGTTTTTGAATATATTTATTTTGCAAGGCCAGACAGTTTAATAGATAACAAAACTGCTTATGAACATAGAAAAAATTTAGGGAAGGAGCTTGCTAATGAAAATGATATTGAAGCTGATATAGTAGTTCCTGTGCCAGATTCTGGGAATGCAGCAGCTTTAGGTTTTTCTCAGAAATTAAAGATTAATTATGAACATGGGTTAATAAGAAATCATTATGTTGGTCGAACTTTTATTGAGCCAAGTCAAAAAATTAGAAGTTTAGGGGTCAAACTAAAACTCAACGCAAATGAAACCACAATAAAAAATAAAAAAATAATTCTAGTTGACGACTCCTTAGTGAGAGGAACCACATCTCATAAGATTGTCAAAATGCTTTACGATGCTGGCGCAAAAGAAGTTCATGTAAAGATAGCTTGTCCAGAAATAAGATACCCAGATTTTTATGGCGTTGATACGCCTACTAAAAAAGAATTATTAGCTGCAAATAAATCTAATGATGAAATATGCGAATATATTGGAGCCAAGTCTTTAAAATTTTTATCAATAAATGGTTTATACCGAGCTATAGGTTTTGATAAAAGAAATGATGCGTATCCACAATTAACAGACCATTATTTTACAGGTGATTATCCTATTAAACCCGTTGATGAACTGGGCGATAGTAAGATTACTCAATTATCATTACTAAGCACTGCATCAAATAACTAATTTATGAAAAAAGTAAATTTTACAGAGATGAAAAAAGGGACCAAGAAAGATTATCTTTTTTTAGATAAACATGAAAAAGATTTTGCAAATAAAACTGCTGAAAGAATTTTAAAATTTATGTCTAATCTTACTGAAACATTGGAAGGTTACCAAATTTCGAGATTGGAACATTCTCTTCAAAGTGCAACCAGAGCTTACGAAAATAAAGAAAGTGAAGAAATGATAGTTGCAACTTTATTACACGACATCGGAGATGAATTAGCACCAATGAATCATTCTGAGTATGCGGCTGCAATTTTAAAACCATATGTTTCAGAAAAAACTCACTGGATAATAAAGAAACACGGCGAGTTCCAAATGTATTATTATGCTCACCATTTAGGAGGTGATAGAAATAAACGTGAAGAATATAAAAGTCATAAATATTATCGAGACACTATAAATTTTTGTGAACAATATGATCAAAATTCCTTTGATCCAAATTATAAGTCCCTCCCCCTTGAGTTTTTTAGACCGATGGTTAAAAAAATTTTTTCTAGAAAGCCATATTCTTTACTTTAAATCTTTCAATAAAGTATTATTAAGAAAATGATGATTAGCTCTAAAGAACAAATAATTACTTATTTCAAATCTGGAATAAAGCTGGCCAAAGAATTTAAGATTGGAGTTGAGCATGAAAAATTTTTGTTCAATAAAAATGATAATAAAAGAATTAATTATTCAAAAATTAAAGAGATGTTTAATGCTTTGATGGAATTTGGATGGAATCCAATTTTAGAAAAAAAAAATATTATAGGTTTAAATAAAAAAGGTAAAAACATTACTCTTGAACCTGGAAATCAAATTGAATTGTCTGGAGATAAGCTTAATAATATTCATGAAGCATGTGCAGAATCTCAAGATTATTTATTTGAATTAAGACAAGTAACAAAAAAACTTGATATAAATATTGTCAGTGCAGGTTTTGATCCAATTTCAAAACTCCATGAAGTTCCAAACAATCCGAAAGAACGGTATGAGTTAATGACTAAAGATATGCCAGAGGGAGGTACACTAAGCTTAGACATGATGTACAGAACTTGTGGGACACAAATTAATATTGATTATCAGTCTGAAAATGATTTTATAAAAAAATTCAGAATAGTTAATTCAATTGTTCCAATTACAATTGCTTTATTTTCTAATTCATCAATTGTAGAAAAAAAAAATAGCAGTTATTTATCATATCGATCTAAAGTGTGGCAAAACACTTCAAGAGGTGGTCTACCAAAAATTTTTTTCGAAGAATTAAATTTTGAAAAATACGCCAATTTTATTATAAATTTTCCGATTTTATTCATTAATGAAAATAATAAATATATTTCTGGAAAAAAGTATGTCTTTAAAGATTTTATGGAAGGTAAGATTAATGAAGTCGAAAATAGGTTACCTAATGAAAGTGATTTATCTACTCACTTAAGCACAATCTTCACAGAAAATAGGTTAAAAAAATATATAGAAATGAGATCGATGGATACATGCGGTTGGGATTGTTTGTGTGCAGGTCCAGCATTTAATACTGGAATTTTATATGGTAATGTAGATGAAACATTTGATTTAGTTTCTAAATGGGAAAAAGATAAAATAATCAATGCATATCTAGAAGTACCACAAAAAGGATTTAATACACAATTGATGGGTAAAGACCTTCTCTATTGGGCTTCACATTTATTAAATTTATCTAAAAAGGGATTAGAGGAAAGAGATATACTTAACAAAAGTAGAAAAAATGAGACCATATTTTTAAATCATTTGCAGAAAATAGTTGATAATAAAAAAACTAATGCAGATCATATGATTAGTAAATTTTCTAAAAATAAAGATTTAAAAGAATTATATGATGAGTAAAATTGTTGCTATCCAAGGGAATCATCCATCTAAACTTAATCCTATAACAGATACCAGTATATTTTTAGCTAATGAAATTCAGAATAAAAATTATAAGATATTTTATTATAAACCTGAAAATTTATCTGTAATTAATTCCAAAATTTTTGCGGAAGGTTTTTTTATAAAATTTAATTATAATAAAAAGATATTTTTTAAAATATTAAAAAAGCAAAAAATAAATCTTACAAAATGTAAGTTCATTCTTATTAGGCAAGATCCACCGTTTAATCTAGAATATATCTCAACAACCTATATTCTTGAAACAATCAAAGATAAAGTAAAAATTATTAATGATCCGACGTCAATAAGAAATATTTCCGAAAAACTATACTCTGTCAAATTTCTTAGGTATATGCCAAATACTATTTTTTCTCAAAATATTGATGAAATAAAAAAATTTTTTAGAAAAAATGATAGAGTAATTCTGAAACCAATTCACAGCTTTGGTGGCAACGATATTCATTTATTAAATAAGTTTAATTTAAAATTTATCAAAAAATTTATAAAAAAGCACGATCATATTATTTGTCAAAAATATCTATCAAAAATATATAAGGGAGATAAGAGGGTTTTTTTGATTAACGGTAAAATTGCAGGTGTGATATCTAGAGTTCCAAAAAAAGGTTCATTTTTAAGTAATATGGGCAAGGGTGCAAAAGCGGTTAACACAAAACTAACAAGAATTGAAAAAAAAATCTCTGTATTGGTAGCTAAAAATTTAAAAAAAGAAAATATTTTTTTTGCTGGAATTGATTTTATAGATGAAAAATTAAACGGCGATATCAATGTCACTTCTCCTACAGGTTTAAAAACATTTTATGATTTATCAAAAATTAATTTAGCAAAAACTTTTTGGGAAGAGCTCAAAGCTTGAATAATTTGACTGATCAACAGAAAGGGTCTTTACTTGCATTTGTTGCAGTAATGTTTATTACCCCAGATTCTTTATTTATAAGACTTTCAAACATAGATACCTGGGGACTTGTTTTTTACAGAGGTATTATACCTTTTCTTACAGTTTTCTTAGGAATGCTTTTAATCTATAAATTAAATTTTTTTAAAATCTTTATTAACAGTGGAATACATGGCCTGATCTATGTAATAACTTTTAGTATAACAAATATTACCTTCGTAGTTTCAATACAAAATACCAATGTGGCAAACACTCTTGTGATGATAGCTACCGCCCCAATGTTATCAGCTGTTTTGAGTGCAATTTTTTTGAAAGAACCAACTGATAAAAAAACTCTGATTTCTATAATCATTACTTTTATTTCTGTGATCTATATTTTTTCTGATTCCTTTAAATTAGGAAATGTTTATGGAGATGTTTTAGGATTTGTTACTGCTATTGGGCTAGCTATTGGTGCTGTCACTATTCGTTCAGCAAAATCTAAAAATTTAGTTCCAGCTGCAGTAGTTGGTAAATTATTTGTAGGCACTTTTGCTTTATTTTTTATTGAAAGTTTTGTCCTTGAAAACAGGGATTTAATTATAGTACCTTTAATGTGTATTCTCTGTGTTGCTGTACCTTTTGTCTTAGTAACTATAGCACCAAGATTTATACCTGCCGCTGAAGTTAATTTATTTTTTTTATTAGAGACTATAATAGGTCCAATATGGGTTTGGCTTATAATTAGAGAACAACCAACTACTGAAACCCTGATTGGTGGTATTGTTATAATTATTACTATTGCAATACACTCGTTTTTGAAACTTAAAAATAGTTAAGTTTGTCATAATTAAGTCTTGATTTAATAATACATCGCGAATAATTACACAAATTTGATGAATAAAGTTTTAAAAAATTCTTGGGCATTATTTCTTGGAATGGGATTCATTATGATGGCCTATGGTTTTCAGAGTTCTCTTCTTGGAGTTAGGGCAGTTGAAGAGGAGTTTAGTTTAACTTCCACCGGTTTCATGATGTCAGGATACTTTGTGGGTTATTTTATGGGTGCAGCAACTATTCCAGGTATAATTTCAAAAGTAGGTCATATAAGAGTTTTTGCTGCATTTTCCTCTCTAGCATCTTTAGTTATCCTTGTTCATTCAGTTCTTGTAAATCCATTTATGTGGTTTTTATTAAGAGTCTTAACTGGGATAAGTATGGTTTGTATTTATACAGTCGCAGAAAGCTGGCTGAACGATAGATCAAGTAATAAAAATAGAGGGAGTGTACTCTCAATTTATATGGTGATACTTTATGGATCGGTTGGTATTGGAATGTTTTTACTAAATTTTAGTAGTCCTAAAAATTTTCAACCATTTATTTTAGTTTCTGTAATAACATCTGCTGCGTTATTACCAATATTATTAACAAAACAAAAACCTCCTACATTTAAAAAAATTAAAGCTATGTCTTTAAGAAATTTATACGAAGCGTCACCATTTGGAATGGTAAGTTCCTTTTTTTATGGAACAATTCAATCTGCAGTTTTCACTCTCCTTGCTGTATATGCAACCTCAATGAATTTTACTATATTAGAAATATCTATTGTTACATTTTTATTAGCAATTTCAGGTGCCATTGCTCAATTTCCAATAGGAAAAATTTCTGATTTATATGATAGAAGAAAAGTTATTATTTTTAGCACATTCGGAGCTGCCATATTTGCAATATTATCAATAATAGTTTCAAGACAAATGTATTTACCAGGTGATTTGGCAACTAGCAAAACTTTATTTTATATTTCCTTTATCATTTTTTCATTTTGTAGTTTACCAATGTTTTCTCTTATTTTAGCACATACAAATGATTATATTTCAAAAGATAAATTTGTAGCTGCTGGAGCTGGTCTACAGTTCGTTTTTGGTTTGGGTGCAATTAGCGGTCCGTTTTTATGTTCTATATTTATGGACATAGTTGGTCCAAATGGTTTTTTTATTTTTTTATGTTTCTTCCACATAATAATTGGAATTTTTGGAATATATAGAATGAAAATAAGACCTACAGTAGAAAATCCAGACTCTCAGTTTGTGCCTATGCCTCAAACAATAACACCTGCAGGTATGGAATTAAATCCATCAACGCAACCGATAGATGAACCTTATAATGATTACGTTGAAAAATTATTGAAGAGAAAAGGTGTTGAAATTAAATCAAGAACTCCTGAAGAAAATTAACAATATAACAGACTTTTATCAGATTAGTTAAACAAAATAACACTTATAAGTTGTAAGATGTTTTAAAAAAATTTTGATTATTTTCTAAAAATTATATTGAAAAAAATTTTTATTTTTAGTGAAATAAACTTTTAAAAAATGCCAAGAAAAAAAATAAAAAATAAAAGCTCTACAAAATCCAACAGTTTTGGAAAAATCGCAAGTCTCACAACAAAATCAATTGGTAAAGCGTTTACAAATTATAAAAAAAATAAAGAATTACAAAAAATTAGGTTAATCAAATTACAAAAATTAGAAGAGAAAAACCAGATATCGAAAGAAAAAAAGGATCTTAGAAGTTGGGAAGATAAACTCGATAAAGAAAGTAATAAAATTAGAATAAGTGAAGAGGAACTTAAAATTAAGGAGAAAAGAATTAATTCTCTTGAGGAGAAACAAAAAATTGAAGCTGAAAGATTAGTTAAAAAAGATGAACATTTAATTCAAATAGCTAAACAATTAACTGTAAAAGAAAAAGAATTAAAGCTTCGAGATGAGGAGCTGAACAGAAAAAATATAGATTTAAAAGCTAGAGAGGAAGAACAAAAACAAAAAGAATTAAAAGAACAAAGAAGAAAAGTAAAAGAATTAAAAGCTGTTAAGTTAGAGGAAGATAGAAAAAAAGAGCTCGAGTATATAAAAATAAAAGAGTGGGAAGAAAAGTTTGATAGAGAAAAAAAATTAAAGGAACGGCAAGAAATTCTTAGAGACCAAAGATTAAGAGAAATTGAGTTAGAAAAAATGAGAAAATTAGATGAATTAGAAAATCAAACGATTGATGAAAAAAAAATAAAACAAAAGGAACTTACTTCAACATTAGATACTTTCAATATTGACGAAACTAAGAAAAATTAAACCTTTTTGATCAAATGATAACAATTTAAGGTATACATTAACTTAAGCAAATTAGCTGATTTTAAATTTTTAAAACTTAATCTAAATTATTGTTTAGGAAAATAATCTTTAAGCTTTCCTTTTCTAAAAACATCAGCTGTACTACAGTGTAAACCCCCGCCAAATGCATAGGCATCTCTTAATTCTACAGGAATTACTTCCATTCCGAACTTATCAAGTTGTTCGGCTTGATATTTTTCACTCTTTTCAACACACACTGTTTTAGGATCTAATACCAAAACATTCATAGAGAGCCAAACAGATGAATAGCATAATGGTGGTGGCTCGTTGTGGGCTGGTTGGGCAGCGTCAACAATTTCCCAACCATTATTTTCAAATAACTTTCTTTGTTCTTTAGGTAATCTTCTTTGTGGATTGTTAATTATAAGTCCTTCTTTAATCGGTGTAAATGTTGCATCAATATGTATTGGATAAGGGTCACCTGGAAAATTCACAGTATGTATTCTGTGATTTTTAAAATGTCTTTTCAACCATTCAATTCCTTTCAAATTTGTCGTAAAGCCATGTTGGACTACTAAATCTTTTCCAAAACGTAAAATATCAGCTGCATCAAAAAGAGGTTCTTCTTCTGTAGTAACAAAATATTTTTTTTCAGCCCAATCTAATCTTTTCTGAACACCAATTTCATTTGATAAGTAATCCTTTCGATAATCAGCATCAGTTAGTCTTGGTTTAGGGGCACTCTCATGTTTCATATTTTTATCCTCATTAAAATATTTTTGTATAAGAGGTCTGTAGTTTAAATATTCAAACCATCTACATCTATAACTCATAGTGGCTTCCAACATTTCATTTCCTACAGTCAAAATTAGATCTCGAGCAGGCATGCAACCAAACATGCTTTCAACTTGCCAGTCGGGAGTAGATATTTTTTGATTATGATTTATTGGAATAGGTCTATCAACTTTTATATCTCTTTTTTGTAAGATTGACGCAAAGTTGTTTAATAATTCATTAGCTTTATCTACTGCTTCTTTGGTTCGAGGACCATATTTACCTTTCATATCAGAATCCTCAGGAACTTTTGCATCTAATGCTGGTTCTGGTGCTGGAATACAACTTCCGTCAGCTCTACCAACTATCACATGTTTAAGTGGATCCCATTCGTTCCAACTATTAACTACTGTTTTTTCTTTAATCATTAGAATTACTCATTAGTTTAATGCTATAAATCTTCTATTGGTTCTTATGACCAAACTGTAATAAGTAATAGATATAAAGAGAAAAAATCCACCGATTATAGTATTTGTTGTTGGGACTTCATTAATACCAAAAATTGGTAACCATACCCAAAAAATTCCACCAATAACTTCAGTTAAAGATAATAAAGTTAACTCAGCCGCTGGAATAGCCTTTGAACCAATTGAATATAAAATTAATCCAAAGCAAACTAATACCCCATGAAGTGAAAATAAAGTACCATTATAACTTGTAGAAAAAAATACTTGATCTTTACTCAAGATAAATATCGAGGCAATAACAAAACAGAAAAGCCCAGAAAGGGCAACTGTTGTAAATTTGGGTGTTTCCTTTCTCCAACGTAAAGTCACAGAAAAAATCGAAAAACCTATGGAGGATGTCATTCCAAATACAAAACCTAACAGCGATGCTTTTCCAGTATTACCAATAGCAATAATTATTATTCCAATAGTTGCGAGAATTATAGCAATCCATACGTTCAAACTAATTCTCTCTCTTAAAAAAAGAAAGCCAAGTAAAGCAGTAAAAAATGGCATTATAGCGAGACATAGTAATGTAATAGCAGCAGAGGTATTTGTAATTGAGTAAATAAAACTTATCATTGCAATCCCTAGTCCTGTTCCACCAATAATACCTGAAATACCAATTTTCATGTAATTTTTATAAAATGCAATTCCTTCCTCAAAGAATAAATAAAGATTCAAAACTATAAAGATAGTCAATCCTCTCCCAAATATATATTGCCAAGGAACTAGTTCTGGTTGATTCATGTATCTGACAACTAATGGACCAAACGACCAGAGAATACCCGCAAATAGAACAACTGGTATTGCTAGTTTATCACTTTTAATTTCAATCATAAGACAATATTTAATTCTTATTAGTTCTAACTACAACAAAATTAAATTGACTGTATAAAATATTTTAGGAAATTTAAGTATCTTATTATAAGATCTTAATAAAATTAAGTATAATTTAAGATCTTAAATAAGAATGGATTTAGAAATATTACAAATTGCTTCAAAAAATAATAATCAAAAATCTATTGAAAATCATACTCATAATTCAAGATTAAAAAATTCAATGTGTGGTGATGAGATGCAAATAAAAGTAATAATTAAAAAAGATAAAATTATAGATTTTGGTTACCAGGGAAAATCTTGTGTTTATTGTCAAGCATCTGCAAGTTTATTATCTAAAATTTCGATTAATAAAAATAAATTTAAAGTTAATGAGATATGTAATGATGCAAAATCCTATTTTGAAGGAGATTTTAATATTATAAAAAAAAAATGGAAATCTTTAAATAGAATATTTAAGAAAAAAAATTTTTCACGTAAAGAATGTATTTTATTACCATTTAAAACTTTAAAAAAAATTGTATCAAATTAATTTTATGAATAATATCAAACAATCTTTTTTAGCAGGTTTTTTTTCAATTATCACCATAGGTGTATTGACTATCCTTACTTATAAAACAGAATTTGGTATTTTTTTAATTGCTTCCTTTGGATCATCTATGGTTTTATTATATGGTTATCCTGAAAGTCCCTTTGCGCAACCCAAAAATATTTTTTTTGGACATTTACTTACTGCAATTGTTGGATTAATTTTTTTATACTTTGTGCCACTGCCTTTGTATTTAATAATACCATTGGCGGTGGGTTTTGGTGTTAGTTTAATGATATTATTGAATGTTACTCATCCACCTGCTGGGGGAAATCCAATTATAGTAATAATGGGTAGTGTTTCTATTGACTATCTAATTAATCCAGTAATAACCGGAACTATAATAATTTTGTTATTTGGTATAATAATTAATCGACTTATACTCAAAAAAAACTATCCTAAAATTAAATAATTTAATTGATAGCAGCTTAAAAATAATGTTAGATGAGCGGAAATAAATACATTTGAAGATACAGGAGATTAAATGAAAATATTATGCATATTATACGATGATCCAAAAGGTGGGATGCCAGAGTCTTACGCTTTATCGGAATTACCAAAAATAGAAAAATATCCTGATGGAATGACGCTTCCCTCACCTAAAGGAAGAGATTACACACCAGGTCAATTACTAGGGTGTGTATCTGGCGAACTTGGTTTAAGAAAGTTTTTAGAAAGCAACGGACATGAATTTGTTGTCACTAATAGTAAAGATGGGGATGGTTGTGAAGCTGACAAACATATAGTTGATGCAGATATAGTTATTTCTCAGCCTTTTTTTCCTTATTATTTAACAAAAGAAAGAATTGCTAAAGCAAAAAATTTAAAAATGGCAATAACAGCCGGTATAGGCTCTGACCATGTTGATTTACAAGCGGCAATGGATAATAAAATTGACGTTGTTGAAGTAACGTATTGTAACTCTAGATCAGTCGCTGAACATATTGTTATGATGATTGTTTCTATGGTGAGAGATTATCATAATCAGCACAGGATTGTTAACGAAGGTGGTTGGAATATTGCTGATGCTGTCCAAAGATCTTATGATGTTGAAGGTATGCATATTGGAACCGTAGCAGCTGGAAGAATTGGATTAGATGCATTAAGGAAAATGAAACCATTTGATACACATTTACACTATTTCGATAGACATAGATTACCTGATAGTGTTGAGAAAGAACTTAACTTAACATTTCACGATACAGTAGAGTCTATGGTCAAAGTTTGTGATGTTGTCACAATAAATTGTCCACTTCATCCAGAGACAGAAAATTTATTTGATGATGCCATGATAAGTAAAATGAAAAAAGGTGCTTATATAGTAAATACTGCTAGAGGAAAAATTTGTAATCGTGATGCTATTGCTAAAGCTTTAAAGAGTGGTCAGCTGAGTGGTTATGCAGGAGATGTGTGGTTTCCTCAACCGGCTCCTAATGATCATGTATGGAGAACTATGCCAAACCATGGTATGACTCCTCACACCTCTGGAACTTCTTTAACCGCTCAGGCTAGGTATTCTGATGGGGTAAGAGAAATTTTAGAATGTTTCTTCGAAGGTAAAGAAATTAGAAATCAATACCTTATTGTACAAAATGGTCAGCTTGCGGGAATGGGAGCTCACTCTTACAGTAAAGGTTCTGCAACTGGTGGATCAGAAGAAGCAGCAAAATATAAGAAAAAATAAATTTTCAGATTATTAAAGGTAAGCTATATAAATAAATAGCTACCTTTAATAATATAGACTCCGTATAAATTTTTTGTATATGATAGTTAATGCGTCTATTAATTACTCTAATTATTAACCTTTTTTTTATTTACTCTGCTTCAGCTGTTGAAAAAGAAAAAGCTTATTTTGCTGGTGGTTGTTTTTGGTGTGTTGAAGAATCATTTGAAAAACTTCAAGGAGTGGAACAAGTTATTTCAGGTTACTCAGGTGGTACTACAGAAAACCCAACCTATAAAGAAGTAACTTATGGTAACACAGGTCATTTTGAAGTTGTTGAAATAACTTATAATAAAGAAATTATTTCATATGAAGAATTATTAAATAATTTTTGGATTAATATAGACCCTTTCGATGCTTATGGGCAGTTTTGTGATAAAGGATATAGCTATAGATCTGTTGCGTTCTATCAAAATAAAAATGAAAAAAATTTAATTGAGAAAAACATACTTAAACTTGAAGAAAAATTTAATAAAAGAGTTGTTACATACGTTAGAAAATTTGATAAATTTTATATGGCAGAAAGTCGTCATCAAAATTATTATAAAGAGTATCTATTAAATTATATAGCGTATAAAAAAGCGTGTAGGAGAGAAGAGATATTAAAAAAAATTTGGAATAAGTAATGGTTTATGAAAAATGATTTAAATTGGAATTTTGATAATTCATACTCTAGATTACCTGACTCATTTAAAGAAAATATTGATCCAATTAAAGTAAAAAGCCCTGAATTAGTTATATTAAATCGAGATTTAGCAAAAAATATCGATTTAAATTTTTCAAATGTTGACAATAATGAATTATCTCATCTTTTTTCAGGAAATATATTGCCTAAAAGCAGTAATTCGATTGCTCAAGCTTATGCTGGACATCAATTCGGTCATTTTACCATGCTTGGAGATGGAAGAGCGGTTTTAATTGGAGAGCATCTGTCTAAAGATAAAAAGAGATATGATATTCAATTTAAGGGTTCAGGAAAGACCATTTTCTCAAGGAACGGTGATGGTAGAGCTGCTTTAGGTCCTATGTTAAGAGAATACGTCATAAGTGAGTCGATGTATAAATTAAATATCCCAACAACAAGGAGTTTGGCAGTAACTAAAACTGGTGAAAAAGTAATCAGAGACTCAACGCTAACAGGTGCTATTCTTACAAGAGTTGCTTCAAGTCATGTAAGAGTTGGTACATTTCAGTATATTGCTGCAAGAAAAAATATTGATGAGCTAAAAACTCTTTTAGACTATGTTGTTAAAAGACATTATCCGAGTATTGAAGACTCTAAAAATAAATCTATAGAACTACTAAAAATCGTTTTAGAAAAACAAGTTGATTTAGTTGTGAACTGGATGAGAGTTGGTTTTATACACGGAGTAATGAATACTGATAATATGAGTATTTCAGGAGAGACAATAGATTATGGACCGTGTGCATTTATGGATGTTTATGACCCCAAAACTGTTTTTAGCTCTATTGATCGTACAGGTAGATATGCATATTGTAACCAACCTGTTATTACAAAGTGGAACCTAGCCAGATTTGCTGAATGTCTTATTCCTTTAATTGATAATGATCAAAATAATGCAATTAAATCAGCTACAGAGATTGTTAATTCATTCGAAAAAAAATATGAGAAGAAGTGGCTTAACATGATGAGAGGTAAACTTGGATTATTGGGGGAGGAAAAAAATGACCAGTCTTTAATTTTAGATTTATTAACCTGGATGCATGAGATGAAAGCTGATTATACTAATACTTTTTGTTATTTAATGGGTGAAAAATTTGAAAAAAAAAAATATTACGAGAATGAAAAGTTTCAAAGCTGGAAAGAGAGATGGAAAGATAGATTAAATTTTAACAGCAGTTCGCCTAAAAAATATTTAAAAATAATGAGGAGTTTTAATCCACTTGTAATTCCGCGTAACCATAAAGTTGAAGAAGCATTAGATGCAGCAAACAAGGATGATTTTCAACCATTGAAAAAATTGATAGAAATATTATCTCAACCTTATTTTCAAAATAAAAATATTATTGAATATCAATTACCTTCTATTCAGAAGGAAAAATATCAAACTTATTGTGGAACTTGATTAAAGTACATAAGGTTCATGCCTTGCTTTTTTACCTAAAACTCTTTCAACACCCATATTTGAAATATCAATTGATTGATATGAGCCGGTTGTAATTAATTCTGTTAGTGCTCTTCCAATTCCTGGTGCTTGCATCAATCCTCTTCCTGTAAATCCGGTGGCTAAATAAACATTATCAAATTTTGGATGTTTACCCACCACTGCATTATTATCAAGCCTGTTACAATCATAATATCCAGCCCAACCACCTGTTAATTTAAGTTCTTCAAATGCTGGTATTCTTTTAGCAAGAGCAGGCCACACTAATTCTTCAAAATCATTCCAAGCAGGTTCTAAATCTTCTGCATCAAATATAGATTTAGGTGACCCGGCTAAATACTCATTACCTTCCGGTCTCCAATAAACTCCAGTTGTTAAATCACCTGTTAATGGCATTTCTGGAATATGTTTTGGACACTTAACTCTAAAGACCGTATGCTTTTGAGGTTCAACTGGAATATCTTCTAGTAATTCTTTTGTCCAACATCCAGCTGCAGAGATAATTGTTTTTGCTTTAATTTCTGAGATAGATTTTACTTCTCCCTTTATAAAATCTGCGCCCAATTCTATTGCTTTACTTTTTAGGGCACCATGAAACATAAATGGATCTATCCATCCTTCACTTTGATTATCAGTAAATGTGGCTGTTTCAATGCCTTCGCTATTAATATATGGAAAAAAATTAATTAATTCAGAACCTTTTATATTTTTAGTACCAGCCTGACATGCTTTATGATTTTTAAGAGCTTTATATTGCTCCTCAGCATGTTCTGGTCCAAACATCAGCAAATATCCATTCGTAACCATACTCGCTGTGGGTGTTGGATTTTTCTTTGTTTTTAATAAATCTGGAATTTGGCAAATAAATTCTCTTGCAAATTTACCTAATAATATATTTTCTGTTTGAAAAAATTGTCTTCTGAAGCCCCCAAGTGAAAGGGGGAAAGAGGCAGTCTTATAAGTAGGATCTCTCTCGATTACTTTAACTTTTCTTCCCTCTTTAGATAAGAAATAAGCGGTTGCGACACCAATTATTCCACCACCAACTATTACAACATCATCCATCTAATTTAATACCAATAAGTTATAGTTAAGAAATAATGCATACAAACACCAAAGTAAATATGGAATCATTAAATAATAACTTACAAAATTAGCACGTCTAAATCTAATAATTAAAATTATTATTAAAGTAATCAAAATAGTCAGAATAACAAATGCCAAAAATATTTGATGTAATCCAAAAAAGACAATACTCCAAGTTGCATTGAAAAATATATGAATAAAATAAATATAAACTGTATTCATGTCTCTTTTTTTACTGTGCCAAAAAAACCAAATAGCAATTGAGATCATTACATAAAGCGATGTCCATACGGGCGCAAATACCCAGTCTGGAGGATTATAATTTGATTTTACAAGCTCAGAATACCAGGGCTCTCTAAAGATGGCTGAGACCAGACCACCAGTAAATGATGCAGAAAACGTGATAATAGAAAAAAGAATTAAGGATAAAATTTTATTTTTTAACATATTAGTATTATACATCTTTATATAATGAATAAAAAAACTATTTGGATAACTGGTGGAAGTACAGGGATTGGAAAAGCATTAGCAACTAAATTTGCCAATGAGGGTTGGAATGTTGCAATATCTGCAAGAAGAGAAAGTCTACTAAAAGAAATTTCTAATAATCACCAAAATATAAGCTCATTTCCTTTGGATGTAACAGATAAATCAAAATGTCATGAAGTATTTGAAAATATCGTAAATAAATATGAAAATATAGATATTTGTTTTTTTTCAACTGGAACATGGGATCCCAAAAAAGAAAAAGATATTGATTTAGATCAAATTGAAAAAGTATTTAAAGTAAATTTTTTCGGAACTTTAAATTGTATTAAAGGTGTAGAAAAATATTTTAAAAATAAACAAAAGGGTACAATAAGTATAGTCTCCTCCATAGCCGGATATAGGGGTTTACCAAACTCGACTGGTTATGGACCGTCAAAATCTGCATTAAATAATCTTGCTGAAAGTTTATATTTCGATTTTGGTAAATCAAATGTACGTATTTGTCTGGTTTCGCCTGGATTTATTAAAACACCCATGACAGACAAAAATGATTTTAAGATGCCTTTTTTAAAAACAACTGAATATGCTGCAGAAAAAATCTATGATGGCCTAGTAAATAAAAATGTTTTTGAAATCCATTTTCCTAAATCTTTAACCGTACTACTTAAAATATTTAGTTTTTTACCAAGTAAAATTTATTTTAATTTAGTAGGAAAAATGACTAAATATCAAAAGAAAAATTAATCTTTAACAAACACCACTGTTAATTCAGCTACTTTAAAACCAAACTTGGTCATTGTGGCTCTATTTATAGCTACACGATCATCTTGTTTAAAGATCCAGTCATCAAAAGTAATCTTTATTTCTCTACCTTTCACAGGAACTAGTAAAACATATTCAAATTTAAATGCTGATCCATAAGAAAATCCTTTTGCTTTTCCAACAACATCACCTGCTGTACCTTCATAATTATTTTCATCTATCTTTGTGATCTGCCATTGTCTCGTTTGAACTTCTCCATCATCCCAATCAAATTTTTCATCAAGAATTAATTTTTTGCCATCCCATTGTCCGTTTAAATCAGCAGAAAATTGTCTCGTAACTTTACCTGATCTATTTTGAAGTACACCCCAAGCTTTAACATTACCAGATAAATAATTTTCAATAATTAATCTTGGTTCTTTATTCTTAAAATCTTCTGGTTTCATTGCACTATTATTTGAACAGTTTGTAGTTAAGAATAGTAAAATTATCAATATAATAGATTTAGTATTTTTTAGTTTAATCATAAGTCCTTTTTAAGATCATTTATTTTGAAGTGAAAATTGAATTAAATCTATGTTTTTTGATTTAAATCCTGCTTCACAATAAGAAAGGTAAAATTCCCACATACGTTTAAAAGTTAAATCAAATCCTTGTTTTTTTATTAAATCCCACTTTTGATTAAATTCATATTTCCATATAGATAATGTATCAGAGTAATGATCAGCATATGACTCATACGACTTGATTGTTAGACCATTTTTTGAAACGTATTTATTGATGATACCTTTACTTGGTAAAAATCCCCCTGGAAAAATATATTTTTGAATAAAATCTTTTTTAGTTTTATATCTATCGAACATGTTATCGTCGATTGTAATAGCTTGAATGGCTGCTTTTCCATTATCTGACAGATTGTTTTTAATTGTTTTAAAATAGCTTTCTAGGTAATTTTGGCCAACAGCCTCAATCATTTCTATTGAAGCAATTGAATTATATCTATCTTTTAAATCTCTGTAATCTTTTATTTCGATATTTACTTTTTCATTCAAACCACACTCATGAATTCTTTTTTTTGCATATTCAAATTGTTTTTTTGAAATGGTAATACAATCTAATTTAACATCATATTTTTTACCAAGATATTCGGCAAAACCACCCCAGCCACATCCAATTTCTAAAATTTTATCCCCATTATTTGGTCTTATTAAATCAATTAATTTTTGGTATTTATTATTTTGTGCGTTAGACAGATCTTTATTTCTTTCATCAAATATTGCACTTGAATAAGTTAAAGTCTTGTCAAGCCATAGCGCGAAAAACTCATTTCCTAAATCATAATGTTTTGAAATATTTAATTTACTTCTTTCTCTAGTATTATTTATAAAAATATTTTTTAAAAAATTAATTAGAGGAAAATCAAGTAAACCAGAAAATTTATAAATTACTTTGATGTTTCTTGCTGTTATCTCAATTAAATTTGGAAGATTATTAGTTTCAAATTCATGCCTCATATAAGATTCAGCAAAACCAATACTTCCTCCTTTTATTAAATTGAAAGTAAAATTTGGTTTTTTTATTTTCAAAACAGCTTTTAAGGAGCTGTTTGGATTTCCAAATTTTAAGATTTCTCCAGAATATTTTGTTATTTCCAAATAACCATATTCAATATCTTTCAAGATGTTAAAAACTATTTTATCTGAAAAGTTGTATAGGCCCATTAATTTTCAAAAGTTATGTTATTTTTAATTTTAAATTTTTTTTTAACGAACCTTATTCCTTTAGCCCATAATTTGAACGCTTCAAAATGTATCGCTGATATAATTTTAAAGGTCATTAAAGGGTGTTTTATGTATGATTTTAATAACTCCTTACTGTTAAAATCAACTCTTCTGCCGTCTTGAGATGCAAATAAAATTTTATCGTCTAATTGATATTGATCAATTATAACTGATATCTTTTCTGCAGGCTTTAAAATTTTAAAAAAATAATTACAGTTCATCTCAATAAATGGTGATACGTGAAACTTTTTAGAACAGTTGTGTTGTAAAAGGTTATTATTCTCTACTTTAAAAATATAAGTATGTTGTTCTCCAAAAGTATTTTTTACTTCATATAGAATTGAAATTAAATTTTCTTGATTGTCGTAAACAAAAAAAACACTTAAAGGATTAAAGACATATCCAAAAATTCTTGGATAACATAACAATTTTATTTTTATATTTTCTGAGTTTATATTGTTTTCTACTAAGCTTTTTTTTACCCATTCAAATAGTGATGAACCGTCTCTTTCACCATGATCTTTATCGAAAAAACTTATCAAATTGAAAGTGTTATAAGAAAAAAAACTAATGTCTTTATCTAAACGATTTAAGTCAGACAAATCTAATAACAAAGAAAATACTTTATATTTAAAAAAATGTATTTTTGGTTTAAATCTTTTATGAATTACTGTTCCATTGTAGATTGAGCTAGTCATTAAGGTTTTTTAGCATTTCAATAGATGATTTTATTCCATCTTCATGAAAACCATAACCAAAATAACTGCCACAAAAAAGAATATTTCTTTTATTCTGCAAATTTTTAAGCTTACTTTGATAATCTAGGGCTGATTGATCAAAATATGGATGAGTAAACTTTACTTTTTTTAAAATTTTTGACTCTTCAATCTTAAAGTAAGGATTAAGTGTAAGGAATATATTTTCTTCGCATTCTAAATTTTGTAATAAATTTAGCCAGTATGTTATTGAATTTTTTTCAATTTCATTTTTTTTCATAGACGAGTTCCAAGAACACCAGGCCTTCTTGTTTTCTGGCATTACACCCTGGTCTGTGTGTATATAGGCAATATTTTCTTTATAACTGAAATTTGACAATGTTTCTTTTTCCAGATCACTTGGATTTTCAATCATAGCCAATGCTTCATCTGCATGAGTTGCTATTATAACTTTATCGTAACCAAAAAATTCATTATTTCCTCCATAATATAAATCTACTCCATGATCTCTACTTTTGATTTTATTAATCCGATAATTCTTAAAGTATTCACCGCTAATTTTTGAAATGATTTTTTCAACATAAGTCCTACTTCTTTTTGACACTGTGTACCATTGTGGTCTATTTTTTAATTTAAATAACCCATGATTTTGAAAAAATTTTAAAAAAAATTTTAAGGGCATCTTGTTAGCAGCATAAGGTGGCATTGACCAAATAGCAGATACCATTGGTATTATATGATAGTTTCTAAATTCTTTAGAAAGATTGTTTTTTGTTAGATAATCACCCAATGTAATTTCTTTGTCAAATGTATTCGATAAGTCTGACTCTTTATAAAATTTGATAATATCAAAAACCATTTTTAAAAACCTAAAATTTAATAAGTTCATTTTGTTTGAAAAAATTCCACTTAGTCCCTTCCCACAATATTCAAAGTTTGAATTTTCTACTTTTACAGAAAACGACATATCACTTTTTTCAATATCGATTTTATTTTCTTCAAAAAATTTAATTAAATTTGGATAAGTTTTAAAATTAAAAACAATAAAACCTATATCCACTGCAACTTTTTTTTTTCCAATAATTAAATCAATTGTATGAGAATGCCCGCCAAAATGATCTTCTTTTTCAAATAAATCCACATGATTATTTTTCGATAGATAATAAGCAGCACTTAATCCTGAAATGCCTGAGCCAACAATAGCAATTTTCATTAATTATTAAGCTGCATCTTCTTTAAATTCCTCCATGCTCGGACATGTGCAAAAAATATTTTTATCGCCGTATACATTGTCTACTCTTGCAACTGGAGGCCAAAATTTATTTTTCTTTAAAAATTCAGCTGGATAAGCAGCTTCTTCTCTTGAATATTTATGTTTCCAATTATCAGAAGCCAATTCCGTGTCTGTATGAGGAGCATTCTTTATTGGATTATCAATTTTATCAAGCTTTCCATTTTTAATTAGATCTATTTCTTCTTTTATCTTAATTAGTGTATCACAGAACCTATCTAACTCAGACAAATTCTCACTCTCAGTTGGCTCTATCATCATTGTTCCAGATACGGGCCAAGACATCGTTGGCGCATGAAATCCAAAATCAATTAATCTTTTCGCAATATCTTCTTCTGTGACACCTGTTTCCGATTTAATTGATCTAATATCAATAATACATTCGTGAGCAACATTACCATTTGAACCTTTGTATAAAATTGGATAATGATTTTTTAGTCTTCCAGCAATATAATTTGCATTTAGTATTGCCACCTGAGTAGCAAGTTTTAAACCCTTAGATCCCATCATCTTTATGTACATCCATGAAATAGACAATATACTTGAACTTCCCCATGGTGCCGCTGAGACAGCTCCTATTCCAGTTGCAGGACCACAATCTTTAACGACTGGATGATTGGGAAGATAAACTTGTAAATGTCTTTTACATGCAATAGGTCCCATTCCAGGTCCTCCTCCACCATGTGGAATGCAGAATGTTTTATGTAAGTTTATATGACAAACATCTGGGCCGAAATTTCCAGGTTTTGCTATGCCAACAAGTGCATTTAAGTTTGCACCATCCATATAAACTTGACCTCCATGTTTGTGAATTAAATCACAAATATCTGATATTTTTTCTTCAAATACACCATGTGTAGACGGATATGTTACCATTAAAGCTCCAAGATTTTCCGAATGAATTTCTGCTTTTTTCTTCAAATCATCAAAATCAACATTTCCCTCTTTATCACAATTAACAACTACAACTTTCATTCCTACCATCTGAGCGCTTGCTGGGTTAGTTCCATGTGCTGAGCTAGGAATTAGACATATATTTCTATTTTTATCACCTCTATCTAAATGATATTTTCTAATTACCATCAATCCCGCATATTCTCCTTGAGCGCCAGCATTTGGCTGAAGTGAAACTCCTGAAAAACCAGTTATTGATCTTAACCAATTTTTAAGATCTGTGAACAATGTTCTATACCCTTCCATCTGCTCAATAGGAACAAACGGATGAGGCTCGGCTAATTCTCTCCACGATATTGGGATCATTTCAGCAGTTGCATTCAACTTCATGGTGCATGAACCTAACGCAATCATAGTTCTGTTTAGGGCAATATCTTTATCTTCTAACCTCTTAAGATATCTCAACATTTCAGTTTCTGAACGATATAAATTAAACACTGGATGTTCTAGATATTTTGAGGTTCTTAATAAATTTTTCGGTAGATTAGGTAGACTTACTGAAGGGTCTTCTTTTTTAATTGACTCTGCTGCATTAAAAATTTTAAGTAATTGGTTTACTCTATAAACATTTTTTTTTTCATCGAAAGAAACAGCAAGCATCTCAGAATTTACTTTTCTTATATTAACTTTTTGATTTAAAGCATTTTTATAAATTTGATCAGTTTTGTCTTTGGTAATAATTGTAACAGTATCAAAAAAATAATCAGAATACAGTTCATATCCAGATTGTTTAATTTTATCAGCAAAGTTTTTTGCAAGTTGGGATACTCTTTCAGCGATATTTTTTATTCCATCTGGCCCATGGTAAATTGCGTATGCTGCTGATACTATAGCTAGCAATGCTTGGGCAGTACAAATATTACTTGTAGCTTTGTCTCTTCTAATATGCTGCTCTCTAGTTTGTAGTGATAGTCTATAAGCCTTATTTCCATGTCTATCTACTGATACACCAATTATTCTACCTGGCATAGATCTTTTGTATTCATCTTTTGTTGCAAAAAATGCTGCATGTGGTCCTCCATAACCCATTGGAATTCCAAACCTTTGAGAGCTTCCAACTGCGATATCAGCTCCAAGTTCTCTTGGTGTTTTAAGCTTTGCAAGCGCAAGAAGATCACAAGCTAAAATTGCTTTACCATTTTTTTTATGAATTTTACTTATTGCCTCGCTAGGATCCTTGATATCACCTAAGGTTCCAGGGTACTGTAAAATTCCACAAACAATATCTTCTTTTAATTGCTCCAAAACTTTATCTTCATTTCCAACAAAAACTTTTAAACCTATGGGCTCTGCCCTAGTTTTTTATAACTTCAATTGTTTGTGGATGACAATTCTCAGAGACAAAAACTAAATTACTATCACTTTTATTAAGCCTGTCGCTTAAGCCCATAGCTTCTGCTGCTGCAGTGCCTTCGTCTAGTAAAGATGCATTTGCAATATCCATACCAGTGAAATCAACTACCATTTGTTGAAAGTTTAATAACATTTCTAATCTTCCTTGTGCTACTTCTGGCTGATACGGTGTGTAGGAAGTATACCATCCTGGGTTTTCTAAAATATTTCTTAAAATTACATGTGGTGTATAGGTTCCATAGTAACCCATACCTATAAAATTTGAGTAAATTTGATTTTTTTTTGAAATTGCCTTCAATTTTCTTAGTGCTTCATATTCTGAATTTGAATCACCAATATTTAGTTCACCTTTAAAATGTATTTTTTCTGGAACAGTATTATTTATTAAATCATCCAGTGATTTATA